>NZ_DLGY01000026.1:0-320677 GCF_002482945.1 Flavobacterium sp. UBA7682
GCTTTATCTACTTTAAATCCGCAACCGGAATCTGTGCCGATTAATGCCTTAGTAGCCGTTGAAGGAACACCGATGGAAAACGAAAAACCGGTTGAAATTTGGGAAATGATTCGTATGGTAGCTACCACGCGTATCGTGATGCCGGAAACCCAAGTGCGTTTGTCTGCCGGAAGAACCGAAATGTCTCGCGAAGGTCAAGCCATGTGCTTCTTTGCCGGTGCCAATTCAATTTTTGCAGGCGATAAACTATTGACTACGCCAAACCCTGATGTGAATGAAGACATGAAAATGTTTGAAACTCTTGGTTTAGTTCCTCAAAAACCATTTATCAAAATCATGCAACCAACCACTGTTGAAGCAGAAGATTCGCAATTCCAAGCCCTTGGCGAAAAACCAAAATGGACGCGTCCGGGTCATCAAATTGAACGCAATTTAGAAGCGTCAACTAAAGGAAAATAATTCCTAAGCCACATAAAAAAAGTCCCAAACTAATTTAGCTTGGGACTTTTCTTTTATAATTATATAGCTTTATAGGAGTACCTTTTTGGTTACTACTATTCCACTTTCCAATTTAATCTTAACGATTACCGATTGTTGACTCATGGAGATGTTAGACGTCATTAAATCATTTGTCCCAATTCCTTTTTGGTTGAACAATTGTCTTCCCAATATATCATAAACCGTTACTTCTTCCAGCGTTTGTAAATATGATTTTATCGTCATTTGACCCTTATTACTAGCGACCACAACACTATTGTTTAAAGTATCAAAATCGTGATTGCCCAAAGCCGAACCATCTGTATAGCGCAATACAAATCTGTTGTCAAATCTTCCTCTTTCTGTAGTAAAAGTGTAAGGCGATAATTTTAAATCATGAATAATATTCAAAAACTTATCTTCTAAATAAATATTTTGGTCATTTACGAACAATCCATCAACTGTTGAAATAGCGACCGAATAACTACCGGATGCTGTGACATTAAAACCTAATCTTACTGTATCTGTATTGACAAATGGCAATGCTCTACCTTGAATACAAAATTCTTGCAACTCATAATCCTCTGTGAAGGAATAAAGCTTTAACCCTTTTGCACCAGTAACGGCATCATATAATCTATCCTTATTATTGGTTGCTTCTGTCACATAACCAACCACTGTTCTGCTAACTTGACCTTGAGCAGAAACAATGTCTAACCAAATTCTACTTTTTTCAACAACATCAGTAGCTTGATTTACTCCATTGGTTGTTCTGTAAAACTGAGAATTGTCGTAAACCAAATTATTAACCAAATCACTTCTCATGGCATTATTGAATTCAATGGACTGCGTGGCGGCAGGACCATCGGCCATTAAGACAAAAAATCCTTGACCCGAAGCAATATTTCCATTGAAACCGGTAGGCCCATTGATGGTAGCTGTCCCATTATAAGTGATATAATCATCAGTGTCATAATTATAAGCAAAGTCAGCATAAAAAGGGTCATTTATCAAGGTTGGCTCACTGTCGTGCGTCCAAAGGTTGATAAAACCTTCTAAATTAGTATTTTCATCTAAAAACGCTTCTGCATTTAAGGGAGATGGATATGGATTCCCTACCAAATTCCAGTTGTCGTCCCATCTTGTTGTATTGATATTATTAGGATTGGACGGTTCTGCATCATAAGGCAATCCGGTAGTAATACCATCCCCAAAATAAGTTCCTCTGGAAACGTTCACACTCGTAATCGAACCATTGTTGGGCTGACCGTTAAAACTAAAAGGAAGCGTAATCGCTGTGTCTGAACCATTAAAGGTTCGGGCGATATATCCGGTTCCGGTTTGCATTTGAAGTGTTGGAGGAGCTACCCAGTTGCCTTGCGTTAAATTGAAATTATTAAAAAGCGGATTCCAAACATATCGGTAACCATTGGGTAAATTGGCAACATTAAACAACTTCGTCGGCGCACTCCAATACACATAATCAATGTCTTTGGCGGTGTAGTTTCTTCTTATCACAAAACTTGTCCCGGTGTAGGTTCCTGTATTGGTATCGATATCATCAACCTGAATCAATTGACCACCACTTTCAATAGTCATAGTACCACTATGATCCAATGTTTTATAAGCTTTTATAAATCCGTTTGTATCTATAGAAACGGCTCTACCGGTTCTTACCGTTAAATTGCCTGTTGCGATTAAGTTGTTAGAAACCGCGGTATCAAAATCATTGTCTAAAATAACATGGTGAAAAGTTTCTGTTCCTACTATGTCAGCACTACTAATTAATTGTGGTGTTGTACCAAGAAACTCAACGGTTCCGTTTCCTTCTAAGAAAGCGGCGGTACCAACACTATTGGTCCAATTACCGGTTAGTTTAATGATTCCATCAGCATTACTCGAATTGCCTTCATCCATATCTAATACGCCCGAAGCACTAATACTCAAATTACCATGCACTTCAAGAATATTGTTGGTGCTCGCTTCCACTTGAACTTTCAGGTCGGTAATACTCAAATTATTACAAGTAGCAATGTCATTGTAATCATCTGAATAAACTGCTGTAGCATCCACTACTGCATCATTAACAGAGGAAGCACTCAATACTACATCGGTATCATTGTCAGGCACTTTAAGCCCTTCCCAATTCGCACAATTGAACCAATTTGTGTCAACATTACCAACCCATGAACCTGCCGGATTACTAGGCCCGATAAGGAATGTCTTTGCCGCACGAGTGGTCAAAGATGACGTAGGGTCTTTGGTATAACCGCCGTTACTTAAAGTCCAATTGGATGCCACATTGCTAACTGCAGTAATGATTTGTCTAATGGTAGCCAAACCGTGTTCTTTATCATTTTCATAAAACCCTGACTCCCCATTTACCAACACACTTTCAACATTAAAACACGTCAAAGCCGCCGGTAATCTTGATTCTCTGGTATTTCCTCCTGAGGAATCTCCATTACAAGCATTTGTTAATGGCACCCACGCCGCTCTATTGGTTAAACCATGCAACAATCTTCCCGAAAGGATATAGTTGGCTTGGTCAACATCAATAGAACCATCTGACACAAAATTCCCTTGAATTAAATACATCTGATCGGAATCATTGACAGAAATGTTAGGATTAAAAGTAGTCCCAAAAACCAAAGAACCACTAAAATCAGCTGTCCTTGTAGTAGTCGTAGTACCGGTGATTACCGCTACACTCCCAAACCAATTCGCAGAATTATCTGTGGTAATTACTAAAACAGATCCAGCCGGTATATCCGAAGTTCCATTGTAAGTAATCAAAGCCGTATAAGGTGCCTCTGAGGCATTATCGCCGCCGCCGCCCCATTTATCTGTTCTGTCGTTGGCCACTGCACCGGCTTCATAGCGAGAGTTCACTATAGAAAACTGAGTCCCCGGTTTAATATCAACCATAGTGGCTATTAAATATTCATCGTCGGAACCGGTAGCAACTTGTCCGTCATAACCAACGAAAAGCAACTCTCCGGTATTAAAAATTGTAACTTCAATAATATCAAAATTGGTACTGGTAGCCCCGGTAACAGTTGAAGAAGCGGTTAGTGTCAAATTAGTTCCAATAACCGTATGAACAATTCCCGAGAATGTTGCAATACCTCCTACTGCCGCAACCGGCGTAACAGCATTCATCGTTCCCGAACTGGTCAAAGAAACCGCATTAGTAAAACCGGTATCTAAGTTGTTACAAGCATCATATGCTCTTACCTCTACCGTTGACATACCAAGATCTAATCCGGTTGTGGTAGGCTGGGTTGAAAACACCAATTTGGTAGCTTGTACATCAATAACATTAGTGCCATTGGTAGAAACGGCTGCCGTGAATGCCGACTTTCCGGAACCCGTAGCCGAGAATGTAGTATTAGCATTAGAAATAGAAAAAACAATATCTTCACCATCCAAAGCATCTGCGCCTAAAGGACATTTTAAAGACAGTCGCAACGATAGTGTTTTTGAGGTATTATCGGCCACGGAAACATTTAAACCACTAAAGGTTATTTGCGTTCCGGTAACGGTGCCATTAGCAATAAAAGTAGCGCCGTCAAACAATCCTATAGAAAATATAGCATCAGACCAAGTCCCTACTTCGTTACCTGCCGCTTGCGCGATGGTAAATGCGTTTAAAATCGTTGGACTAGAATCGGCATCTGCTGAAGCGCCGCCGTCTCTAACCGTGATTTGCCATACTTGAACCCCATTGGAAACATTGGCAATGGTGACCCCATTAACCGTACTGGAAATAGTACCCGCTTCTGAACTTCCAACCGCTATAATATCAGAAGCAGTACTGAGTGATAAGGTGGTACAACTGGTTGCCGCTATTGTACCGGATATTCTATAGTTTAAAGTAGTGGTATCAGCATCTGACGACATATTATAAGGCACCAATAAAAAATGATAAGTAGTGCCCGGACTTAAACCGTTTGCATTATAGGTTAACGTGGTTCCTGAATTGGGCGTAAAACCATGAACTAGATAGTTCCCTACAGGTGTTCCTCCGGTATAATTAGTCCCATCTACAGGAGCACCGGTTGAAGCTCCTCCTACTCGGTATAAAATAAGATAACCATCACCCCCTATAAGATTGGCACGTGGAAAATTTAATGTTATGGCGTTTAAAGTTGAAACACCGCAAGTAACAGAAGCCGCCTGAGCTGTAGGCTCTGTAGCCAATGTTCTAAAAGTAGCCGTCAAAGGTGTAGCCTGTCGGTAACAAATAGTACCTCCTCCACCGGTATTGTAGGCATAAATCATTACGGTATATTGTGTTTCGGGAGCCAAACCGGTAATGTTGGTCACTGAAGCACCGGTTCCCCTATACACTACTCGGTTGTTGGTATCTATCTGCCCGGCGGTTGCCCAAGCTAAATCTGGAATGTAATCGGTATTATCTGTTGGTGCGGTAGCCGTAGCAGCGGTAGGTCTGATGACTACTAAGGAACCGGTCGCCGAGGCTGACTCTGTCCAAGCAATATCAATACCGCCAACGGTTCTGTTGGTAAGCAATATCGAAGTGTCTTGTGCACTTGGATCACTACAAGGTCCGGTGGCAACAGTAGTACCGTTTAAAACTACGTTATTAAAAGATGAAGAGCTGTCAAATCCACCTGTTCCTCCTGTTGCTGTAGCGCCATATCCATAAAGTCTGAAAGTGGTTGCTGTGGTAATATTGGTTAAGCCTGAAATTGTGATTGTTCTTGCCGTAGTTGTAGAGGCACCACCACTTGTCATTCCTGTAACTGTTCCTAAATCTGTAGCATAACCATCGGAAGAAGAACGAAGGGTTACATTAGAAGGGCCTGTCCCCGACCTGTCCCAATAAAAAACAAGGGAAGTCGGTGTAAAAGAAAAACCTACGTTAGGCGTAACTATAAATTGGATGTAATCATTCCCTGCAATAGCTTCTGCTAAAGTATTATTAGTTGAATTACCTGTATTCCACCAATCACCTCCACCAAAACGGTTACCATTAGCAAGAGCAGATATCGTTCCTTGCGTTAAACTAGCGGCTGCCACATTAGCATCATTGGCAACACTAGGCTCTGTCGTTTCAGTTCCGGCATTTCCAAAAGTATTCCATTGCAAAAGTTGCCCATACGAACTAACAGAGTTCAGTACCAAAACAAAAAAGGCAACGAGTAATAATTTAAATTTCATACAATTTTAATCAAATAGTTTCATAGTTATCTGTTTGGTTTTGACTTAGAAAAAAAGTCAAGCCTGAACAAGTAGAAAAAAGGGCATACAAAACTACTGCTAAAATATTAATTCACAAGCTATTTCCCCCAAGAAAAGATTAACAAATTGTAATTTTATCGGTTAATTAAATCTAAGTCCTACAAAGCCCTTAAAACCTGTAGAACTTTTACAAAAAAAGAACCGCAATAGTTTGACAAACAATAATTTAAATATAAGAATCGAAAAATAATGACCGGCATTATAAAGCTTCTTTTTATCGGTCATTGTACCCCAAAATCAGTTGGTTCACAAAAGAATCCTGAACGCCGGTGTAGCACCTTGAAGCAGTAATGCGAGAGTTAAAAAAGTACTGCTCTTATCCAGAATTGCACTTTCCTAATTAAGAATTGTACTTTCCTAACTAAAAACTGTGCTTTCCTTACTAAGAATCGTGCTTTCCTAACTAAAAACTGTGCTTTCCTAACTAAAAACTGTGCTTTCCTGATTAAGAATCGTGCTTTCCTGCATAAAAACTGTGCTTTCCTTACTAAGAATTGTGCTTTCCCGATCAAGAATTGTACTGCTCTGCACTAGAATTGTGCTACGCAGCATTGAAACGGTACCCTAAAAAAGTCTTATCCCTTTTTCCCTCTTCCCTTATCCCTCTTCCCTTATCCCTTATCCCTTATCCCTCTTCCCTTATCCCTCTTCCCTTATCCCTTATCCCTCTTCCCTTATCCCTCTTCCCTTATCCCTTATCCCTTATCCCTCTTCCCTTATCCCTCTTCCCTTTTCTCCATTCCCTCAAAAACCCTTACTTTTGCCTTTCATTCACCGCCAAACATGACCGAAAAACCAACCCTAGCCGAAGCCCAACTCAAACTGGAATATTACTGTTCCTACCAAGAGCGTTGTCATCAGGAAGTGGTCGATAAATTGTACCAACTCGGCCTAAAAAGCGATGAGATTGATGTGATAGTCGTGCATTTGCTGCAACACAATTTCCTCAACGAAGAACGCTTTGCCCGCAGTTTTGCCCGAGGCAAACACCGCATCAAATCTTGGGGCAAAATCAGAATCGTCAATGAACTTAAGCAAAGGCATATTTCGGCACCCAATATCAAAGCCGCACTAACGGAAATCTCCGAGGCACAATATCAGGAAACTTTTCACCAATTAGCCGAACGCCATTGGAACAGCCTAACCGAAAGAAAAGGCGTAAAAAAGAACAAAAAATTCTGTGATTATTTATTGCGCAGGGGTTGGGAAAGTCAGTTGGTTTATGAGAAGATGAAGGAGTTGGAGTCTTCGACTTCCCAATAGTTATCGGGAGTTGAAGGGCTACTCTTTACTCACCAACACACTCACCGCATTACCCCCAAAACCAACCGCGTTAATCAACACTTTACGAATGGTTTTGCGTGGATTAGGTTCACCGACATACGGAATTTCGATAAACGTTTGGTGTTGCATCATCAACAATGCCAGTTCAATATTCAGCATACCGGAAGCCCCAAAAGTATGTCCGATTTTCCATTTGTTGGTGGTGAGCATCGGCAAGTTATTGCCAAAGATTTTTTGGATGGCTTTGTATTCAGAAGTATCACCTTTTAACGTTCCCGGTGCGTGCATTACAATCGCATCGACTTCGGCTAATGGAGTATTTCCCAAAGCCATTGCCATCGATTTCTGAAAACACTTGGCTTCTTCTGAGATTGAAATATTATGTTCTAAATCGTCCGTCGCATAGCCAATACCGGTGATGTAGCCTAAGGCTTTTGGGCTTTCGCCTAATTCTAAACATGCTATTGAAGCCGCTTCTCCGAGAACCATGGAGTTTTTGGTTTTGGTAAAATCGAAAGCGCGACAAGGCCATTCGGTAAGCTCAGGCTGACAATCATTTGGATTCGCATAAATCTTCAAAGCTTGCATTTGTGCCAAAGTAAAAGCGGTCAAAGGTGCTTCGCTTCCACCCACTAAAAACTTAGTTGCTAATCCCGATTGCAACCAAGCCACAGCATTTAACACCGCATGCAAAGCGGTAGAACAAGTAATCGAATGGGAAATTTCAGGGCCGGCACTTTTTAAATCATGCGCCACCCATGAAGAGATATTTCCCAACGTAGTGGTGGGCGAAGTTAGTGTGGCTGTTTTGCCTGTTTCTAAAAACTCTTGGTGGTATTTTTCAAACAATTGGGTTGCGCCACGTGACGAACCAATGTTGATTCCGAACTCATCTCCTTGTTGCCAACCTGCAGTTGCAATCGCTTGGCGCGAAGCCAATATCGCCAGTAAAACCGTTTCGTCTAAGGCTTTGTACTTGATGTCTTCTTTTCGCAAGTCATCCATCTCAGCTTTAATCTCCGCAGGAATCGTTGCGACCCATTGGCTTTTACCATTAAACTCTTGGGTAGCAATTAGCGTTTTTGGGGAAAGATAATTGTTCCAAATCGATTCAGAGTTCTTCCCTAAAGGCGAAACAGAAGCTAGAGCAGTAATGGCAATTTTGGTTTTCAACATGGTAGTATTCTGAAGTGCAAAGGTAGTTATTCTTTGGAAAAAGTTGGGCGTTTGGAGTTGGGAGTTTGGAGTAAAAAGTTTAACCGCTAAGTACGCTAAAAAGGCGCTAAGAACGCTAAGCCTTTGGGACCTTTGCGTAAAAACTTTGCGCTCTTTGCGGTTAAAAACTAAACCCTCTTTCTAGCTAGCGCATTGGAACACGGATAAAACGGATACTACTGATGAACACAGACAAAAAAATCTATTAATATCTGTTTAATCTGTGGCATCTGTGTGCTAAAATTTAAACCATCTCAACCGCTTGCTCAAAGAAAAAGTCTTCGACTCCCGATACTTATCTGGTGTCGAAGGGCTTTGTGGTTAAAAATCAAACCACCGAACCGACTAGCCCATTGGGACACGGATAAAACGGATACTACTGATGGACACAGATAAAAAAATCCGTTAAAATCTGTTTAATCTGTGGCATCTGTGTGCTAAAATTTAAACCACCTCAACTGCTTGCTCAACTACTTGGTACACTTTTGCTAATTGCTCGTCGGTCATCACATACGGCGGTAAGATGTAAACGATATTTCCCACTGGTCGCAATATCACACCGTTTTCGATAAAGAAATTGTAGAGTTTGGTTCGCATGGTTCCGTAGTAACTTTCGGCGTCGTCGGTTTTGATTTCTAACGCAAAAATCACTCCGAGTACCCGAGTCGTTTTGACTTTAGGATGGGTTTTTATTTTTTGGGCGAAAGCCAAATGTTGGGTATTGATGCGCGCAATGTTGTTTTGCATTTCTGTTGTTTCTAACAATCCGATACTCGCCAAAGCGGCCGCGCAACCCGTTGGATTTGCGGTAAAAGTATGACCGTGGAATAATGCTTTATTGACATCGTCATTATAAAAACCATCAAAGACTTCTTGAGTGAAAGTCGTAATCGCCATCGGAATCGTTCCGCCGGTTAAGGCTTTTGACAAACACATGATATCGGGTTTGTTGACCAAATAATCGGTGGCGAATGTTTTTCCGGTTTTCCCAAAACCCGTCATGACTTCATCGGCTATCGTAAAGACTTGGTGTTGTTGACAAAGGGCAATCATTTTGTCTAGCACTTCGGCTTCATACATTACCATTCCGGCGGCACCTTGTACTAAAGGTTCGAAGATAAACGCAGTGTATTCTTTGGTGACCACCAATTCCTGCAAAGCTTTCAAACTGCGTTCCTCATTGCCCATCGTTGGCACCGGAATGCGAACCACTTCTAACAAAGAACCCTGAAACGCTTCAGTATAAAAAGAAATGCCGCTCGCTGCCATGGCGCCAAACGTATCACCGTGGAAAGCATCTTCAAAAGCGATGACTTTGGTGCGTTTTTCGCCTTTGTTGTAATAATATTGCAAAGTGCCTTTGAGCGCGACTTCTACCGCGGTCGAACCGTTATCTGAATAGAAGATTTTCTTTTGGTTGGAAGGCAAAATAGAAATCAGTTTCTCCGACAATTCGACCGCTTTGTTATGTGTAAAACCACCGAATAAAACGTGTTCTAAGGTTGTTAACTGTTCGTAAATCGCATCGGCTATCACTTTATTGGAATGCCCGAAAGGATTGACCCACCAAGACGCAATGGCGTCGATGAATTCTTTACCGTTGTCGTCCCAAAGCAAAGCGCCTTCGCCTTTGACAATGGCAGGCAACAAGCCCATGGTTTTGTGTTGGGTATAAGGATGCCAGTTGTAGAGCTGGTCTTTCTCAGAAAGTGTCATATGCTATAAACTTAAAAGGTTGTCCCGAAACTTGTCAGCGTAATAAGAAACCACATTCGCATCAAAATAGGGTTCGTTGTCAATTCTGCCGATACATTTGACACCGGTTTTGTTTAGGATAATGTCTTCAGTAGCTTTGTTTTCATCTCCTGAAAAAATGATTCCGGCTACTTTTATCTTTCTATTTTGCAGTGCTTCAAGCGTTAGTAACGTATGATTAATACTGCCTAAATAATGTCGGGAAACAACAATCACCTTATACTCTTTTTGGATTAAATCGATGACGCATTCTGTTTCATTTAATGGCACGAGAACTCCGCCCGCGCCTTCGATAACCAAATAGTTTTTCTCCCGATAGCTATCGGGATTGGTTTCGACAATTTTACTGATATCGATGCGCACGCCGTCTTTGGCTGCAGCCAAATGTGGACTCGCAGGCGTTTGGAGCGCATAGGCGTTCGGATGAAAAACAGATTTGTCATTAGACACCAACGTTCTTACTTTATGACTATCGGAATGGTCTAAATCTCCGGCTTGTATTGGTTTCCAATAATCGGCTTCTAGGGCTTGAGTTACTATTGCGGATGCGACAGTTTTGCCTACATCGGTGCCGATTCCTGTGATGAATATTTTCATGGTTGTCCGTTTCACAGAGATTCACAGAGTTTTTCTGAGATTCACAGAGTTATTTTCTCTGTGTATCTCTTTTTACTTTGTGTATCTCTGTGTAATTAAAATCTCTTATATTATTAAAACACAAAAGTAGCTAACAATTCCAACACATTTGAAATTTCCGCCTCTGAATTGTAACTGTGCAAGCAAAAACGGAGGCGTTCTTGTCCTTCGGGAACGGTTGGAGATAAAATGGGTTTTACATCAAAACCTTTTTGTTGTAATTGCGTTGCGATTTTCTTCACGGTAGAATTTCCCGGAATGATGGCGCATTGTATTGCTGATTTGGAATAGACAAACATCGGTTTTAATCCTAATCGGAGTTTCTCTTGATTGAAGAACAGGATGTTGTTTCTTAACGCTTTCAATGTTTCTTTTTCCTGTGCCAAATGTTGGTAAGCTACTAAAATCGTAGCAACACTATGAGGTGATAAACCAGTGGTATAAATAAAACTTCTTGCGAAATTGACCAGATAACTTTTCAATTCGGTACTGCCTAAAATCGCCGCACCGTGGCAACCTAATCCTTTTCCGAACGTCATAATTCGGGCAAAGACTTTGTCTTGTAGGCCTACACTCTGCATTAATCCTTCGCCTTGTTCTCCGAAAACACCAAGCGCATGGGCTTCGTCGATGACTAAGTAAGCGTTGTGTTTTTGGGTCAAGGCAACAAGTTGTTCTATGTTAGGACAATCGCCGTCCATGGAGAAGACTGATTCTGTGACTATGTAAAGAGTTATGAGTTTTGAGTTATAAGTTATGAGTTTTTGCTGCAAATCCTCCAAGTCGTTGTGTTGGAATTTATAGGCTTTAGCATGGCTCATTTGGATACCGTCTCGGATGGAAGCATGACAGAGTTCGTCATACAGAATCACATCGTTTCGTTGTGGTACGGCGCTGAAAAAACCAACATTGGCATCATAGCCGGAGTTGAAAATTAAAGCGGTTTCGGATTGGTGGAAGTTGGCGATGAAACTTTCTGCTATTTCATATAAGTTATGGTTTCCGGAAATCAAACGCGAACCGGTGGCGCCGTTGGTTTTGATATTCTGATCTAGAAGGTATTGATGGGTTTGATGAAAGATAGCTTCACTATGCGCAAACCCGATATAATCATTGGATGCAAAATCTACCAAATTCTTGGCTGCCGGCAATTGGCGCAAAGCGTTGTTGGCTTGGCGTTGCTCTAGTTTGGCTTGAAGTGATTTTGGGAGTTTCATCAATACAAATATAGGAAAGCTGAATGATTTTTAGCCCGGATGGCAGTGGCATCTCCCGATTTATCGGGAATATAACGGACAGCCGGATTGGCTCCTAATAAAAAAGCCCGATATTACTATCGGGCTTCTTCGTTTATGCTGAATTATATTAGTCGGCTAATACAATTACTTTGTTGTCTTTCATTTCAATAGTTCCTGAATTGATTTCCAAAGTGTAGTTTTGGTCGTTTACTTTGGTAAACTTCTCGGCTACTTCTTTGCCCAATTTAAAACTATCGGCAACGATTTTCACGGTACCTTGTTTTAAGATAGAAACTATAGGCGCGTGGTTGTTCAATACTTGAAAAGAACCATTCACACCCGGTAAAGAAACCGAAGTAACTTCGCCTTTGAATAAGGTAGCTTCCGGTGATACTATTTCTAAAATCATACTTATTTAGTTATGAGTTATAAGTTATGAGTTATAAGTGAGTTGAAACTCATAATTTATAACTCATAATTCATAATTATATTACGCTTCTGCTAACATTTTTTGTCCCGCTTCGATTGCCTCTTCGATAGTTCCTTTCAAGTTGAAAGCCGCTTCCGGAAGGTGATCTAGCTCACCATCAATGATCATGTTAAATCCTTTGATGGTTTCTTTGATGTCAACCAATACTCCAGGAATACCGGTAAACTGCTCCGCTACGTGGAAAGGTTGAGACAAGAAACGTTGCACACGACGCGCTCTTGATACAGAAAGTTTATCTTCTTCAGACAATTCTTCCATCCCTAAGATCGCGATAATATCTTGTAATTGTTTGTATTTCTGTAAAATCTCTTTTACTCTTTGCGCACAGTTGTAGTGTTCGTCACCTAAGATTTGAGCAGTCAAGATTCTTGAAGTAGAATCTAATGGGTCAACCGCAGGATAGATACCTAACTCAGCAATTTTACGAGACAATACCGTTGTGGCATCTAAGTGAGCAAAGGTTGTTGCCGGTGCCGGATCCGTTAAGTCATCCGCAGGAACGTAAACCGCTTGTACAGAAGTAATCGAACCTTTGTTAGTAGAAGTAATACGCTCTTGCATCGCACCCATTTCAGTGGCCAATGTTGGTTGGTAACCTACCGCAGATGGCATACGTCCTAATAACGCGGATACCTCAGAACCTGCTTGTGTAAAACGGAAGATGTTATCCACGAAGAATAATACATCTTTTCCTTGATCAGAACCAGCACCATCACGGAAATACTCAGCGATAGATAATCCTGATAAAGCTACACGAGCACGAGCTCCAGGTGGCTCATTCATTTGTCCGAATACGAAAGTAGCTTTTGACTCTCTCATCCCCGGTTTGTCTACTTTAGATAAATCCCATCCTCCATTTTCCATAGAGTGCATGAAATCTTCTCCATATTTGATAATGCCTGACTCCAACATCTCACGAAGCAAGTCATTTCCTTCACGGGTTCTTTCTCCTACTCCTGCGAATACAGAAAGACCACCGTGACCTTTGGCGATATTGTTAATTAATTCTTGAATCAAAACCGTTTTACCTACTCCGGCACCACCGAATAATCCAATTTTACCCCCTTTTGCATAAGGCTCGATCAAATCGATTACTTTAATACCGGTGAATAAAACTTCTGTAGAGGTTGATAAATCTTCAAATTTCGGAGCTGGTCTGTGGATAGAAATTCCATCTTTTCCTGCTTTTGGCAAATCTCCTAATCCATCGATAGCATCACCAATAACGTTGAACAAACGTCCGTAAACATCTGGACCGATTGGCATTTGAATTGGCGCACCAGTAGCTTTTACTTCTGTTCCTCTGCTCAAACCGTCGGTTGAGTCCATGGAAATCGTACGAACTGTGTTTTCACCAATGTGTGATTGAACTTCCAGAACTAAAATTGAACCATTCTTGTTAATGATTTCTAATGAGTCGTAAATTTTTGGCAACTCAACATCTTTAGTATCAAATACTACGTCAACTACCGGACCGATGATTTGCGAAACTTTTCCTATTGCTTTAGACATTGTTTATGTATTTATTAAATAGCTATTTAGGTTTGAGAAAAACACCTCTTTTTTCAGAGCGCAAAGGTAAAATTTCTATTTCGAAAAATCAATATTTATGTAGAGTTTTTTTGTTTATTTTTTTGACGAATTAGCAATTAAACGCAAAGTAAGCCTTCATCAAAATAAAAAACCACTAGCGAAAGCCAGTGGTTTTGAATATTCTATAGTATTCTTGATTAGAAATTAGCCGGATCTTGTGGGTATAAAATTCGGTAAGTCCCTACATCTACGCCTTTAAAATTAGAACCATAAGTTGTGTTAATCGCTTTCAGGAAGATGTTAGCTATGTAAGCATAACCTCTAGGACTTGGGTGCACTCCATCAAGAGAAAAAGTTGCTCCGGTAACATACGCCGAGGTTAGTGTATAATTATTAGCAACAATTCCTGTAGTGCTTAATTGATCCATAACTACTTTTGCGTCAACGAATGCTAATCCGTTTGCTGTGGCTGCAGATTGTATTGTTTGGTTATAGGCATCTGTTGCTGTTTTAACTTCTAAAATTTCACTTTTAGACAGCACCCATTGGTCTGCTAAAGGAACCGAAACCCCATTAATTTGAGCAGGATTCCCGCCTACAAGTGATCCAATAAAAGCTCTTGCCGGTAAAACGATTAAATCTTCATTGGTAGCTTGACGGTAAGATGGAATACCAAAACCGGTTAGATTGGTTAAATACTCATCAACAATCACAACTCTGTTAGTGCTTGAAGCAGAGAACGAAATGGTTCTTTGTGCCACTTCGGCGGCAGTCAATAATCCATTGGATTGCGCAAACAACAATCCGTTATTGTACGTAGCAAATCCAGCATTCAACTGAGCAGCTGAAGTGGCGTTTAACGGAACCGGATTATGTGGTACAGTTGTAAAATAAGGCAAAGTACTTACGTAAGGTAAATTGGCCACAACGCCTTTTCTTCCGCCGGCAACTAATTGACCAACAATTGAATTGTATACCGCATTAAATGTAGCCGGAGCAGTGATATCCGCAGGATTTACCCCTCCTGAAGTAGCATAACCAAGGACATCATTCCCTCCAATCCAAAGAGAAAAGAAGGTTGGATCTTGAGCTAAGGCATCCTCTAAAACTGTAGCGGTAGGTGACGACGCAAACCTAGCAAAATAAGGGTTCCCTGCAACGCTACCATAACCTGAAAAAGTCAAGTGGAAACTTTTGGCACCGGGAATTCCCATATTGTTAAAACTTCCCGACAAATGCGTAGAGATATCAGTAGATGAAACTCCGGAAACCGGCAGTGGACTACTAGTAACTGCATTGAACCACAATCTTGGTCCATATGCTGATATTTGCGCCCCTCCAGAACTAAATCCTCCAATGTTATCATTCATAAAAGGATTAGTAAACTCACCTCCTCCTACTAAAGCAAATTGTGAAGCAATAATATTTGGATATGAATTTTTTTGTCCTTCCATAAATAAAGCATTATCTGAAAATCCTGCCGCAAAGGAATCCCCAAGTGCAACATATTTAGAGAAATCAGCTGTTCCTGCCGTAAGCGGTGTTCCGTCTGTTGAATTTGGATCAGCAACAAATTCATCATCACTATTACATGCCACAAAGGTTAAGGAAACCAAGAGTAGCCATTTAAAATTTTTTATCATAACTATTATAATTTAATAATTTGGTTTGAATTATGGATTGATTGTTAAAGACAAGAAATATTGTTGACCAATTAATCCAGGCCCGATAAGTTGTCTGTATTCTTTTCCACCTAAGTTCGTTGCTCCAGCTTTTATAACTGATTTTAAACTCGGAAGACCATAACTGATTTGTGCATCAATAACAGTTACTGCATCTATCATCCCATCAGCGAAAGTTGATTCCCAATAATACTCATCACTCCATCTTCCACTTACATTGAATCCAAAGTTTTTGAATAAATTATCGTTACTGAAGCTGGCTTTAACTCTGTGTTTAGGAGTATTAAATCCGGCTTCGAAACTTGGATCTTGCGCTTGATCAAAATCAAACTCTGCGTAGTTGTAGTTAGCAGAAACCTCGAAATTTTTTGGTAATTTTTTTGATATTCCAACTCCAAATCCCAAGGATTTGATTTCAATATCGGTATTAGTATACAATTGAAAAGCTCTGGTATTTCCTGTAGCTAAGGCATCTACTGATTGAGCTCCCGGATCTGTTGGCCCTAATAAAGGATTAGGAGCGTCTTGTGCAGTTCCGTATAATGGTGCCACTACGGTTAAGTTTCCGATAAAATCATTATAGATATTATAGTAACCATTGATATCATAAGTAAAACCTTTTACTTCGCCTCTGTATCCTAATTCAAATGCTTTTACGGTTTCAGGTTTTACTAAGTCTACATTAGTTCTTACCAATAATGCAGATGCTGCAATTGGATCAGTTGGTGCTAATGCAGCAAATGCTTGAGCAGATTGCGCTGTGTAAGAATTAAAATAAGCATCATTCCCATCAATTGTTGTTGTTGTTCCTCCAACTAATGCTTGTCCTAAAGGAGAAGTTACCGGAAGTGTTTCAATATATCTTGTTAAGTTATCCGGTGCAGAACCTAGTAAAATAGCATTCCCTACGTTGAATCCAATATATTGGTCTTGGGTTGTTGGGTTACGGAAACCTGTTTGGAATGAACCTCTGAAAATATGATTTTTAGCTTCTCCCGCGCTGTATACTAAGGAAATTCTTGGCGAATAATTTCCGTCAAAATTTTCAGCTTTGTCATAACGAACAGAACCTGTAAATTTCAAACGGTCTTCCATTAATTTTTTCTGAACCTGAGTATAAACACCATACTCATCATACTTAATTCCGCCAAATTGTGGTGTGTCCGTATAAATTCTTCCGAAAGAGTTTAACTCATATCTTCTGTAAGAACCACCAACTTGAATTTCAGCTACTTTGATTAAATCTTTAAAGTTGTAATTAGCATCTGAATGGTAAATTTTTGAATTGTCCACCAATTTTGAACCGGATAACACGTCAGGATTAGATGTTACTTGATTGAATGCATTTCGGAATTCAGGAGTGCCCGGTAAAAATCTTCCGGTATCAGCAACGTTTCTTGCATTGGCGTGAGCTTGAGATGGTGTTGCTCCACCTAAAGTAGATTGCACATATGCACCAGCATATTGTCCAAACCAAGTAGCATCAGGCTTCCATGCTCTGTTGATATTAAGTCCGGTGAAAAGCATATCATAAGAACTTCCACCATCTTCTGTCGTGAAATAACCTCTTACGAAAAAGTTTTTCCCGGTAAGTTCTAATTTGTGTTGTTGCATGGAAAATCCATTCAAATAGTAACGGTTCGCCCCTTGATAAACAGAATTTCCGAAACCGAATTTACTTTGCCAAATTACTTCAAGATTTTCGTTTCCGAAAGGTCTTAAGTGTAAAGAAAAATCAATTTTAGCATTTCTAACTTCGTTATCCGTTAAATCTACTTCGTTATAACCTGTTCTTGAAACGTTTTCATTTGGGAGTAAGTTTAAAGCTGAGGCAGGAAGTAAACCTAATCCAACCAATGTTTGTCCAACACTCTTGATATTGGTTGACGCTTCATCTCCATAAACATTGATACCATTATAATTGTGGTGACTTCTGTCTCTTCCGTCAACTGTTCTGTCATCGTAATCTGTTGCCCACCACTCGGTACCTTTCATGTAAGTGAAATTGGCTTTGGCCGCAAAATGCTTAGAAAAAGCATGTGCTACTCTTACCCCATAATCTCTATAATCGTTAGAACCGGCCGCTTTTTGACTGGTGGCTCCATATTTAACATAAGCAGAAATACCTTGGTATTTGAATGGACTTTTACTATTCATAAATAAAATTCCGTTAAAGGCATTAGCACCATATAAGGCAGAAGACGCACCCGGAAGCAATTCCACGCTGGCCACATCTATATCTGAAACCCCTATAAGGTTACCTAAAACGAAGTTCAACAATGGTGAAGAGTTATCCATACCATCAACCAATTGCATAAAACGCGTATTGGCTACCGTTGCAAATCCACGAGTATTGATTGATTTGAACGACATACTACTGGTATTCATTTGAACTTCTTTCAAATTTTCCAAGCCATCGTAGAATGTAGGCGATGCTGTTTTTTTGATATCTCTGATAGTCATTCTCTCGATAGTTACCGGAGATTCTCTTACCTTCTCAGGTGTTCTCGAGGCAGAAACTACAATTTCATCTAATTGTGTTTCTTGTTCTGACAATGAAACACTTACTTTTTGGTTGTTGGAAGTTACACTAACCGTTGAAGAACCATAACCAACACTCGACACTTCAATGTCAAACGGCGGTTTTTTGGTAGTGGTTAAGCTGAAATTTCCATCACTGTCAGTAACTGTTCCTGCACTTTCACCGGATACTTTAACATTGGCTCCAGGAATTGGTTGGTTTTTGCTGTCTTTTACCGAACCAGATATTGACGTTTGCGAATAAGTAATGCCGCAAAAAAACAATGAAAGGATAAATAAATAAATCTTCATTTGGTTTTAAATTTTGTTGGTTTATGTAGCCAAAGTACAAATATTTTTTTTACATCCTCAAAAAAATAGTCATCATTTTAGCAATAATCAATTATTTGGTTTGAATATTGATAATTCAACAACATCCGGCTTTTTTAAGGTTTTATTAACTTTTTGACACTATTGCTAAAAAAAATACTATGCATACATACAAAACGAAGATTCTTTTAAATTAATCACAAATAATTAGCAAAAAAAAGGCGAGAATAAATCTCGCCTTTTTGTGTTTTTTGTAGTAAAAAAATTATTCAACTGTTACTGATTTTGCCAAATTTCTTGGCTGGTCAACATTACAACCTCTCATTACCGCAATGTGATAAGACAATAATTGCAATGGAATAGTTGTAATTAAAGGCGATAAAGCATCCGAAGTTTCAGGAATTTCGATTACGTGATCCGCTAATTCTTTTACTTGTGTATCTCCTTTAGTCACCACGGCAATAATTTTACCGCTTCTTGATTTTATCTCTTGAATGTTACTAACTACTTTATCATAATGTCCTTGCTTTGGTGCAATCACTACAACCGGCATTTGCTCATCAATCAGCGCAATCGGACCATGCTTCATTTCTGCTGCTGGATAACCCTCGGCGTGAATATATGATATCTCTTTTAATTTCAACGCACCTTCCAAAGCTACCGGGAAATTATAGCCTCTTCCTAAGTAAAGACAATTGGGTGCATCTTTGAATATCGCTGCAATTTCTTTCGCTCTATCATTGGTTTCCAATGCTTCTTTTACTTTGTCCGGAATGACTTCTAATTCTTGTAAATAACGGTGGAAATCTGAATTAGAAAGCGTTCCTTTGGCTTTAGCCAAACGCAAAGCAATCATTGTCAGCACCGTAATTTGTGTGGTAAATGCTTTGGTAGAAGCCACCCCAATTTCCGGGCCTGCATGGGTATAAGCTCCGGCATGCGTTTCTCGTGAAATAGAAGAACCAACCACATTACAAACTCCGAAAACAAAGGCACCTTTTTCTTTGGCCAACTTAATCGCTGCTAAAGTATCGGCTGTTTCTCCGGATTGTGAAATTGCGATTACTACATCTGTAGGATTTATGATTGGATTTCTGTATCTAAATTCGGAAGCATATTCTACTTCAACAGGAATTCTAGTGAACTCTTCAAAAATATATTCCGCTACCAGTCCGGCATGCCATGAAGTTCCGCAGGCTACGATTAATATTCTTTGGGCGTGAAGGAATTTTTCAAGATTATCTTCTACACCCGCCATTTGGATGATCCCTTGATTGGCTAATAATCTTCCACGGTAAGTATCTTTGATTACATTAGGTTGTTCGTAGATTTCTTTTAGCATGAAATGATCGTAACCGCCTTTTTCAATTTGCTCCAAATTCATTTGAAGTTCTTGAATATAAGGATCTACTAATGTATCGTCTTTAATTTTTCTGATTTTTAAAGGCTTGTTCAATCTTACAATTGCCATTTCTTCATCTTCTAAATAAATGGCATTAGAAGTGTATTCAATAAATGGTGAAGCATCAGAAGCGATAAAAAATTCATCTTGTCCAACGCCAATAGCCAATGGACTTCCCAATCGGGCTACAACAATTTCATCCGGCTTTTCTTTATCAAAAACACAGATGGCATAAGCGCCAACTACTTGGTTTAAGGCTATCTGTACTGCTTTCCCCAATTTAATGTTTTCCTTTTTCTTAACCTCTTCAATTAAATTGATTAACACCTCTGTGTCAGTGTCAGAGGTAAAAGAGCAACCTCTTTTCAGCAATTCTTTTTTTAACGGCTCATAGTTTTCTATGATTCCATTGTGGATAATTACCAAATTGCCCGAATTGGAAACATGTGGGTGAGAGTTAACATCATTTGGAACACCATGGGTTGCCCAACGGGTGTGACCCATTCCGATTGTGGCTTTAGACGTTGCTAATCCTTTTGATTTTTCTTCAAGATCAGAAACTTTTCCTTTGGTTTTAGCTATGCTGACATCTTTACCGTCACAAAGCATAATCCCGGCACTGTCATAGCCACGATATTCTAATCTTTTCAAACCTTTTATTACTATTGGGTACGCTTCTCTGTAACCAATATAGCCAACAATTCCACACATAACTTTAAGTATTAATCAGGTTTTGTATAATAAATTTCTATTTTTAATCTCTTGTCATAATTTGGATCCCCAACAGGAATGTTAGTACCATATAATATGGTTCCTGTCGGACTCAAAACAGACATACTTGGAGCGTATCCAGTAGTAACGTTAGCCGTTCTCAACTTAGAAAAACCAATATTATTAATGGTTTCCGTTACCGAAAGCCCTAACCTTACATTAGTCGAATCATTTGCAATCATATTTCTCAGATGATTAGTAATTCTGACTTTATATTTAATTCCTCTACCATTTTCAACATCTTCTCTTTCAATAAGTCCTCCATGAACTATCTTACTAAGTTTAGGATTAAAAGAACTGGAAGAAGAATCAAAGATATAATCAACCAATGTTTTTCTGTTGTTTAAATCATACAAAAAGATACGATCAGGCTCTACTGATCTGGCATCTAACATGGCTGTTCTATCAATGTAAAAAGTAAGATTGGCTTCATTAATCAACCAGCCATTCGCTTTAATAGCTTCTATTTCATCTGCAATTCCGTTGTTATCAGCATCAGCTCCAAATACATCAATAACAGCTACAGAACCTTGTCCTCCTTTTAAATAAAGTTTAGAAGCTTCTTGACTACTATTGGCCGCTGTTAAATAATCAACATTTTCATTAGAATTATTAAGCAAACTAACGGTATTCCCGGTCATACTCATAGTGAGTGTTTTGAATTGTCTTTCAAATGTAGTGACATTGTCAACTGTCTTTTTAAGGTCCTCATTATAGTAAACCGTGATTTTCCCACCTTGGAAGTTCATCATAGCCATTTGTCCCGGATTTCCATTCTCCACCTTGAAATACAATCCTCTAAAATAATTTTTAAACACGGCATTGTTAACCAACTGTCCGCTTGGGGCATTCAAAAGTAAATTAGTGAAAACGGTTTTGTTTAGGTGCAAACGCATAGAAGGCGCGAACCTCGTATCTACTGACACGGGCGGTTCTGCGTTATTCAAAGCTGAAGTTTTGTGCTCTCTTTTGTCAAAATAAAACTGAGTATTCTCATGCCCATTAGCATTATTGCCTGAAAGAGGTGCGTCATTCAATAAAATCGGAATCTTATTGTTGTCTATGTCACTATCCATATCCGTATAATAAAGCTGACGCTCACCAAGGGATTGACTAGGATCTAAATCTCTTAGAAAATAATTAGATTGATAAATACTTAATTTGAATTTAGAATTTTCCGGACCGTAAATTGAATCCAATTTATAGGTAGTATGTATTTCTGTTTCACCATCAACTTCAACTTCTTCTACTTCTTCCACCTTACTGTAATAAGGAATATTTAAAATGATACTGTCAATTACTGTCGGGTCAATATCATAATTTTCAGAATCAACATTGTTAAAGGTTGGGTTTTCGCTGTCTAATTCAACTTGGGTCACAAAATTGGCCTGGGTTGTCCCAAAAGCAGGATTATTATAAAACCCAAGTGGATTTATGGGTAAATTATTAGACGAAATCGGCCCCAATTTTTGATTGTAAGCTTTCACAGACGCATCGGTGTATCTTTCAAAAAGAAAATGATCATCACCAACAATATCTGTTCCTAATTCGTTAAAGTCTTTGTCACAGGAAGCAAAAAGCAAAACGGCTGCAAAGCCAAATAAAATCTGTTGTAAATAGGATTTTTTAAACATAAATCTTAATAATTATTTTTAAGGAAGCATCTCCTTATAGAAATTGGTATAGGCTTCTGAAAATTTGTCTTTCGAGGCGAAAGGTAAAAAAGGTTTTCCTGAAGATTCTATAAATTTTGTTAAACTTGAAGACAGGTTTTCAGAGGCAATAATAACGGCGTCCGAGTGCATCACAGAAGACTTGATTAGGTTTTCATAGTTAGGCAATTCTAAATCTTGGATAGCGTCATGCGGAATGTTATCAAACTTAATTTTGTTAATCATTTCCGTATTTAAAGTGCCGTCAAAAGACTGACCATAAACCGAAGTCACAATTTTAGTATCCGAAAACAAAGCTTCATCTTTATAGTAGTGCTTCATGTAAACCGGCAACAAACCGGCCATCCAACCGTGAACGTGAATAATATCGGGAACCCAATTTAGTTTTTTAACGGTTTCCACTACGCCTTTGGCAAAGAAAATAGCTCTTTCGTCATTATCAGGATACATCACGCCATCTTCATCGCTGAAAGTTGCTTTGCGTTTGAAATACTCATCATTATCAATAAAATAAACCTGAATTCTCTCTTTCGGGATAGAAGCCACTTTAATAATCAAGGGCATATCCAAATCATTAACTACTAAATTCATTCCTGACAATCGGATAACCTCGTGTAATTGATGCCTTCTTTCATTGATATTTCCATATCTTGGCATAAATATTCTTATTTGCCCGCCTTGATCATTAACCATTTTAGGAACGTCATACGACATTAAAGAAACCTCATTCTCAGCCAGATAAGGCACCACTTCAGATGATACATACAATATCCTCTTATCTTCCATAATCTATTTTACTTTATTTATTGGCAATAAAAAACAGGCAAAAGTACAAAAATTTATGCAGTTATTTATGAAAATAGTAAGTTTGCAACTCATTTACCGAAAGCCAATGCTCATTTTTAACAATCAAAATGAATTAGTTGCTCACTTAGCTTCTGTTTCAAACACAGCAACCACCATTGGTTTTGTACCTACTATGGGCGCACTTCATCAAGGACATTTGTCTTTGCTGTCCGAAGCCGTGACCAACAATTCAATCACGGTGATCAGTATTTTTGTCAATCCGACGCAGTTCAACAATCCGGAAGATTTAGCCAAATATCCCAGAACTTTAGACGCTGACATCGAAAAAATAAAAACCGTTTCAGATAAAATAATCGTTTACGCACCAAGTGTAGATGACATTTACAAAGGCAATACCGTTTCCCAACCTTTTGATTTTGATGGTTTGGAAAACCAAATGGAAGGCCAATTTCGTCCAGGTCATTTTAATGGCGTTGGAACCATCGTAAAAAGACTTTTCGAAATTGTAAAACCAACAAATGCTTATTTTGGCGAAAAGGATTTTCAGCAGCTGCAGATTGTCAAAAAAATGGTTGAGAAAGCACAAATGCCAGTACAAGTTATTGGTTGTCCTATTTACAGAGAAGCGAACGGATTAGCCATGAGTTCAAGAAACGAAAGATTATCCGAAACCGAGAAAAAGGAAGCAGCAATCATCTTTAAAACCATTTCGCATGCCAAAAAACTATTCGCTACAAAATCAGCAACCGAAGTAACAATTTGGGTCAAAAACACCTTTGAGAAAAACCAAAACTTTGCCTTAGAGTATTTCCAAATAGCGGATGAAGCCACTTTGTTACCATGTATTCGAAAAAACAAAACCAAAAAATACCGCGCTTTTATCGCAGTTTTTATCAACAATATTAGATTGATTGACACCATATCACTAAATTAATTTAACTTTGCCCCATGCAAATTGAAGTAGTAAAATCGAAAATTCATCGTGTAAAAGTTACCGGAGCCGACTTGAATTACGTCGGAAGCATCACCATTGACCAAACTTTAATGGAAGCTTCTAACCTGATTGAAGGTGAAAAAGTATCCATTGTAAACGTCAACAATGGCGAACGTTTTGATACTTATGTTATACCGGGAGCTAAAAATTCAGGTGATATTACACTCAATGGTCCGGCCGCCAGAAGAGTACACAAAGGCGACATCATCATCATCATGTCGTATGCTTTAATGGATTTCGAAGAAGCCAAAACCTTCAAACCTTGGTTGGTTTTTCCCAATGAAAAAGACAATTCTTTGACCTAAATCACTTGAAAAATCAAATTCGTAAATGGCTGACTATTCTTATTCCTCTTTTCATAGGAGTCGCTATTATTTACTATCAATACACCACGTTAAAACCTGACGAAATTGACAAAATAAAAGAGAGTTTTCAGAAAGCGAATTACTCTTATATTTTTCTGTCATTATTGGTTGCCTGTGTTGGCTACTGGTCAAGAGCTTATCGCTGGAAATTTGCCTTGAATCATTTGGGCTACCACACCAAATTTTACAACAATTTCTTTACCGTAAGTGTTTCTTATTTGGTCAACTTAACGGTACCGCGTTCAGGCGAAATCTCTCGTGCCGCTCTTTTGAAAAAATATGAAAATGTACCTTTTGACAAAGCTTTTGGAACCATTGTTGCCGAGAGAATTGTTGATTTGTTGATTTTCTTATTGTTTGTCTTTATTGGATTTGTTTCTCAGTTTGACGAAATTTATAAGTTCCTATTAAGTAAAAATGTCTCATTACAATCGTTAATCTATTACGGTGTTGCGGCTGTAATTTTAGGCATCATTTTTTTGCTGATTTGGATTTATGCTGAATGGCCAATCATCCTAAAACTAAAGAAGAAACTATCGGGATTGATTGAAGGCATGACAACTGTGGTAAAAATGAAATCAAAATGGGAATACCTTTTTCACTCTTTTTTTATCTGGATTTCCTACCTGACGATGTTCTACATTGCCATATTTGCTTTACCCGAAACTTCTGAAATCAGCTTTGACATCGTTATTATGGGCTTCATTTTTGGGAGTTTGGCTGTTGGTTTTTCCAATGGTGGATTGGGTGCTTATCCTTTTTCTATCGCTTTAATTTTCTCGCTTTACGGTATTTCAAATGATATTGGAATTGCCTTTGGTTGGCTGGTTTGGACATCGCAAACTATCCTAGCCATTCTTCTCGGACTGATTTCCTATGTTTTACTTCCGGTGTTCAATAGAAAAAAATAATTTACTATCTTGCTAATCATTTTAGCAACGATTTCTATTCAACCAAAAAAACCATTTTCATGAAACAACTGTTTTTTCTATTACTGTTTGTTTGTTCGGGCAATTTATTTGCACAAAGAACAATCACAGACACCATAACTTCCCAAAAATTAAACGAAGACCGCGAAATAAAAATCGGACTTCCACCATCTTATGACCAAAACAAAACGCAAAAATATCCTTTGCTAATCCTTTTTGACGGTGAATTTCTTTTTGATGCTTTTCAAGGTGCTTTGAGTTATGGCTACTATTGGGATGATTTGCCTGAAGTGATTGTTGTTGCTATTAGCCAAAACAAAAATAACGAACGCGAAACCGATTGTACTTTCGATGAAACTACCGGGTTGCCTTCTGAAAAAGGAGCTGATTTCTTTGAATTTGTCGGGATGGAATTGATTCCGAGTATCCAAAAAAACTTCCGCACTGCGCCATTCAGAATCGTAGCCGGTTTAGACACGACGGCAGCCTTTTTGAATTGTTATTTATACAAAGACCAACCCATATTTAACGCTTACATCTCTATGAGCCCTGAACTTCCGGCCGGAATGGAAGAACAAATTCCGGAACGATTGGCAGCGATGCAACAAACGACTTTCTATTACCACTGTACAGCCGAAGGTGATATGAAAAAAATGAAAACCCGTATTCAAGCTTTAGATGCTGCTGCCAAATTGGTAAAGAATCCAAAACTAAATTATCTTTATGAAGAGTTCAAAGGCGCTTCGCATTACTCTTTAGTTTTGCATGCCATTCCGAGTGCTTTGTACCAAATTTTTGCGGTTTACCAACCGATTTCTACGGTTGAATTTCAGGAGAAAATTGCCGTATTGCCTTCGGGTTATGTCAAATATTTAGCTGACAAATATGCGGTTTTGGAACAATCTTTAGGTCTAAAATTACAAATCAGGATCAATGATTTCAAAGCCATTGAAGCGGCTATTTTAAAAAACAAAGCGTATGTCGAGTTTGATGAATTGGCTCAATTGGCCCGAAAAAATTACCCGAAATCGATGTTAGCGGATTACCATTTGGCACAACAATATGAAAAAACGGGCGATTCCAAAAGAGCGATAAAAAGTTACCAAGCCGCTTTCCAAAAAGAAGAAATCGGTGATTTGACCAAAGACATGATGCTAGAAAGAGCCGATGCTTTGAAAGGCGCTTTGAAAAACAAAAAAGAAGAAGTAATTGAAGAAACTCCTCCAACAGAAGAAGTGCCAACAGATGCTCCGGCAGAAACACCAACCGAAGAGAAAAAATCAGAATAAATATAGCCTAAATGTCGAAACTCAAAACTACATTTTTTTGTCAAAATTGTGGTACCCAATACGCCAAATGGCAAGGCCAATGCAATTCCTGTAAAGAATGGAATACCATAGCAGAAGAGATTATTCAAAAAGAAGAAAAATCGAGCTGGAAACCCGATACTTCCGACTCAAAAAGAGTTTCAAAACCGCTTAGAATCAAAGAAATCGATTCGACGCAAGAAGTGCGAATGGACACGACTGACGGCGAATTAAATCGCGTACTCGGTGGCGGCATTGTTCCGGGTTCGTTGATCCTTTTAGGTGGTGAACCGGGCATCGGAAAAAGCACATTACTGCTTCAAATTTCTCTAAAACTACCTTATAAAACTTTATATGTGTCGGGCGAAGAAAGTCAGAAGCAAATCAAAATGCGTGCGGAAAGAATCAATCCGAACAGTGACAATTGCTACATCTTAACCGAAACCAAAACCCAAAATATATTCCGTCACATCGTAGAAACCGAACCCGATATTGTCATCATCGATTCAATTCAAACCTTGCACACGGATTATATTGAATCGACCGCCGGAAGTATTTCTCAAATCAGAGAAACTACTGCTGAACTGATAAAATTCGCCAAAGAAACCAATATTCCGGTAATCTTAATTGGTCACATTACCAAAGACGGCAACATCGCCGGACCCAAGATTTTGGAACACATGGTCGATACCGTTTTGCAATTTGAAGGCGATAGAAATCACGTGTACCGAATATTACGTTCGCTCAAAAACCGATTTGGTTCTACAGCCGAATTAGGAATCTATGAAATGCAAGGTTCAGGTCTAAGAGAAGTTTCCAATCCGTCAGAAATATTAATTTCGCACCGTGAGGAAGAATTGTCCGGAACGGCCATTGCATCCACTTTAGAAGGCATGCGACCGTTGATGATAGAAATTCAAGCCTTGGTTTCGACAGCAGTATATGGAACGCCACAACGAAGTACGACAGGTTACAATGCCAAACGATTAAATATGATTTTGGCCGTATTAGAAAAACGCGCCGGTTTCCGACTCGGAACTAAAGACGTTTTTTTAAACGTTACCGGTGGCATTTCCGTCGATGATCCTGCGATAGATTTAGCGGTTGTAGCGGCAATTTTATCTTCCAATGAAGATATCGCTGTGGGCAAGGATGTTTGCTTTGCGGGAGAAGTGGGTTTGTCGGGCGAAATTCGTCCGGTGAATCGTGTTGAACAACGCATTCAAGAAGCGGAAAAATTAGGCTTTTCGACCATTTTTGTGTCTAAATACAATAAAATTGCCACTAAATTTCCGGGAATCAAAGTGGTTTTAGTCTCTAAAATTGAAGAAGTCGTTGAGCAGTTGTTTGGGTAATTAATTATTCAAAATTATACTAAAATAATAGAAAACACGTTTATAAGTAAAGTAATCTATCGCTTATGAAAACCAAACTTTTACTCTTCTGTTTTCTATTTGTTATGTTAATATCTTGTGAACCATCAGGCATTTACAGTAAATTTGACAAATCAGCGGAAAACAACCGATGGCCTCAATCCGAGACTAAGACTTACGAATTTACCGTTGACAACGATACCCTTTTGTATGATATAAAATTTCATTTTAGTCATGTGTATGATTATCAATTTGCCAATGTTCCCATTAATTTCAGTATTGAAAGTCCGGATGGAAAAAAGGAAAATATCGCTATCGATTTGGCTATCAAAAATGACAAAGGAGAACAATTGGCGAATTGTAGCGGTGATATTTGCGACTTGATTTATAAGATTAAAGAAAAGATAAAACTCCTAAAAGGAAACTATAAAATTACTGTTTCGAACCGTTTTAAAGGCCCTTATTTGCCGAATGTCCTTGGTATTGGTTTAGAAGTTGACAAAGCTGAGTAATGAAAACAAAAAAACAAAAAGTATTCCTTTTTCTTAAAATATGTGGTATTCTTATACTGCTGGGAGTTGCTTTGGTTTTTGCTTTTCGAAATACCCTTTTAGAGAAAGTCATTCATCGCATTGATGCTAAAATGGAACGCGATTATCAATGCCGTTTAAACATTGCCAAAGCCGAATTTCACGGTTTAACGAATCTCGAATTCCAACGAATTACTTTAGTGCCAAAAGACGCAGACACTTTGGTTCGCATAGACGAATTGAAAACGAGTGTTAGTTTTTGGAAATTATTGGTCGGCGATATTCAGCTGGGCAAACTCGAAATCAATAAAGGGTATGTTCAATTGGTGAAAACCAAAAACGGTAACAACTTTGACGCTTTTCTGCGTTCCAAAAAAGAGAAAAGTGTCAATTCGGAAGTCAATTATGCCAAACTTTTAAACAGAATATCCTCTAATTTAATGGATTTGGTGCCAACGGACATGCATGTTAAAGGATTTGCTTTTAAGATTGATGATAAGGGCAATAAAGTAATTTTTGATTTCAATCAATTGGCTTTAGCCGATAAAAAACTCAACACTTTGATTCAAGTGACTTCTGATGGTTTTTCACAACAATGGGCGATTAACGGTTTTGCCGATCCGAGAGACCGAAAAGCCGATTTAGCGTTTTTCAATCCAAAAAGTGACACGATACGCATTCCTTACTTAGACAAAAAATTCAACCTGAAAGCCGGTTTTAAATCGATTCATTTCAACTTGGAAAATCTTTCAATGGACAGTGGTGAGTTACACATTGACGGTTATTCCTCTATCCAGAATTTGATGGTCAATCATCCCAAAATTGCCAGCAAAGATGTAGTAATTCAAAACGCACGATTCGATTATCGTTGGATTGTTGGTCCTCGATTTATGGCTTTGGATAGTACTTCGATTGTGCAATTGAACAGTATTAAATGCCAGCCTTATATTTCGTACACCAATGAAAAAGACAAAGTCTATGCGTTCAAATTGACCATTCCGAAAATGAAAGCGAATGACTTTATTACTTCTTTACCCACTGGTTTATTTCGCCATTTTGAAGGCATGGAAGCGCAAGGCAATTTCAGTTATGCACTGAATTTTGAATACAATGATCACAAACCGAACGATATCATTTTTGACAGCCGTCTAAAACCCGAAGGTTTGAAAATTATCAAATATGGCGAAGCCGATTTAAATAAAATCAATGGCGAATTTACCTATCGTGCCATTGACAAAGGCGTGGCGCAAAGACCAATCGTTGTTGGGAACGCCAACTACAATTATACGCCGTTGTCGGCCATTTCGCCTTACCTTAGAAAATGCGTGTTGACTAGTGAAGACCCATCTTTTTTTGAGCATCGCGGGTTCATCAATTCAGCTTTCAAACAGTCGATTGTGAAGAACATTAAAACCAAAAAATTCACCCGTGGCGCAAGTACGATTAGCATGCAATTGGTCAAAAATGTATTCCTAACTCGTGAAAAAACCTTGTCTCGAAAACTGGAAGAAATCTTATTGGTTTACATCCTGGAAAACAACCGCATCAGTTCCAAAGAACGCATGCTTGAAGTGTATTTCAACATTATCGAATGGGGACCAAATATCTATGGTATTGGTGAAGCTTCCCGTTTTTATTTTAACAAAATGCCTCAGGATTTAAATGTGAACCAGTGCTTGTTCTTGGCCAGTATTATCCCAAAACCTAAAGGCTTCATGTCGCGTTTAGAGAATACCGAAAAACTCAAACCTTATGCCCAACAGCAAAACGATTTTCTGATGCGATTGATGTTTAAACGAAATCTTATTACGGTCAGCGATACCATTGGCAATTTTGCCTTAGATATCTCAGGACCGGCAAGAATGTACCTCAAACAAAAACCCATTGCCGTTCAAAATGATAGTTTGAGCGTAGACGATTTTGATTTTTAAAAATTACAATACTAATTCCAACCTTTTTGCGTTATAATTGCTCTCAGTAATATGACCATAATTTAATTATCATGAAAAGACTAGTCTTATTAGCCTTCTTGGTTTCTGCCGTTGGCTTTGCACAAAACCTTAAAGAAACCGTACTTTTTGATTATGATAAATTCTTTTTAACCGATAATGCAAAGTCAAAATTGGAAGCTGTCGTTTCAAAACTGGAGGTCAGCCAATTAAAATCGGTTGAGCTAAACGGCAATACTGATGCTGATGGTCATTCGAAATACAATATCACTTTGTCGAAAAACAGAGCGAATGAAGTCTTGAATTATTTGGTATCCCAAGGTATTCCTGGGGAAAAAATCCAATTAAAATTTGATGGAGAAAACAAACCTATAGCCGAAAATGCAAACGAAACCGGCAAACAGCAAAACCGAAGAGTGGAAATCACTTTTGTCTTCACTGAAAAAGAATACACCAATACTATTTTTAACCAATTCGAAAAGGAAAGTCAATTTTTCACAGGAAAATCGAACGAAGTCATTACGATTACCGGTAAAGAAGGTACAAAAATTACCATTCCTAAAAATTCATTAAAAAAAGCCAACGGGAAATTTGCCATTGGTAAAATCGATATTGAGCTTCAAGAATTTTACAAAAAATCGGATGCTGTAGCGGCAAATTTACATACAATGTCAAACGGTATAATGCTCGAAAGTGGCGGAATGGTTTACATCAAAGCTACTTCCAAAGGCGATGAATTGCAACTTAAAAAAGGTGCTGAAATAACCCTTGAGTTTGCTTCTAAAGACAATCCGAATGACATGCAAACATTTTATGGTTACCCCAAAGAGGACAAGACAGTTGATTGGAATACAAACGATAACTTTGTAACAACAGAAGAAGAAAATTGGTCAACTTATGCTGTTTTCTATTCGGATGGCAGAACTCAAAGAGATACTGTATATGGAGAAAGCCCTAAAAAAAAATCTTTTAATAGAGCCACAACCGACACAGAAAAAGTAAAAGCGATAAGCACAACCATTTTAACCTCAACAAAATTAGGCTGGATCAACTGCGATCGTTTCTATGAAATAAAAGACAAAACCGATTTATTGGTCGACATCGATTTAAAATACAAACCTGAAATCAGATTGGTTTTTAAAGACATTAATTCTATCATGTCGGGTTACATAGACAAAAACAACAAACTAATTTTAGGTGGAATTCCCGTTGGCAGAAAAGCCACACTCATGGCTTTTAGTTGTGTAGAAAACGAAGTGTATTTTGCCACCAAAGAAATTGTAATTGATAAAGATGCTACTATTGGTTTAGAACTCAAAAAGACATCTGTAGCAGAATTTAAAACTGTATTACAACAACTCAATTAATATTTTTCATCTTAAACGCAGTCATTTCCGGTTGCGTTTTTTATAACCTTTTGATTGTAATGGTTTTATTTCTAACTTTACCACTCGAGACCGAAGGTCGAACTGTATGAAATAAAAAACAACCTACTATGAAAAAGCTATTCCTTTTCTTTTTTGGTCTTCTGACCATTTGTTCTTTCGCCCAAACTATAGGGCTTCAAAGTTTTGCCACAGGGTTTTCTTCACCGGTTGAAATCGCTCATCCGGCCAATGATGCTCGATTGTTTGTGGTGCAACAAGGCGGTTTAATCCGAATTATAAATGCCAATGGAACGGTTAATGCAACGCCCTTTATCAATCTATCCACTATAATAAACAGTAGCGGTTTCGAGCAAGGTTTATTAGGTTTAGCCTTTCATCCCAATTATGCTACTAATGGTTACTTTTATGTGAATTATACTCGTGCCAGTGATGGCGCTACCGTAATTGCTCGTTATACGGTTTCAACTGATCCAAACATAGCGGATGCTTCCAGTGGAACGGTTTTATTGACCATATCACAACCTTTCGGTAATCATAATGGTGGTTCTGTAAAATTTGGTTCCGACGGTTATTTATATATAGGAACGGGTGACGGCGGTAGTGGTGGCGATCCGGGAAATAGATCACAAAACATCAATGAAAATTTAGGGAAAATGTTGCGAATCGATGTCGATTCGGCTTCTCCTTATGGAATTCCGCCAACCAATCCTTATGTTGGTATTGCCGGTAACGATGAAATTTGGGCAATAGGTTTGCGCAATCCCTGGAAGTTTTCTTTTAACCGTTTGAATGGTGATTTATGGATTGCAGATGTAGGACAAAATGCCATAGAAGAAGTTAATAAAACCGCTTCACCTTTACCCAATACGGCTTTAAATTATGGATGGCGTTGTTATGAAGGCAACGTTGCATACAACAATTCAGGAAGCTGTCCGACTTATGCCAATACCGTAGCACCTATTTCAGTTTACACACATGGTTCAACCGGCAGGTGTTCGATAACCGGTGGTTATTTTTATACCGGAGCTACTTATCCGAATTTTGCCAATAAATATTTCTTTGCTGATTATTGTACTGCAGAAATAGGATGGATTGATGCTTTGGGCAACCTCACTTGGGCTTACAATGCTCCTAGTACCATTACCACTTTTGGAGAAGACAAAGACGGAGAATTATATGTCGCGAATGGTGGTACCATTTATAAATTGATTGATACTTCATTAGACACGGATACTTTTACTCAAAATAATATTCGCCTTTATCCTAATCCTGCTAAAACAGATTTGTTTCTGAAAAATGATAGCACTATCGGACTAAAATCAGTAAAAATAATCGATTTATCAGGCAAAACCATTTTAAGTCAAGATCTTATTGACAGCGAAATCAATTCCATAAATATTTCAAGTATAGCCAAAGGAATGTATTTGGTGGAAGTGAAAAGTCTAAATGGAAACTATTTTCAATCTAAATTGGTAGTCGAATAAATTTGGTATGAAGAAAATATTTCTGGGCTGTTTTACAATTATGGTGCTTTGTTTTGGATATCATTTTGGACTTAAAAAGAAGGTCAGTATGACTACATCAAATCATATTAAAAGTAACCTCACTAATGAAAGATTGAAAAAACAAGTTGACAGCATCAAGGCTTTTGTTTCAAAAAACACTCAGTACAATCAGGAAGTTGCCTTCTTTATCGACATGAAAATTAATTCGGGAAAAAATCGCTTTTTTATTTATAATTTAAAAGAAAGCACGATTGTAGACCAAGGTTTGGTTGCGCATGGTTCAGGTTCAGAAACCGGAATCGAAGGTCAACTGAAATTTAGTAATGTTCCCGATTCAAATACTACTTCTTTAGGTAAATATTCCATTGGACATCATTATGTTGGGAAGTTTGGGAAGGCTTATAAATTATATGGTTTAGACAAAACCAACAGCAAGGCTTTTGACCGTTATATCGTCTTACATTACTACAGTAAAGTGCCTTATGAACAATCTTTGGAACCTATTTGTAATAGTTTAGGTTGTCCAATGGTGAATGAAAAATTCTTCAACCGACTTGAAAAAATATTGGATGGTTCAGAGAAGAAAGTTCTTTTGAGCATCTATTATTAAAGAGAATTGCTTTTCGAGCAGTCATTTTTTGCTTTGCAATTCAGCAATTTTCGCCAACAATTCTTCAATTTGTTTTTCCTTTACTTTATTGTCCACTATCAAAGCATTAATTTGCTCAATTATACGTTCCGGAAAATTGTTTTGCCAATCACTATTCGATAATCCATTTTTCTTTTGATCCTCAAACTCTGATATCTCTTCCAAAAAATAATTGAATCCTACCTTGAAATAGTGGCAAACTTTATTCATCAAGATAAAATCAATCGATTTATCTTCATTGCTTTCAATATTACAAAGTTTAGTTTGTGAAATCCCCAAAACCGTTGAAAGCTCCATTTGAGAAATTTTGGCACGTTCTCTTAACCGCTTAATCTTAATTCCAATTTCCATAATTTATTCATTTTCGGTTTAAAATTATTTAAAATTAAATAGAAATTTACTACAAATATAAATAATTTTGAGTGATTTAATTTGTTAAATCATAAAATATATATAGGTGTATTTTTATTTTTCTTTGCACAACTTGTTATCTTATTGAAGGATACAAATCTAAAGAATGAAAAATATAAGAAATTTATTTTATTTGTAATAATTTTCTACTATATTTGAAATACAAAATTTCAATTCAGTCCTTTTAAGACGTTTACCACTTTAGTCTTATATAGATCTATCATACTTATAGATAATACGATAAGATTGTTTACTCTAAACTAGAATTCATTTAATGATAGAGATTAGAATTTTGTTTAAAACAAAATCTTATCGTTTGAGTGAATGAAATCATTTCGCTCACATAAACTTATTTTGATAACAGAATAAATCATTATTAACATTTAAACAATACCTATGAAAAAATTAATAACCTTATTATTACTCACTATTGTAGCGGGATGCTCCAATGAGGATTCAAACAGTAATCCAGAATCACTACTACCTGCAATTACCCAAACAGGCGCCAATACGTTTGGATGCTTAATAGACGGCAAACTATTTATTCCGAGAGATGGCACCGGAACTTGGTCTGGAAATGATCCTGGGCTAAGTTACTTAGGAGGTTATCCTGAGGGTGCTTATAATGAAATCGATATAAGAGATTACAAGAGTGAAAAAACAACTCGTATGTTAATACACCTTCATAATTTATATCAGATTGGAGTAGCAGATTATATTATTAACGAATCAAACGGAATGAGTAATGTTGACGGATTAAATCACACTTATTTACATTGTAAAGTATTTAATAAATCAACAAATAGTTATCAATATTACCGGTCTTTTGAAAACTCAGGAACAATTAAAATCACACGATATGATTTTACAAACGGAATAGTCTCAGGCACATTCAGTTGTCGTGTTAAAAACTCTAGTAATCCGGAAGATATTATAGAAATAACCAATGGTCGATTCGATATAAATGGCTACACTTTACCAAATATAGTTTTCCCATAAAAAAAGGGTTGCTAGTGGAATAGCAACCCGAAATTAGATTAATAAAACAATTTTACTAACCCAAAAGCAAACAAAAGTATGAAAAAATTCTATTATTTTCTGCTAGCTTCATTTCTATTTCTTGAAGCTAATTCTCAAACTATTCCTGCCGGAGAAAACATAAGTTTAGACCAGCAACTGTCGAACATCAATCAAACTAGTGTAACTAGTGGTATCATTTACGAAAGAGTTATACAAATAGCTAATATTTATAACTTTAATTCTACAACAAACTTTAATACTGCAAACTTTAATTATTTCCAACAAGCGCTTGATGAAATGAATCGCGCAAGTAATGGCACAAAATTCACGACACTCGATAATTTCAAAAATCTAATTGCCACAACTACTGCCGAAAATCAAGTTGATTTATCCATATTGAATACTCAGTATCACATCTTGAATTATAATGAAGACAATCCTAGTCAAGGAGGTTTAACATTCAATACTTCAACAAACAAATTTGTCCAAATTAGTGGTAAGGTTCCTTTTTACATGCTAAACACCAGTATTATAGCGCCAACCAAAGATTATGTTTCCGGTACCTCTGTAATTTATAAAATCAGGAATGATTTATACTTCAAGAATGGAACTAAAAACATCAAAACTTTAGTGGCTAATTTTGGTGATGGCATAAATAGAACTTTAATTAGCTCTCAACTACTAACCAATCAAAACATAACGGTGAACTACACGAGTAGTGGTGAAAAAATAAGCACGTTCACTATTACCTATTCTGATAATACGACTCTCACAACATATGGTAAAATTTTCTTTCAATTTGTTGATAGTACTTCAAGAGATGCCACGGCAGGCTGTTTCGCCACTGATCCTTACAAACAAGACTTTCAATTACAAGCTGATATTCCATTTACCGGTTATGTTGCCGGAGATCCAACAATAAAGGCAAAGATTGATTATCGTGTATTTTATGGCAATACCAATACGGATAAAAAAATAAGAAAACCAATAATCATTATTGATGGTTTTGATCCCGGAGACAAACGCAAGATTGAAGACTGTGATTGTGAAAATATTCCCGATTGTGCTGCAAGAAACACTACCAATGGTGTATTTGATTCAGAGAAACATAGAGCTATGGTTGATTTAATGGAGTATTATAACGGCCCATCTAAAAAGCTCCTACTCCCTGAGTTACGCCTTTTAGGATATGACGTAATCATGGTCAATCACCCAAAATACACTACAACCAATTTACAAAATGGTCAAACAGTTTCAATTGATGGTGGAGCCTACTATATAGAAAGCAATGCAATGGCATTAGTAAAACTATTAATTCAAACAAAACAATTATTAATCAATAATGGTAGCACTAACAATATTGCTGTTATTGGTCCTAGCATGGGAGGACAAATTTCAAGATATGCATTAGCATATATGGAGAAAAACAATATCCCCCACAACACTTATTTATGGGTAAGCATTGACAGCCCACATCTTGGAGCTAACATACCTTTAGGAGATCAAGCATTATTAAATTTAGTAAAAAACAGTAGTCACGAAGCTAAAGCTTTTTATGAAAAAGATTTGTCTTCACCGGCAGCACAGCAACAATTAATCGAATTCCACAGAGAAGGATCAAGCTATCATCTGGTAAATCAGAATTTTTTAAATGCGCAAACAACTTCTCAAGGAATGCCTAACAACAGAGGGAATTCATTTTTTCAAAGACATTATAACAATCAATTTTCAAACGGTCTCACTAATTCAAATGGTTGGCCAATGAATTTGAGAAAAATATCTTTGGTTAATGGATCGCTTTCAGGATCTAAAGAAACTATCACATCTAACGGACAACCATTTTATAATTTTGCCAATGATAATGAAAAGGTTTTAAACTTAAGAGGCTTTCAAAGAGTTAACATAAGTTCGCCATTTGGTTCAATAACTTTCAGAATTCATATTGCTTCCTTGGAAGCTAACTTTCTTCCAACAAGCGGTAGCGCAGATTCAAAAATAGCAAGATTCAAAAAGCTATTTAATGATAGAACTACAAAAGCACCAAATTATAACCCAAGAGGCAATATGGATAACGTTCCTGGAGGACATTTTGGTGCTCAAAGTGAAATTGCTAATCCGACTCAGAATACAAATCCGGTCCCGGGAACTTATCCGTTGACTAATTGGTCTTTAAACAATTTATCCATCAACAATTTTATTTATAGTATCAGCCAAATGTTAGGAGGATCAGAATGGTATTTACACGAATTTAATCCAATCCATTCTTTTATACCTTCTTTTTCAGCTCTGGGTCATTTACAACCTAATCAAAATTGGGCGAACCCTTTGAATACAAACTTAAAATGTCCGACAAATAACCTAACCCCTTTTGATAGTTATTTTGGTTTAAGCAAAAATACCCAACATACCTCATTTACAAAAGAAAGTGTCAATTGGCTTCTTAAAGAATTAGCGGGTCAACCTCAAGTGCCGTATTTCCCAGTAGAGCCCAATATATTGGTTGGTTTGGACAAAATTTGTTTAAATACCACCACTACCTATAGTTTTACAAATCCTTGCGCTGTTCCGAGTGCAGTAATTAATTGGTCGATTAGTCCAAATTTAGAATTGATTAGCCAATCAGATTATAATATTGTTGTCAAAGGAACGGAGAACGGTCAAGGTACCATAACCGCTGTTTTTCAAAATGGACAAATCTTAAACAAAACAATTTGGGTTGGATCTCCAACATTCAATGAAATTGTCTATGGAACTGCCAATACCATTCAAACTCTTTGCTTAAGTCCCGGAGGCGACTACAGTTATTCAATTCCTGAATTAAACGATTCTAACAAGATTAAAGCTGTATTTGGGGGCTTAACCTCCTCGGAAATTAACACCAATTCAAATTGGGAATGGGCTCCCTTAAACAATTTAATAATGCTTACCGGAACCAAAGACTCCCGCGAAATTTGTCCTATGGGCACTGGCCAAACCGGTTTAAGATTCCGAGCAAAAAATGCTTGTGGTTGGAGCGAATGGGTTGAATTTCCTTTTGAAATCGTTGAACTTCCTTTTTATCATAAACAAGGTCAATCCGTTTACAAGATTTATCCAAATCCCTCAAAAGATATTGTAAATATCGATTTAAGAACCAAAGAGATCCAACCAGAAAATGGAGCGATAATTTCGGGGGAATTGTTTGACGTTTTAGGGATTTCAAAATCAAAAGTTGAAATCAAAGAAAATAAAGCAACCTTTTCTGTTAATGGGCTGATTAAAGGCATTTACATTTTAAAAATTTATATAAATGATCAAATAGAAAGCCATCAAATAGCAGTTGAATAATAAGACTGAAACTAAAAAATATTATTGTCCTAATAATATATTTATGCTCATGAAACAATTAAATAATCAAGGCGCCGGATCAGGAATTACCGCTTGAATTTTGTTTATACCGGCAACAACTTCAGGAGATAATTGTACTTCAAAAGAAGCAATATTCTCCTGAAGTTGTTCCATTGTTGTAGCACCAATAATTGTTGACATCACAAAATCCTGTTGGTTCACAAAAGCCAAAGCCATTTGGGTCAAAGTTAATCCGTTGTCTTGCGCTAATTCTTGATAAAGCTTCGTGGCTTTGTGACAATTTTCATTAGAATACCGACTGAATTGAGGAAACAAACCTAATCTGGAATCCGGTTGAATCCCGTTCAAATGCTTACCGGTTAAAAAGCTAAATCCCAATGGCGAGTAAGCCATCAAACCTACATTTTCACGCAAACAAATTTCAGACAAACCCACTTCAAACAACCGATTCAACAATGAATAAGGGTTTTGAATGGTAGCGATTCTTGGTAAGTTGTGTTTTTCGCTTTCACTTATAAACTTCATGACACCATACGGATTCTCATTAGAAACTCCAATATGTTTGATTTTCCCTTCTTTGATTAAACCATCATAAACGCTCAACACTTCAAAGAAATTATCTTGCCATTGATTGTCTGTTTTTGAAAGACCGCGTTGACCAAACATGTTCATCACACGCTCCGGCCAGTGCATTTGATACAAATCGATATAATCCGTTTGCAGATTTTTTAAACTTAAGTCTACCGCTTCGTGAATATTTTGCTTGGAAAAATTCAATGGTTTTCGAATGTATTCCATCCCACGATTCGGTCCGGCAATTTTGGTGGCTATAACCAAATCATCACGCTTTCCTGATTTCTTTAACCAAGTGCCAATATATTTTTCTGTTAAACCAAGAGTCGCTTGACGAGCTGCAATCGGATACATTTCGGCTGTGTCTATAAAATTAATGCCTTTTTCGACAGCATAATCCAATTGAGCATGAGCATCACTTTCACTGTTTTGCTCGCCAAAAGTCATCGTTCCTAAACATATTTTGCTGACTTTTATATCGGTATTCGGTAATGTAGTGTAATTCATTCGTATAGATTTTTCGCAGGGCAAAAGTAAAATATTAGACTCGTTAATTTGGCGCGCTTAACACATTTTTTGGAAACGTTTACAACAAAAAAAGGTTCCGAGAAAATCTCAGAACCTTAGTTTCTTAGCACTTCCGCACCTTTATTTTAAAACTCATTCAACATTTTGGAAATCTCATCCAATTTTGGTGTCAAAATAATTTCTATTCTTCTGTTTTTGGCTTTACCTTCCGGTGAATCATTTGTCATAATCGGTGCATATTCACCACGACCGGCAGCAGTTAAATTCTTCTTCTGAATTCCGGTATTTTCACCTAAAATATTCACTATCGCTGTAGCTCTTTTAGTCGATAAATCCCAATTGCTTTCGATTCCGCCACCAATGCTTCCAAGGATTTTATCATTATCGGTATGACCTTCAATCAACACGGTGATATCAGGATTTTGTGCCAATACTTTACCCACTTCAACTACTGCTCTTCTACCTTCTGAACCTACAGCCCAACTTCCGGTTTGGAACAACAATTTGTTTTCCATCGAAACATAAACCTTTCCGTTTTTCTGTTCCACCGTCAAACCTTTACCTTCAAAAGCATTCAAGGCTTTCGACAAAGTTTCCTTTAGTTTTCTCATACTGGCGTCTTTAGCGGCAATCATGCTTTCCAATTCGTTTAAGCGTTGCGTGCTGGAAGCCAATTCGTCTCTCAATTTATTCAAACGGTCTTGCTCGGCAGCCAGCGCTTTTTCTTTGGCTTCCAATTGCGCTAACAATTCACGGTTTTTGCTCATATTGGTTTCCAAAGCATCATTACTGTTTTTCTCCAACGCTGAATAAGATTCTTGCAAAGTCTTTAAATTATTAGCAGTCGCTGTACAATCTGCTTGCAATTTATCTCTATCGGCTTTGAGCTTTGTCAACTCTGCGGTCAACGATTTGTTTACCGAATCAAACTCCGCATTTGCTTTGTGCAATTCATCTACTTCATCCGCTAATGAACGATTCTCTTTCTTTAAATCGGTGTATTTGTTCTCTAAATCATTGTAGATTTTTTTGGAAACACAGGAAGACATCAAAGTCAATGCGGCTACTCCTAAAACTATTTTTTTTATCATGCTACTATTTTTAAGTCTGTTTTCTTTATTCTTAATCAATTTCTACTAAAACCGGACAATGGTCTGAATGCTTGGCTTCGGGCAAAATCACAGCTCTTTTCAACCTATTTCTCATCGGCTCGCTAGCCAAACAATAATCAATTCTCCATCCTTTGTTATTGGCTCTAGCATTGGCACGATAGCTCCACCAACTGTAATGATTAGGTTCTTTATTGAAAAATCTGAAGGTGTCTATAAATCCACTTTTCATAAATTTGTCTAACCAAGCACGTTCTTCCGGTAAAAATCCGGAAACGGTTTTGTTGCGAATTGGGTCATGAATATCAATCGCTTCGTGACAAATATTGTAATCGCCACAAATAATCAAATTCGGAATCTCCTTTTTTAATTCGTCTACATAATTTTGGAAGTCATCCATGTACATGAATTTGTGATCCAATCTTTCGAAATTGGTTCCGGAAGGCAAATACAAACTCATCACCGAAAAATCATCAAAATCAACACGAAGGTTTCTACCTTCAAAATCCATGTGCGCTATTCCGGTGCCGAAAACGACATTATTCGGTTTTATTTTAGATAAAATGGCCACACCGCTATAGCCTTTTTTAGTCGCAGGAAACCAGTAGTGATAAGGATATCCTGAAATTTCAAAATCTATTAACGGAATTTGTTCCGGTGTTGCTTTTATTTCTTGCAGACAAATGATGTCGGGATTGGCTTGTTGCAACCAGTTCAAAAATCCTTTTGAAATAGCTGCACGAATGCCGTTTACGTTATAAGAAATAATTCTCATTAAGCTTTACATTAGTTTTTAACTTCATTCAATTCGGCAAAAAGGCCTTGGGTCAAAAGTAGCTAAAAACACAAACATTTGAAACCCAAAAAGCATAATAAAAAATTAAAGTTTAACGGCTGTTTTCTGTTTTTTCTCGAAGCTATTTCAGCAGAATTACTATCTTTGTTTCTTACTCAAAAACGAAAGGTATACATGGGTTTAGTTACTGCTAAAGAAGTTGCAAAAGCAATAAACGCTGATAAATATGGGGTTTTCGGCACTTTTTGTGGCTGGCTACTAATGAAAGCTTTGAAGATTTCAACCTTAAACAAAATCTACGACCGAAACAAACATTTGAGCGAAGTGGAATTTTTGAATGCTATTTTGGACGAGTTCCAAATCAAGTTCGAAATTCCGGAAGATGACTTAAAAAGATTGCCTAAAGACGGTGCTTACATTACGATTTCCAATCATCCGCTTGGTGGCATTGATGGTATTTTGTTATTGAAATTAATGCTCGAAAGAGAACCGAATTTTAAAATCATCGCCAATTTCCTTTTGCATCGTATCGAACCAATGAAACCTTATATCATGCCGGTCAATCCTTTTGAAAATCACAAAGATGCTAAATCTAGTGTGATTGGAATTAAGGAAACTTTACGTCATTTGAGTGATGGAAAACCACTAGGTATGTTTCCTGCCGGAGAAGTTTCGACTTATAAAGACGGACAATTGGTGGTTGATAAAGATTGGGAAGAAGGCGCGATTAAAGTAATCAGAAAAGCTCAAGTTCCGGTAGTTCCGATCTATTTTCATGCAAAGAACAGTCGCTTCTTTTACTTCTTGTCTAAAATAAATCCGACGCTCAGAACAGCTAAATTGCCTTCAGAATTATTGACCCAAAAAGACCGTGTGATTAAAGTTCGTATCGGAAAACCGATTTCAGTAGCCGAACAAAACGAACACAAAACCATAGAAGAATATTCAGAATTTTTACGTCGAAAGACTTATATGTTGGCCAATTCTTTTAATGAAGAATCTAAATTATTGAGTTCGCAAAACTTAAATTTAAACCTGAATTTAAAAACGCCTAAGAGTCCGAAACAGATTGTAAAACCAGCCAATCACGACAAAATTTTAGAAGAAGTTGAAGTGTTGAAACAAGGTGATTATCGTTTGTTACACAGTAAAAACTACATGGTTTTCTTGGTAACCGCCGATAAAATTCCAAATATTTTACACGAAATCGGGCGTTTGCGCGAAATCACTTTTAGAGCGGTTGGTGAAGGAACCAATGAATCCATCGACTTAGACCAATACGACAATTATTACCATCACATGTTTCTTTGGGATGATGAACACCAGCAAATTGCGGGCGCGTATCGCATGGGATTGGGTTCTGAAATATTTCCTAAATATGGCATCGAAGGATTTTATCTGCAAGACTTGTTCCGTTTTGAACCGGAATTGTATGGCATGATGGAGCAATCTATCGAAATGGGAAGAGCCTTTATTGTGAATGATTACCAACAAAAACCAATGCCGCTATTCCTGCTTTGGAAAGGCATTGTACACACAACATTGCGTTATCCGGAACATAAATATTTGATTGGCGGCGTGAGTATCAGTAACCAATTTACAGAATTTTCGAAATCGCTGATGATTGAATTTATGAAGTCGCATTATTACGATCCTTATGTGGCGCAATACATTCACCCGAAGAAAGAATTTAAGGTAAAACTAAAAGATGCCGACAAAGATTTTGTCTTCAATGAAACAGAATCCGATTTAAACAAATTCGACAAAATCATTGACGAAGTAGAACCGGGAAGTTTAAGATTGCCTGTATTAATTAAAAAATACATCAAGCAGAATGCACGCGTAGTAGCCTTCAATGTTGACCCATTATTCAACAATGCGGTTGACGGATTAATGTACATAAGAATCGCCGATTTACCCGAAAGCACGGTAAAACCGGTTATGGAAGAATTCCAAGCAGAGTTGGAGCGAAAAGAGAAGAATTATAAATAGTGATAAAAAAAGGCAACTCAATGAGTTGCCTTTTTTGTTATTCTAATCTTACCTGTTCTTGAAAAGCTTTCCAATCTTTATCAGAAAGTGTGGCTTTACTTTTAAGCTTTTTGCCTTTGATGTATTCCAAAATATACTTGGCGCGTTCTTCTGATTCCGGATGATCTGAAATCCAATACATGGCTTTGTTTACATTACTGTCCATAGCCATTTGGTACATAAAATCGGCCATGGGCTTTGGATTAATATTCGCTTTTATCATATAGTCCACACTAGTAATATCGGCTTCTTTTTCCAAAGTTCTGTCATAAGCTGAAGACGTTAAGGTTTTTAAAATTTCTCTGGCCACTGCTCCGCCTTTGGCTCCAATTAAAACAGAATATCCTAATTCTTTAGAGAGTTTTTTCATCACGTGGTTTTTCTCGATGTGAGCAATTTCATGACCTAAAACACCTTGTAATGCTTCTTGTCTTTTACAATCTTCAATCAAACCCGTATAGACTACCAAATGGTTATTGGGTAACGCAAAAGCATTGATTTCATCTTTCTTTATGATGTGAACTTTCAATGAATCGCGTTCGATGTCATTGGCTTTGCATAACGGAATAATCAAACTGTCTAATGTTTTTACGATGGTATCATTGGTGACAATCTCTTCAGTATAAGAAATCTCACTCCAAATCATATCGCCTAATTTGTTTTCAAGATTAGTCGTCCTTTCTCTCACTTCAAAAAACTTCATGAAATCGAGTTGGGAAAACCCAAACCATACTGCGGTAAATCCCATTACTATAATTAATCCCTGAAAAATGGTTTTCTTTATCATTATGGTCTACAAATTAAGTTAGTAATATTGCCAAAGAACAAAAACTGTACATGTTTCCCTTTTCGGGTTTGTACTGCAGCGTAAATCGTTGAAAAAATCTCCAATAAGTTAAATAGGATTACGGTAAAAATATAAGCAAAGTACTCATTGCTGGCTTTTTCATCGGAAAACAAAATAGAAACAGTCCACCAAAAGCTGGCGCTGTTAATTCCCAATAAGGCTAATTGTGACAATAAGGCTTGCGTACAATGCCAACGCACAAAATATGTACCTTTTCTATTCGCTAAAAAGAAAAAGAAAGTGGCCAACAAGTTGATTATCGGCAAAGGCAATCCGGCGATTAAAGCTACTAAAGACATCAAGTAACTATTCGATGATTTTTCGCATTCGTGTTCGCCCGGTTTATAGGCAAAAGTGGTTTCTTGTATCATAGATTTTTATATAAATTCCAAATCCAATTGAGCAATACTAACAGCATTAAAACAATGGCAATCCATGGTTTTCTGATAATAACTTCTGTTTTTTTGTATGCTGAAAAAAAAGTTTCTTTTTTTAAAACAATATCGGTGAATACCCAAACTGGTAAAACTGTCATGATAAATGCAACAATTATTCCAAAGGGATTGAGTACTAAAGATTCTGTTATTTTACCTTCCAAAAGCAAAGTTACAGCTCGAGTGGTACCACAAGACGGACAAGCATAACCGGTCACATTTTTAATGATACACACTCCAACTGTTTCTTGTTGTTCCTTTTGAATGGAGTAAAAAAGATAAATAAATCCCGCTAAACAAGCTATAAGCAACAAAGAATATAACTTATTCCGGGTCATTTATTAATAGAATGTATTTTGGAAAGCTTCCATGTTTTTCTCACGAGTAGCACCCATGATTAAAAACCAGTCTACAATCGCCCAAATTCCCAAACCTCCACACGTTAAAAGCTTGGCCACTCCCATTCCGGTATCACCAATCATAAAACGGTCAATGCCTAATTGTCCGCCTAAAAGCGATACAATTAATGACGTAGTTGGCTCTTTAAACTGAAGTGTTTGCACTAAACCCCATTTTGATTCGTCAAGGCTTAATAATTTTTCTCTAACAGCGTTCAAATGATGGCTTTCAAAATACTTTGCGTTCATCATCATAAACATGTCCACTTTCTGTGCTTCCATAATATTGTTTTGTTGGTTATGTTAATTGATGGGTCTAATATATAAAATTCTTATAAAATAATACTATCCCTAGAAAAACTATTATAAAAAGGCGGTATCGATAGGTTCCCAAAGCTCAATCTTGTTGCCTTCAGGATCTAATATCCAGCCGAATTTTCCATAATCATAAGTCTCCATTTCGCCTACAATTGTTACACCTTCTTCTTTTAAAATTTTCAGCAAAGCCTCTAAATCATGTACACGAAAGTTCATCATGAATGGTTTTTCGCTGGGATTGAAATAGTTAGTCTTGGCCTCAAAAGGCGACCATTGCGTTGAACAATCATTCCCGTCTTTGTCTTTCCACCAAAACGTCCAGCCGTACTGGTCAGTTGGTATGCCGAGATGATTTTTATACCAATCTTTGATTTCGTTTGGATTCTCACTTTTAAAGAAAAACCCACCCAAACCCGTTACTCTTTTAAAATCATCCTTACTCATTTGCTTCTCTTTTATAAAAAATAGTGACTGCTAATAAAAGTAAAATCCCTTCCACCGTAAAGAAAAACAAAGGGTTAAAAACTTCCTGCGCTATATAACTACAGCCCAGTCCAAAGGCTAAAAAGCCGATGCTCATGTACAATACTTGCAATCTTGCCACGTGTTTGCCGTCTTTTATTGGCTTTGCCAAAAAGAACAACCAAATACTGGAAAGCAACATCATAATCGAAGAATACAGCCAAATCATTTGCATCCCTTGTGCGGCAACAGGCTGAATTTCTCCTTTTTTGATGTGCTCTAAAACGGCCGGCATTCCCATAAACGCATGAGGGAAAAATTGAATGAAAGTTAGAATTCCAACAATCAACACCAAGTAATAACTAGCTTTATTCATAATCAAAAGGGATTAGTTTATTATTTTCTTTTCTTCAAAAACGAGTCGTAATTTTTAATTCGTAATTCGTAATTGAATAATTTTATCCACGATAGTTTGCGCCAATTTCTCATGGCTTTCAAAGGTCCAACCGGCGATATGTGGGGTTAATAAAACATTTTCTGCTTGTAATAAATACTCAAAAGCTTTAGGCTTTTCACTATCGATGAAAAGATTTTCAAACGACAACTTTTCGTATTCTAACACATCCAATCCGGCACCCAAAATTTTGCCTGATGCTAAAGCCGCAACCAAATCATCGGTCACTACATTTTTACCTCGTGAAGTATTGATAAACCATAAAGGCTTCGCAAAAGCATTAATGAAATTGGCATTAACGATTTTATCGGTTTCCGGCGTCCATGGAATGTGCAAACTCAAAACATCGGCTTGGGCTTGCAATTCAGAAAGGGAAACTTGCCTGGCATAGACATCTCCTACATTGAGAAGAATATCATAACATAGCACTTCTACATCAAAACCTCTTAGTTTTTTCGCAAATGATTTTCCCATATTGCCATAACCGATGAGTCCAACAGTTTTGCCTTCAAGTTCATACCCACGATTGCCTTCGCGTATCCATTTGCCTTCGCGCACTAATTTATCCGCGCGATTGAGTTTGTTCATTACAGATAAAAGCATTCCCAAAGCATGTTCGCCAACCGCATTTCGATTGCCTTCCGGAGCTGCTATCAAATTAATGTTTTTAGAAATTGCATAATCACAATCAATGCTTTCTAATCCGGCCCCAACTCTAGCTATGAATTTGAGATTAGTGGCTTTGTCTAAAAAAGCCTTGTCAATTTTAAATCGACTGCGAATGACAACGCCATGATAGTGATGAATTTTGGCTTCAATTTCAGCTTTAGAAGAGGAAAAATCGGCTTCATTTTGAAAACCTGCTTGTTCCAATTGTTCCCATAATAAGGGGTGATTGCTATCGATATGAAGTATTTTAATGTCTTGGGTAAGCATGATAGTGATTTGAAAAGTAAAGATAGTATTTATGTAGAATATTTTTAAAAAGTCAACTTGTTTCTATACTTTCTGAGTGCAAATTCGCTTTTTTTTCACTCTTATCTTTAATAACTCCCTTATAAAATCATCAAAAAAAGTTTCTTCCCAACTATGACTGTAATCATAAAATTAACAGTTGTTTAATGTCGAAATTTGTTTAAGAAATTTTAATATACCTATCATGAAAAAATTATTTTTAATTCCGCTCGCCTTTTCCCTTCTAATAGCTTGTGGGAAAAAGGAAAAAGAAACAGAAGAGTATAATCCGGCAGCTGACCCAAGTGCAACTGAGACAACCGCTACTGACCCATCAACTTATGACCCAAAAAGAGGCGAGGGTAAATTTACAACTGTAGAACTAGGCGCTGCATTAGATGAGGCTATGGCTACCAAAGGTGAAGAAGTTGCCGGAGTTAAATGTACTTCTTGTCACAAAATGACCGATGAAAGATTAGTTGGTCCGGGATGGAAAGGGGTAACCGAAAGAAGAAAACCGGAATGGATTATGAACTTCATTACCAATCCTGACCCAATGATTGACAAAGACCCCGAAGTTCAGGCGCAATTAGAAATTTGTTTGGTGCGTATGCCAAATCAAGCCCTTACTGATGATGATGCCAGACACATCTTAGAGTACATGCGTAAAAATGATGGTGTAAAATAAACCAAAACCAAAGATTGGTTAACCCGTGAAAGTTCTGACCAATCTTATTAAAATCAATTATAATGAAAAATAAGTTTGTGAAAGCAATTTTTGCAATTGCTCTGGGAAGTGCTTTGTTCACTTCCTGTAAGCCAAAAAACTCGGGAGATGCTGTGAGTGGTGATGCTGCTCAAAAAGCCTACGTAGCGCCCGGGAAATATGATGAATTTTATAACTTCGTTTCCGGTGGCTTTAGCGGACAGCTGAGTGTCTATGGCCTTCCAAGTGGAAGATTGTTCAGAGTAATTCCGGTGTTCTCCGTTGACCCTGAAAAAGGTTGGGGATACAGCGAAGAAACCAAACCAATGTTAAATACTTCCAACGGATTTGTGCCTTGGGACGATTTACACCATACCGAAATGTCACAAACTAATGGTGAAGTTGATGGTCGTTGGGTTTTTGGTAATGCCAATAATACCCCGCGTATTGCTCGTATTGATTTGAAAACATTCAAAACTGCAGAAATCATTGAGCTACCTAATAGTGCCGGAAATCACTCTTCTCCATTCATCACGGAAAACACCGAATATGTGGTAGCAGGAACTCGATTTAGTGTGCCACCGGATTATGTTAATGGAGATGTAGCTATTAATACTTACAAAGAAAACTTCAAAGGTCATATCAGTTTTGTCAAAGTGGGAAAAGAGGGCGAAATGGACTTAGCTTTCCAAATCGTAACGCCAGGGGTAAACTTTGACCTTTCTCACGCAGGGAAGGGAAAATCACATGGTTGGTTCTTCTTCTCTTGCTACAACACTGAACAAGCCAATACTTTGCTAGAAGTAAATGCTTCGCAACGTGATAAAGACTTTATTATGGCTGTAAATTGGAAAAAAGCTGAAGAATACATCAAAGCCGGAAAAGGGAAAAAACAGTCGGTAAAATATGTTCACAACAAATGGGATGATAAAACCCATACCGCTACCTCTGTAATGAAAAATGAAGTATTGGTGCTAGATGCCGCTGCCTTAAAAGATATTTGTTACATGATTCCTTGCCCGAAATCACCACACGGTTGTGACGTAGATCCAACAGGAGAATATATCGTAGGTTCCGGTAAATTGGCCGCTTTGATTCCGGTATTCAGTTTCGATAAATTGATGGGCGCCATCAAAAACAAACAATTCGAAGGTGACTATGGTGGAATTCCGGTAGTAAAATACGAAGCTGCGTTACACGGTGAAGTTCAAAAACCCGGTTTAGGACCATTACACACTGAATTTGACGGAAAAGGAAATGCTTATACTACTTTCTTTGTCTCTTCTGAAGTAGTCAAATGGGATATTAAAACACTTAAAGTTTTAGACCGAGTACCGACTTACTATTCTGTAGGACACTTGTGCATCCCTGGTGGTGACAGTAAAAAACCATTTGGAAAATACTTAATCGCTTACAACAAAATTACCAAAGACCGCTATTTACCAACTGGTCCTGAATTAGCTCAATCGGCTCAAATTTATGACATCAGTGGCGATAAGATGAAGTTAATCTTAGACTTTCCCACCATCGGTGAGCCACACTATGCACAAGCCGCACCAGCCGATTTGATTCGAAATAACGGTCAATTGAAATTCTATAAAATTGCCGACAACAACCATCCTTTTGTAGCCAAAGGTGAAAAAGAAGCCAAAGTAGTTCGCAAAGGCAACAGAGTCGATGTTTGGATGACTTCAATACGTTCTCACTTTGCACCCGACAATATTGAAGGTATTAAACTGGGTGACGAAGTGTATTTTCACGTAACCAACTTAGAACAAGACTGGGATGTCCCACACGGATTTGCCATCAAAGGAGCCGACAACGGAGAGTTGTTGATTATGCCGGGTGAGACCGCAACCCTGAAATGGATTCCTAAAAAAACGGGGATATGGCCTATGTATTGTACCGATTTCTGTAGCGCATTACACCAAGAAATGTCAGGATACATTAGGGTTTCTCCAGCCGGAAGTAATGTTCCCATCACCTATAGTGTTGGAACCAACATACCAAAGGCTACCAAATAAAATTAACCAAAGGGAACAGATTTTATTTGTTCCCTTTTTTTCTCCAATGCTATGAAAAATTTAAAAATTTCTGGTTTGTCCAAAACATTGCTTTTGATAACAGGACTATTATTTACGGGCGCATTATTTGTTCCAATGTGGCAAATCCAACTCGAAGCACCACAATATCCTGAAGGACTCGTTCTCAAATTACACGCCAATAAAATAGGCGGTGATGTAGATATCATCAACGGATTGAATCACTACATCGGCATGGCAACTTTGCACACCGAAAACTTTTTTGAGTTTAAGGTTTTGCCTTACATCTTTAGTGCTTTTGCCCTTATTTCAATCTTGTTGATTTTTATAGCCAAAAGAAAAGCGGTGCTGGCTTTCCTAATTTCATACATAGTTTTTATTGCCTTAGCCGCAGTAGATTTCTACCGATGGAATTACGAGTACGGCCACAACCTCGACCCAAATGCCGCTATCAGAGTACCGGGAATGGCTTATCAACCACCACTTATTGGTTATAAACAACTGCTAAACTTCGGTGCCTACTCCATCCCCGACACAGGTGGTTGGATGCTGACCGCAGCAGGCGTTTTATTATTATTGGTGGTACTAAAAGAATATAAGTTTAATAAAAACAAAAAATCATGAAAAATATAGCCTTTGCATGTATCACATTATTAACCTTGATTTCATGCAGTTCCAATGAACCAAAGCCTATCAAAATCAATACAGATACTTGCGATTTCTGCAAGATGACGATTTCAAATGGTAAATTCGGAGCTGAATTAATCACCAAAAAAGGTAGGTATTACAAGTTTGATGACTTGACTTGCATGGTGCAATTCGCCAAATCTAATACCGTTGTTCCTTACCAGTCTTTCTTTGTCAATGATTATTTGAAAGACAACACACTCATTCCTGCCGAAACCGCTCATTTCATCATAGGCGGAAAAATTAATTCGCCCATGAGAGGTAACATAGCTGCCTTCCGTTCAGCGCAAGAACAAAACGAATTTGGCAAAAAACTCGAAGCCCAAACCACCACTTGGTCTGAAGTGTACAACGCTAATAAATGAAAAATTTAATTTATATATTATTCTTTTTTTGCCTAATCAGTAATGCCAAAACCATTACCGTAGGGAAAACCTATCCTGTCAAAACTATCAAACAAGCTTTGGCATTGGCTAACGATGGCGACACCATCATCGTTACCCAAGGAGTTTATAAAGAAGGTAATATTATCATCACCAAAAAAATTGCTTTTTTAGGCAAAAACTATCCGACACTCGATGGACAAAACAAAGCAGAAGTCCTTTCGATTACCGCCGATAGTGTCATTGTAAAAGGATTCAAAATCATTAATTCAGGCCACGCCGCTTTAGACGACCCATGTGGGATTAAAGTCTACGACCGAAGTTTTGTTAGAATAGAAAATAATATACTTGACAACAATTTTTTTGGTATTTACCTGCAAAACTGCAAAAATAGTGTCATCAAAAACAATACAGTTAAAGCTTATGGTAAACAAGAACAACTCATTGGAAACGGCATTCATTGCTGGAAAAGTGAGCACTTGCAAATCATAGGCAACAGAATCTCTGGTCATCGCGACGGCATTTATTTTGAGTTTGTAACCCAATCCGTCATTTGGAGAAATATTGCCAACTATAACATTCGCTACGGTTTGCATTTTATGTTTTCCAATGATGATTCTTACATCACCAATGTTTTCAAAGGAAACGGTGCCGGAGTTGCCGTAATGTTTACCAAAAACGTAAAGATGTTCAATAATTATTTTGAGGAAAATTGGGGTGATTCTGCTTACGGTTTATTACTCAAAGAGATTGCCGACAGTTATATTTTCAACAATCGTTTTGCACGAAACACTTCAGGAATATACATGGAAGGTACTTCCCGAGTTAAAGTCGAAAAAAACCTCTTTGAAGCCAATGGTTGGGGCATGAAAATCCAAGCCAGTTGCATGGAAAATGAAATAGTAAACAACAATTATATTGGCAACACTTTTGACATCAGCACCAACGGAAGTTTAGTGCTCAACACCTTCAACGGCAATTATTGGGACAAATATGAAGGCTATGATTTAAACAAAGACGGAATTGGTGATGTGCCCTATCATCCGCTAAGTTTGTTTGCCGTTCTCACCGAAAACAATCCATCGGCCATGATTTTATTCCGAAGTTTTATGATTACGCTTTTAGACAAATCTGAAAAAGTTTTACCGAGCATAACCCCTGATAATTTTATAGACAATAAGCCATTAATGAAGTCACTTCCATTATGATTGACATACAAAACATCGATAAAAAATTCGGCAAGTTAGCCGTACTCCAAGACATCAACCTATCGTTTCAAAAAGGTCAATGCATTGCACTAATCGGCCCAAACGGTTGCGGAAAAACAACTTTAATCAAGGCCATTTTAGGCATGGTTTTACCCGATAACGGTTCGATAATAGTCAACGGAAAATCCATCCTCGGGGAATATTTGTACCGAGAAAATATCGGCTACATGCCGCAAATAGGACGCTATCCCGACAATATGACCATCGGTCAAATTATCGATATGATTAAAAAAGTGCGAAACACTTCTACCACATTAGACGAAGATTTAATTCACGCTTTTGAATTGGACAAAATGTTCGACAAACAAATGCGAACTCTTTCAGGCGGAACTACACAAAAGGTCAGCGCAGTTTTGGCTTTTCTCTTTAATCCAGAGGTGTTAATTCTGGATGAACCAACAGCCGGTTTAGATCCATTGGCTTCCGAAATTCTGAAAGAAAAAATCATCCGAGAAAAAGAAAAAGGAAAACTAATTCTCATCACGTCGCATTTGCTCAGCGAATTAGACGATTTGATTACCGAAATCATTTTTATGCAAGAAGGCAAAGTACATTTCCACCAAAAAATAGAAGACTTAAAAGCTTCTACTAAAGAGGATAAAATCTCCAGAGCGATTGCTAAAATCTTAAAAAACAACCAACATGAACCGAATCATTAAAATCGTCTTACTCGACATACTGAAGAACAAAATCGTGTTGGCTTATACTTTGATTTTGGCCGCACTTTCTTGGAGTTCTTTCGCCTTAGAAGACAATGCTGCCAAAGGGTTATTGACCATACTCAACGTGATTTTATTCACCGTGCCGTTGGTTTCCATTTTGTTTTCCACCATTTACCTGTACAACTGTTCAGAATTCATCGAATTATTACTGAGCCAACCCATCAAACGCCGCAAAATTTGGACGAGTTTGTTTCTTGGTTTATCACTTTCCATGGTTTTAGCATTTGGTATTGGTGCCGGAATTCCGTTACTGGTTAATGCACCCGACAGTGTTGGACTGATGATGATAGCTATCGGCTGTTTGATTTCGGTCATTTTTGTGGCTTTGGCATTTTTGAGTTCGATACTCACACGCGACAAAGCGAAAGGCATCGGCATTGCCATTATGACTTGGCTGTTTTTTGCCTTGCTTTTTGACGGTATTGTTTTGTTTTTGTTGTTCCAATTGGCCGATTACCCTATTGAAAATGCAATGGTAGCTATAACCGCTTTGAGTCCGATAGACTTGGCCCGAATTCAGATTTTGATGCACTTGGATGTATCGGCTATGATGGGTTACACCGGCGCGATTTTCAAAGACTTCTTCGGCACAAATGTTGGTTTGGCAGTTTCATTCTCACTGCTCTGTCTGTGGGCGATTGTTCCGTTTTTTATTTCGCTTAAAAAATTCAATAAAAAAGATTTGTAACATGAAAACCGATATCAGAAATAGAAAAGACATAGAAAAATTGGTCAACACCTTTTACGAAAAAGTAAAAACAGACGATACAATTGGCTATTTATTCAACGATGTCGCCCATGTCAATTGGGAAACCCATTTGCCCAAAATGTATAACTTTTGGGAAAATATTCTTTTCTTTACCGGAAATTATGAAGGCAATCCGATGGCGAAACACAAAGAGTTACACCAAAAAAGTGCAATGAACCCTAATCATTTTGGACATTGGAACAAATTATTTACCGAAACCGTTGACAAGCTTTTTGAAGGACCAAAAGCCGAAGAAATCAAAAACCGCGCACTGAATATTTCAGCCGCCATGATGTTTAAAACGTTGAGCTAATGCAACACCAGATTATCTTAATTTTTCACTTATTGGCTGCAACCGTTTGGGTTGGTGGACATCTATTTTTGACTATTCGGTATTTACCCGAAGCTTTGAAAAAGAAAGACGCTTCAATTTTAATTAATTTTAAAAATAAATTCGAACCCGTTGGTTTACCTTCTTTAGTGATTTTACTATTTAGCGGAATTGCAATGGCGTATCATTATGACGTTACGTTTACCCAATGGTTTTCATTTTCCAATGGCATTGAGAAAATTGTATCGCTTAAATTATTGTTGCTTTTTATTTCAGTCGGAATGGCGATTAATGCCCAACTGTTTGTCTTTCCAAAAGTCAAATCCGAACATTTGTTACCTGTAGCAGTTCAAATTGTGACGATTAGCATTATTGGTGTTGTCATGTTAGTTTTGGGTAGTTTGGTTAGAATTGGAGGTTTATAGTTTTGCCTTCTTTAAAAAAACTTCCTCTGTTTTGGGTTCGTTTCAGCGAATAAGCCACAATCGGAATACTCACTTCTATACAATTTTTCAGTTCCAAAAAATCTTTAGTGACAGAATGCTCTTGTTCTATTTTTCGACATTCATTTTTCCAAGCCAGCAACTGCTTTAAAGTATTTTTTAAATCGGTGTCATTTCGAACAATCCCGGCATTTTGTTGCATGACATTTTGCAACTTTTCTCTAATTATTTTGGTAAAATCGGACGCTAACAAATTTCCTTTTCGATAAAAAAAATCTTGGAAATCAACTTTAGTTTCTTTTAGATTAACCTCCATTTCGCTTAAATAGTTGAAAATTTGATGTGCATAAACTAACGCTTCTAAAAGTGAATTGGAAGCCAATCGATTGGCACCATGTAAACCGGTTCGGGAACATTCACCACAAGCCAATAAATCTTCGATTGAGGTTTGCCCATGACGATTTACCACAACACCTCCACACAAATAATGTTGGGTCGGAATCACCGGAATCCAATCTTTTGCTACATCAAAGCCTTCTAATAAACAGTTCTGATAAATAGTTGGGAAATGTTTTTGGAATTCAATTCTGTCTAAATGCGTACAATCCAAGTAAACACAATTGTCCGCTGATTTTTTTAATTCGGTTTCAATGCTTCTCGAGACAATATCGCGTGAAGCTAATTCGCCTCGAACGTCATAATCAAACATAAAACGATGACCATTTTTGGTTTTCAAATGTGCTCCAAAACCGCGAACCGCTTCCGATATCAAGAAAGTTGAAACCGAATTGGGCGCATACAAAGCTGTAGGATGAAATTGAATGAACTCCATATCTTTGATAATCGCTTTAGCCCGAATCGCCATCGCAATACCATCGCCGGTGGCAACTTTCGGATTGGTCGTTTGTTGGTAAACCTGACCTATACCGCCGGTAGCCAAAACGGTAAAACGAGAACGAATCGTGATAATTTCATTGCTTTTTTCGTCCAAAACATAAGCACCGTGACAAACATCAGCACGCATCATTAAATCAATCGCAAAATGAAAATCAAGAATTTCGATATTTTTTCCCTGATGGGCTTTTACCAAAATAGCTCTTTCTATCTCCAGTCCGGTTTGGTCTTTAAAATGGACCACACGATTATTGGAATGACCGCCTTCTTTGCCTAAATCAAATGTTCCGTCGGCAGTTTTATCGAATTGTGTTCCCCATTGGATTAATTCTGCTAAACGTTTTGGCCCTTCTTTTACTACCATTTCAACTATGTTTCGATCACATAAACCGTCTCCGCAAAGTAACGTATCGTTGATGTGTTTTTCAAAATCATCGGTTACGCTGTCAATCACTACGGCTATGCCACCTTGTGCATATTTAGTATTCGATTCGTCTTCATTGGATTTGGTGACAACCAACACTTTTCGATCCGGAAATTGTTCCGCCAGTTTGATGGCTACCGTCAATCCGGCTATACCCGAACCTAATATCAGATAATCAGTTGTTATCTTCATTATTTGGACAATTCAAGCATTCGTTTAATAGGAATAATGGCTTTGTCTGCAATTTTTTTGGGCACTTTAATTTCCGGAGATTCTGTGAGCAAACAATCGTAAACTTTGCGAAGCGTATTGAGTTTCATGTAGGCACATTCACTGCAAGCACATGTATTGTCCTCTATTGACGGCGCAGCAATTAGTATTTTATTCGGTACTTCATCCTGCATTTTGTATAAAATTCCGGCTTCGGTGGCGACTATGAATTTGTTTTTCGGACTTTGCTTCGCATACGCAATCATGCCTGAGGTAGAACCGATATAACTCGCCGTTTCCAAAATATGTGCTTCCGATTCCGGATGTGCAATGATGGCAGCGTCCGGATGTTCTTTGTGTAATGCAATTAATTTGTCTAAAGAAAAGGCCTCGTGAACAACACAACTTCCATCCCAAAGCAACATTTTTCTGCCTGTTTTTTTATTGATATAGTTCCCTAAGTTTTTATCCGGCGCAAAGATTATAGGAATGTTTTCGGGAACTGAATTCACAATTTTTTCCGCATTGGAAGAAGTACAAACCAAATGACTTAAGGCTTTAATTTCGACCGAACAATTTACATATGTAATTACAATATGATTGGGATGTGCTTCGATAAATTTTTTAAAAATCTCCGGTGGACAAGATTCCGCCAAAGAACAACCTGCTTCTAAATCGGGTAATAAAACCTTTTTCTTTGGATTAAGTAGCTTGGCGGTTTCAGCCATAAAATGAACACCGGCAAATACGATAATATTAGCATTTACCTTTTCGGCTTCTTGCGATAATCCTAAGCTGTCTCCAACATAATCGGCGATTTCCTGTATCTCGGGTTGTTGGTAATAATGAGCCAAAATCACGGCGTTCTTCTCCTTTTTTAGTTGGAGAATCTTCTCTTTTAAATTTTCCATGCCTTTTACTTAAGTAACCACAAAATAAGGGCTGAAAAAGTAAATTTTCTATGACTTTAATCATATGTCAGTACCCAATTATGGTCTTACTTTTGAGAAACCTTAATTTTTAAAATTAAACTTAAAACATAACGAATATGAATACTTTAGAACAAATAACCATAGGAGAATTTGTTGCAGACGATTTCAGAACGGCTGCCGTTTTTTCCAAATATGGTATCGATTTTTGCTGTAAAGGCAACCGAACTTTAGAGGAAGTCTGCGAAAAAAAAGGGTTAGATCCAGCCGATATCCAAGAGGAACTAAATGCCGTTTTAGAATCAAAATCAGATAACAATATCGACTTCAAATCATGGCCAACCGACCTACTTATCGACTACATCGAAAAAACGCACCACCGTTATGTGGAAGAAAAATCAACCGCGCTTCTTTTCTATCTTGATAAACTTTGTAAAGTACACGGAGAAAGACATCCGGAGTTGTTTGAAATTGCGCTTCACTTTAAAATTTGCGCAGGAGAATTAGCCCAACACATGAAAAAAGAAGAGTTGATTTTGTTCCCATTCGTCAAAAAAATGTATTACGCACTAAGAGACAACACTTCGATTGAACAACCTCATTTCGGAACCGTAGACAATCCAATTGCTATGATGCAGGAAGAACACGAAAATGAAGGCGAACGCTTCCTAAAAATAGCGCAATTGACCAATGATTACCATCCGCCGGCAGATGCTTGTGAAACATACAAAGTCACTTTTGCGATGCTGAAAGAATTCGAACAAGATTTGCACAAACACATCCATCTCGAAAACAACATCGTGTTTCCAAAAGCCAAAGCCATGGAAGCCAAATTCAATATTTCATAATCAATGCTAACCTAAAAACCACGCTCATCATGGAAAAATATGTCATCAAAAGAAATGGCGAATACAAACCTTTTGAACCTTTTAAAATAAGGGATGCCATAGTCAAGAGTTTTAATAGTGTCTCGCTTCCGTTTGATGAGCGTGTTTTTGAAAAAGTTATATTGGCGATAAATGCCAAAGAAACTTGGGCTGTTGAGGAAATTCAGGACATTATTGAGCAAACGCTTTTTGAAAACCGGTATTTCACCACAATGCGTTCTTTTATGTTGTTCCGGCATACGCGAAAGTTACAACGGGAACATATCCAAGGATTAAATGACGACACCACTTATGTTGACAGTACACAAACCATAGAAGAATACATTTCACAAACCGACTGGCGTATCAATGCCAATGCCAATACTTCTTACTCCAATGCGGGTTTGGTAAACAACGTAGCCGGAAAAATCATTGCCAATTATTGGTTGGATAAAGTGTATTCCAAAGAAGAAGGTTATGCGCACCGCAACGGAGATTTGCACATCCACGATTTAGATTGCCTAACCGGATATTGCGCCGGTTGGAGTTTGCGGGTTTTACTCAATGACGGTTTCAACGGCGTTCGAGGTCGTGTGGAAAGCAAAGCACCATCGCATTTTAGAGAAGCTTTGGGACAAATGGCCAACTTTCTGGGGATTTTGCAAAGCGAATGGGCCGGCGCACAAGCGTTCAGTTCGTTTGACACATATTTGGCGCCATATGTTTTCAAAGACAATTTGTCTTTTGACGATGTTTTAAAAGCCGTTCGCAGTTTTGTCTATAACCTGAATGTGCCCGCGCGTTGGGGACAATCACCTTTTACCAATATTACTTTGGATTGGGTAGTTCCGGCGGATTTAAAAGAACAAATTCCGACCAAAAATGACCATCATTTATTTGAAACGATTACCAATGAAAGTATTTTGTCGCGCGCCAAAGAACGTGGCTTGGATTCACTCATTGAATTGCGCTACGAACATTTCCAACCCGAGATGAATCTCATCAATAAAGCCTATTATACCGTAATGACGGAAGGCGATGCCAATGGTCAACCATTTACGTTTCCAATTCCAACAGTAAACATCACCGAAGATTTTGATTGGAATGGCGAAAATACCGAACTGTTGTTTGAAAACACAGCTAAGATTGGTTCGTCTTATTTCCAGAATTTTATTGGAAGCCAATATCTTTTGGATGAAAACGGCAATAAAGTCGAAAACCCGAATGCTTACAAACCTAATGCCGTTCGCAGCATGTGTTGTCGTTTGCAACTCGATTTAAGAGAATTATTAAAGCGAGGCAACGGTTTGTTCGGTAGTGCCGAAATGACCGGAAGCATCGGAGTTGTGACCATCAACATGGCACGTTTAGGTTATTTATACGAAGGCAATAAAGAAGAACTGTACAATCAATTAGACCGATTGATGGCATTGGCGCAATCGACTTTGGAAAAGAAACGACAATTCATCCAAGAGATGTATGACCGCGGTTTGTATCCTTACACCAAAAGATATTTGCCGCATTTCCGGAATCACTTTTCTACCATTGGTGTCAATGGAATGAATGAAATGGTACGCAATTTCACTGGAGACAAAGAAGACATCTCAACAACGTTCGGACATGAATTCTCTATGGAAATTTTAAACCATATTCGCAACCGCATGAAAGAATTTCAGGAAACCACTGGTAATCTGTACAACCTGGAAGCCACTCCGGCGGAAGGCACTACTTATCGCTTCGCCAAAGAAGACAAAAAACGCTATCCAAATATCTTGCAAGCCGGCATGGAAGAAAATATTTATTATACCAACAGTTCCCAAATTCCGGTAGATTTTACCCAAGATCCGTTTGAAGCACTCTTAATGCAAGACGATTTGCAATGTCAATACACCGGCGGAACGGTACTGCATTTGTATATGAACGAAAGAATCAGCACTTCGGAAGCTTGCAAAAACTTTATCAAAACGGTCTTGTCTAAATTCAAATTGCCTTATATCACAGTCACACCGGTATTCAGTGTTTGTCCGGTTCACGGTTACCTCAACGGTGAACACGAATTCTGCCCAAAATGCGACGATGTTTTAATAGAAAACCAAAAAAATATTACATATGAAAACAAAAACTAATGAGATTTTAAAAGAAAACCAACATTTGAGAACCAAATGCCTCGTTTACACCAGAGTGATGGGATATCATCGCCCGGTAGAAAGTTTTAATATCGGTAAGAAAGGAGAGCACAAACAACGAATCCATTTTAAAGAATGTCCAAATGGTTAAACCAGTGAGTAATATAACTCCTTTTACCCTTTTGGATTATCCGGACAAAAGCGCTTGCATCCTTTGGTATGCCGGTTGCAATATGCGGTGTTTGTATTGCTATAATCCTGAGATTGTTTTCGGGAAAGGAAAATTCTCCTTTTCCGAAATGATCTCTTTTTTAGAAACGCGAAAAGGCCTGCTCGATGCAGTAGTTTTCAGTGGTGGCGAATGTTTAATTCACAAAGATATAATAGAACAAATCAGTCTTGTGAAAGCGATGGGTTTTTTGGTAAAAGTGGATACCAATGGTTCCAAACCTGAAGTCCTTAAACATCTGATAGAACAACAATTGATAGATTATGTAGCACTCGATTTTAAGTCTACCAAAGAGTCGTTTTCGTTTATCACACAATCCGATTTATTTGACCAATTTGAAAAATCCATGCAATTGCTTTTAAATGCTGATATTGCTTTTGAAGTCCGTACCACTTATCACTCCGAATTGCTGGCCAAAGATGAACTCAACGATATGATTGACTATCTGAAATACAATGAATATACCGGAACTTATTACATTCAGCATTTTAGAAACCAAGTAGAAACCATTGGGAAATTACCCAATTCTTACTGTCGTTTGGAAAACACTTTGCCTATAAATCCTGCGGTAAAAATTACACTTCGATAAGCTATACATTCTCCAAAACCGGAATAGCAATCTGATTCACTTCCGCTTTATAAAACTGCAATTGTTTTTGGATAGTATTCTTTTCCTTGGCAAAGGAATTAGTTGTTTCAAACAAATCCAAATAATAATCAATTCCCGTCAACACATTACTTTTAAAGGCATTCCATTTTTTGAGTTGGGCTGTGGTGAATTCCTCGGTATAGTTTTCCAATTCGTTTTTCAAATAATCCACATACATTTTCAGCTCTTTAACAAACATATTTGGGCGATTGATATCCGACAATACATTGGCATTGCCATAAATATGCTTTACCATTTGAGCCAAAGAAACTACTTTGTCAAAATAAGCTAAATTTGGTCCCGGACAAATCACAATACCTTGTTGTTGGCCTTTAACTTCAATATCATTTTCTATATATGAAGCATTAGCCAAGCCCACGCACAGACACGATTTTTCAAATATTTTGGCTTGCATTTTCTGTATGTCTGATTCAGACAGATTGTCTTTCTGAACTTCTAATTCGGCTAATTTAATATCCTGATATTTTTTAGAAGCCGTACACATGCCTTGCGGATCGTATTCTTTACTCAATGCTAACAATTTTTTCGGACAAGAACTTCCGGCTTTATTGTCGTCAATTCTTTTTTGTTTCCAAAGGTCATTACTCATCCCTTTCACTGAATTAAAGGGAACACCCAGTGGTGAAATATCACTCAAATAAAAATCAGCTTCTTGGGCTTTCGCCAAAAGTGTTCTGGTTTCATTATCGACTGAAGTGGCTTCGGGAACCAATAGGAATGGTGAACCCCAACCTACGGAATCTAATTTGTAATTTTCGATTAAAAAATCATGTTCTTCTCCTGTACCAACACCGCCTTGAGCTGTGATTTTTAAACTGAGTGGCTGAGTCGGAACAGCTAGATTTTTAGCTTCTAAAGCCTTCACCATCAATTCATGAGCTGACTGCACCAACTGTTCTTTTTTGGCTTTAAATTCTTCTAAGATTGGCCCCATCAAAAAACCGTCTGTTGCAAATGCATGTCCGCCACAATTCAATCCCGATTCGATGCGGTATTCTGAAACCCAAAGCCCTTTTTTGGCCAAAAAATTCCCTTGAATCATCGCCGAACGAAAGTCGCTCACTTTCAGAATAATTTTCTTTTGCAGTCGTCCTTTCGCATCAGGATAAAACACAGGAAATTTTTCAAAATAGCTGTACAGCCTTGGATTCATCCCTGCAGAAAGCACTACAGAAGAACTCAAACTACTCTCAGCAAAACCACGCAAAGAAGCATGAGCATCATTGAATTCAACCGGTAATTGTTCGTTTTTATTAAAATTATCTTTGTCCACTTTAGTCATGATATTCACATCGATTTCTCCGGGGAAAAAATGTTCAGCCAAGTAACTTTTAACGGATTCTTTGATTAACAATCCTTCCTCGATGAATCTTTGAAGTCCGTTTTTCAATTCGGATTTATTGGGCAACATAGCGATGTAATTTTCCAAAGCCGTTTTGTTCTCGGCCAGTTCATTTTTGAAAATTTCAAATTTGTCTTTGACTATAGTATCAACCAAATTCAGATAATGCTTAATTCGCTCCGCACGGTAATCATGGCATTTTTGCGTAATCTCATGGTAAGGCAGACTGAATTTTTTACTGTAAAAAGCCCGCATTTTTTCTATCAGTTCGTCATCGGTGATGGATATTACGGAGGAAATACCAAATTGTGCTACACGAATCGGACTGTCAATGGTATAAGCCAATCCCATTACGGGTATGTGAAAAGTATGGATATTGTTTGTAGTAGTCATGAGGTAACGTTTTTTAATAAGGGGCGAATTTTGTGAAATCATTCCATATAAAGTATGATATATGTCATACCAAGGAAGAAGAGAGATGTTTTTTGATGTTTATCAGCAGTTCAAAGACAATTAGATACAATCCTACCAAAATACCTAGGCCGAAAAACACAAATAGGACATAAAACCAGTGCATAGAATCCTGAAATTGCGCAAAAGAAATCGCTTGATTAAAGTGTGTCCTATGGGCCTTTTTTATGCCCATCAACAACAAACTGATCCAGAAAAGAAAAAACGAAATGTTGAAAATCTTGAGCCCAATTTGGATTCTCTTTACGGGAACCAAACAGTTATTCAACTCCAAAATATAAGTGACTGAAGATAACAATATCAAAGTATTAATGCCAATGGTAGTTCCCATCGAATGTGCCACCGTAATATGCGTGCCATGTGTAAATAAATTGATAGCCGGAATAGAAATCAACAGCGCCAAAATAATATTCAAAAACACCCAAAAATCAGCTAAGCGCATGAATTGATAAGCCAAAGCAAACTCGTTTTTTTTCTTCTGAGACAAATTCTTTTTCCAGTCATAAATAATCGAAAAGAGTATAATCCATTCAGTCATGCTAATGCCGTAAGCGAGATACCTTATCCATGACGCTGTCGGGATAATATAAACGTGATGCGCCCAGCCAAACATCAAATTAGTCAATCCTAAAAAGAAAAAGAAAAACGCTTTCCCTGACTTTGCATAACGCTCCTCTTTGCTGATTTTGGTCATAACATAAATCGCCGTGCCGTAAACCAACATGTTCCAAGAACCTACATAAGAACCGCCGGCCTTCCATTGCATGGCTACATTTTGTACAAAATGCGCTTTGAAATAGGGTAGTAACCACAAATGCGCTTCGGTGAAATGGTAAATCATCAACACAATACCTGTGGCCCACATCCAGTAATACACCGGCCAATTTTTGAAAGTCGGAACTAACGTTTTGAAATAAGTAAGACCAAATAGAATCCAACCTAAGACAATTGGAAAATAGAAATAGCTTGGGAATTCGAGGTATTCTTTTCCGGCAAAATTTTTAAATAAATAAGATATTGCAATTCCCAATCCGCTAAGAATAAATACCCACAAATGAGTTTTAATCAGATTTTGATTGGGTAATTTGGCTTCGTTATTTTGACCCAAATAATAGTAAACACCGCCTGTCGCCGTTAGTAAAACCCATGAAACGACAAATAAAGTATGTAATGGTCGAAGTGTCTGAAACGGTAGTGTTTCTTTGATAAATTCGGGAATAACATATTGGAAACCGCCAAGCAATCCGCAAAACAACCCCAATAGTAAAGAAATCAATCCGGAAGCAATAAAGTAAAAAGGATAATGGGTATTATTCATGCGTTTCATTTTGGTTTTGAATTTTGACCCAACCATCAGCCTCAATCTTGGCTTTGGTATTCGGATACTGTCCGGTTTGGTCTATTTCTTTGAGATACTGTAACAATTCTTCTTTTTCAGTTTCATTGAAATCAAACCTCGGCATGGTTTTAATACCACTGTTGAACATTGATTTCAAAAACTTCTCATCCCGCTTTCTAAAGGAATATACATTGGTCAAATCGGGTCCGAGATAACCGCCCAAACCATAAATTTGATGACAGGAATTACAATTGTTTTGTAGCCAAAGTTTCTCGCCCTGAAGCGCCTTTTCTGACAATCGTACATTTCCATAAGCCGACGTATCGGTATAAATAATATAATTGTAACTTGAAAATAAAGCCAACAATAGCAGCAATAAGAATAGGTATTTTCTCGGTGGAATCATAGCCGAAAGACATTGAATTTGTATTGCAAATAGAGGAAAATAAAATACCTTTGTTTATGATTTTAATCACAAAAAAGGCGTGAATGACAACTTCCACGCCTTTTCCCTTTCAAAAAAGAAAAACAAGATTTGAATTAATAATTATCCTATTTTGGAAGTAAGACGTCTCCGATTACGTGAATAATCCCGTTGGAAGTTTCAATCGAAGCTACAATTTCAGAGCCGTTTACAAAAGTTTTTTCGCCTTGCTTGGTGATTTTTACTTTGCCTCCATAAACCATGTCAAACTCTTGTCCTTCTTGCATGTATTCTACCTTCAAGGTTCCCACATAAGTGTGATAGCCTAAAATGTTTTGCAAATCGGCTTTTTTTTCCGGTTTTAATAAATCATCAACGGTTCCGGCCGGTAATTTATCAAAAGCGGCATTGGTTGGCGCAAAAACGGTAAAAGGTCCGGCATTGCTTAAAGAAGTTACTAACTCAGCCGCTTTTACAGCCGCTACTAATGTAGTGTGGTCTTTACTTCCGGAAGCCACCTGAACAATATTTGGATTGGAGGTTTCGTCTTGTACACCTTCCTGACCTACATTTTGGGTCTCTATGGCTTCGGTGGTTTCAACTGGAGTTTCGCTGTTTTGTTTGCAACCAACAGTAGCAAAAAAACAAGCTAAAAGCAAAATTTTAATGGAATTTTTCATAATATTAAATACTTGGTTTATACACACAAAGTACCTAACTATGAAACAGTTATTTTATGATTCAACTCATAAAACTGTAGGGATTTTAACTTTTTTAATCGAATAAAAAGCAGTGATACCAATGCCTGAAACAAGTATCAATGCTATACCAAAAAGCATCTCATTTACGTACGGAATTACGGTATAACTAAACGATGCAATCCCTTGAATGGCCAACAATAATTCGTTTAAAAAAACGCCGATAGAGAAAAGTGTAATCCCAAATTTGATGGATTTATGGATAAAAAAGAAATGATTGGCATAAATGTAAAACAACAAAAACAAACTGATAACCGCTAATAAAACTAAATGCAAATAGGCAATAACAATAGGTCGAAAACCAAAAGCCATTTGACTAAGTGCCGGAACAGTTGAACCCAATTGCAACAACAACTTCATACTAAAAGCCATGGCCACAAATAGGATGATGTATCGCAGAAAGAAAGGATAGTTTTCAAGAACAGTTTTTTTAGTTTTGACCAAAATAACTAAAAACGGAAACCACGCAAAAACTTGAAGAAAAGCGGAAATTACGGTTAAAATATAAATCCACAGTGGCAAATCTAACCAAAGTGTCGATAAGAAATAAGCCGGAAGACAAGCGATGAAAAACAGCCAAAACACCTTTTTAATAAAAGGCGAATCAGTGGTTTTTAAATCGAGAAAACATACCAGCAATCCCATACAGGCAAAGAAAAACCAACCGTTGTATTGAAAATGCAGGTAGTAATAAATTGAGGCTAAGTATTCATTTTGATGAATATTTTTACTAACCATCATATACGCTAAAGCAAAAGTGCCCAAAGAAGAAATGACATTGAAAAAAATGGCTGCTTTAAACCAATTTACCGAAAGCGAGGTGCTGTCCACCGATTTCAAATCTTTCCAATATTGGTACCCAAAAACATAAGCCACTACTATTGAAGCGGTAGAAAAAAATATCGAAAAAGCAGCATAACCCTGAACAATAAAGAATACCAACATCCCATAGGCACAAATCAAATTGGCCAATAGAATCTTATTATAATTACCAAATCTATTGCCTAATGCCTTTTGACTATTGCCTCTTTTCTCCAAAAACCCAACCATCAGCACCATCAATGTATGGCTAATCCAACCGGCAAAGGCAAAATGAGAATGGGAATGTTGAAGATTTTTTTGGTTAAAGAATGGAAATTCGAAACCAATTTTATATCGCATCAAAAGCCCAAGAAACGCAACTATCAACAAGTTAATGAGAGAGAATTTTAACCAAAACTTACTATTGAAGTTCATTAGTAAAATATTTTGTGGTTGATAATGTCAACTTTTTTGGCTTTGGCCATTTTTGATAAAGCCCTGATTACGGTTTCAACTCTCAAGCCTGTAAAATTGGCTATCTCTTGTCGAGTAAAAGGCACTTGCTCTTTTTCACATCCGGTTTTTCCTTTTTTATTTGCATTTAAAAAGGCCATTATTCTGAATTCAGGTTTTTGATTGATAATGTCCTTAGAGGTAATTGTCTTTGAGTGAATACGACGACACATCAAGTTTAAAAATTGTTTTTGTATGGATGGATATTCATCCAAGATTTTTAAAAACTTGTCCTTGGACAATTTAATTATTTTACTGTCTTGAAAAGCTACAGCGGTCGAAGGATAAATTTCATTGATAAACACAGGTGGCTCTCCAAAACTTTGACCTTCCGAAAAATAGCCTTGTGTAAACTCTTTGCCTTCGTCATTGGAATTGTACATCCTAATACTTCCTTCGATAATTTGAAAATAAAAGTTGGCCATCTCATCTTCACAAAAAATCATTTCGCCCTTTTTATATTCCTTAGCTATAGCGCCCCAAGTGAAGAGTAAATCTAAGTCTATTTGCATTTTGATTTTGAGTATTTTATGGAGCTAACTGCCTTTATGAACAGTAATCTCTGCTATATGTTACAAAATTAGTTTTTATAAAAATACTAAAAATATGACCATAATCATATAAAAAGCCGCCTTTTCCTGCTTAAATTTGTCTCGTGAAAAACTTAGTAATCATAATAGCACTTGTCATGTTCCTGAAACCGATACTTCCGGTAGCAGATTACATCATTAACTATGATTACATCTCAAAAGTACTTTGTGAAAACAAAGCCAAACCTGAACTGAAGTGTAACGGAAAGTGTCAGTTGATGAAAGAATTGGCCAAAGCTTCAGAGCAAGAAAAACCCCTTTCACCCACAAAAAAAATACAACTTCACGAAACAGAAGTGTTGTTTTTTCAGGAAATCCAACCGCTTATTGCAAGACAATCTTATTGTCAGCTTAAAAACCCCATTGGCGACTACTATTCCAATCTTTACTTTCACTTGAATGGGTTTGCCGTTTTTCATCCGCCAACTTTCTCGGCTTAAATTTTAAACTTTTATCAATCTTACTGAGATTGACTGGACGATTCTTGTCCAAAAACTATTGGAAGTTGTTCCAATGAAATTCTTATTATCTAAAATTTACAAAAATGAAAACCTTATTAAAATATACGCTTGCCTTCTTTTTATTGGCCATTACAATGACATTTACCGCTTGTTCTTCTGATGATGACAACGCGCCAACCGATGAATTAGCCGAACTCACAAAGTTCAAAGAATTCTCTAACGAAACACACACTATTGAACTGTATTCTCATTTAGGGAGTTTGGAGCAAGGCTTCAACGAAATTTCCCTTAGAATCAAAGACAACGCTAGCGGTAATTATGTTTCAAATGCCGAAGTAAACTGGATGCCAATAATGCACATGGCTATGATGAACCATTCTTGCCCGAAATCGACGGTGGAAAAAGTTACTACTAACGGCACTTTATATAACGGTTACATTGTTTTTCAAATGGCTCAAAACGCAACCGAATACTGGGATTTAAAAGTAGACTACACCATCAATGGAACGGATTTCACCGCTACTTCTGTGATTGATGTTCCGGCTTCAGTTAAAAGAAGAGTGAATACTTTTACCGGTACTGATGGTGCAAAATACATCGTGGCTTATGCCGAACCACACCACCCTAAAGTCGCTGTTAATGATGTCGTTTTTGGCGTATGGAAAATGCAAGATATGATGAACTTCCCGGTTGTAAATGGTTATACCGTAAAAATAGACCCAAGAATGCCAAGCATGGGCAACCACAGTTCACCGAATAATGTTGACGCTACTCAAAAAGCAGACGGCGGCTTATACGAAGGCAAACTTTCCTTAACCATGACCGGTTATTGGAAAATCAACTTGCAATTGTTGAATGCCGAAGCCACGGTTTTAAAAGGCGAAGCCATTACCGAAAGCGTTTTGGAAAGCAGCATTTTCTTCGAAATCGAATTCTAAATCCACTCAAAAAGGTCTTGCTGACAAACTAGTGAGACCTTTTTAAATCTAACTGTGATGAAAAAAATTATCCTATTGCTATTACTCAATGGCTTCATCTCCTATGCTCAAGAAGCAAAAGACTCTTTGTTGCCCAAAGATTTAAAAGAAGTAATTGTCATTGGCAAAAAAACCCAAATCCACGAAAAATTAACCAAATCTCTTGCTACTATCGATGAGTTTTTAGACAAAGGAAGTAAAGTCGATTTGGTCAAACGCGGCGCTTATGCTTGGGAACCCATTATCAATAGCATGGCTACTGAAAGAACCCTAATTACCATTGACGGGATGCGAATTTTTGGCGCTTGTACGGATAAAATGGATCCAATCACTTCTTATGTAGAAGTGTCGAATCTTTCGCAAGCGACTGTAAATTCAGGACAACAAGGCAGCTGTTTCGGTTCAACCATTGGAGGCGCTATTGATTTGAAACGCACCCAAAGCAAATTCGGAACACCAAATTGGAATTTCGCACTAAACACCGGTTTTGAATCTAACAATCGTCAAAAAATAATCGGTTCGTCTGTCAATTTTGCCGACAGTACTTATTATTTTGATACCGATGTGATGTTTCGCGAAGCCGATAATTACGCCGCCGGAAATAACAAAGAAATCCTGTATTCCCAATTCAGGAAACTCAATTTCTCCGGTACTACGGGTTTTAAATTCCGTCAAAACCAATTGATTGAAGCTTCAGTGATTTATGATAAAGCTACTGATGTTGGTTATCCGGCTTTGCCTATGGATGTTTCTTTGGCAGAAGCCTTAATCACTTCGCTGAAATATGTAATATTGCCGAAATCACCTTTGTTAAAAGACTGGGAAACCAAAATTTATTTCAACACCATAACACACCGAATGGACGATACCACTCGACCATCAGTTCCCATTCACATGGACATGCCGGGTTGGAGCGAAACTTTTGGGATGTATTCCAAAATCAGCGGTTTGAAAAACAACCATCACTTTTTAGCCAATCTGAATTCGTTTTACAACAAGTCAGTAGCAGAAATGACCATGTATCCTGCTGACCCTAATGAAAACAGCATGTTCATGTATACTTGGCCCGATGTGCGCACTTTTTTCACCGGTTTGTTTGTTGAGGACAATTGGGTGTTTAATTGCCATTCCGGTTTGAAAATTTCGGTTTCTATTGGCAGTCATACCAATGAGGTTGCGAGTGATTTCGGATTGCAAAGTCTGCAAATTTTTTATCCCGAAATGGAAGCCCAAAAATCGCGTTTCTTAAAAAGCATGGCGGTCAATTACAACTACACTAAAAACAATTGGGAATATGGCTTTGGGGGTGGATATGGCGAAAGAGCACCATCGGTTTCCGAAGGCTACGGATTCTATCTTTTCAACAGCTCCGACCGCTTTGACTATATTGGCAACCCGAACTTGAAAAACGAAAAATCATTCGAAAGCAATATTTTCTTTGGTTACAAAAGAGAAAAAATCAGTGCCAAAATCACTTCTTCCTATTTTCATATCACTAATTACATCATAGGAACTCCTGATGATATTTTAGTCCCGATGACAATTGGTGCCAATGGCGTAAAATTGTATACGGCTTTGGATTATGCAACCATTTTCAATGTCGATTTTAACGCGGAATGGACTTTTAGCAAAAAGTGGAAATGGAACGTAAACTTATTCTACAGCCGAGGAAAAGACAGTAATAACAATGATTTGCCACTCATCAATCCTTTGAGTTACAAAACGGCTTTGAGTTACACTCAATTGAAATTCAATGCCTCTTTGGAATGTGTTGGTAATGTTACCCAAAACCAATTTGGCGCTGTTTATGGAGAAACTAAAACACCTGATTTTGCCTTGCTGAATGCTAATTTCGGGTACAAACTTTCGTTTGCAGGAAGTAAATTATATACAAAAATAGGTGCCGAAAATATATTGGATAACTATTATACGACTTACTCCGACTGGAATAAAATCCCGCGTATGGGAAGAAATATTTTCGTTAATTTAACTTTTAGCCTATAAGATAAAACTGTTATCGATTAAGAATTTGCTGTACCGTTCCTAATAAAACATTAGCACCAATCGCCAAATCTTCATAGGATGCATATTCGAGTGGATTGTGACTGATGCCATCTTTGCAACGCACAAATATCATTCCGTAATCGCAGACATAAGACAACGCCAACGCATCGTGAAACGGGCCGCTCATCAATTCGATTTCGTCTAATTGTAGTTTTTGACATTCGGCGTGGATGATTTCTTTAATCCAATCGGCGCAATATCTTGGATCGCTTTTGGTGTCTTCAGAGATTTCGTAAGTGAGTTTATGTTTAGCACAAATGGATTCTATTCTATCGCGAAGTTGCTTTTCATAACGGTTTCTTCTTTCCAAATCGATGTCGCGCAAATCAACCGTAAAAGTTACTTCCTCGGGAATAATATTTCTGGATGCCGGAAAAATATTCAGCGTTCCAACGGTTCCAACGGTTGGATTTCCGGGAACTTGATTGGCTATTTCATTAACGGCCACAATGATTTCGGCGGCACCAACCAACGCATCTTTCCGAATCGGCATCGGAACAGAACCGGTATGCCCAGCCATTCCTTTGAGCTTGACGGTCCACCATAGGGGCCCCGAAATTCCGGAAACGACTCCGATAGGTTTATTGGCCAAATCTAAAATCGGTCCTTGCTCAATATGCAATTCTAAAAAGCAAAAAATGCTTCTGGGTTGGTATTCTGAATCTTTGAATTTGGTGATGTCGCAACCAAAAGCTGCCAACGCTTGACCGCGAGTAATCCCTGCTGCATCAGCGCGTTCTAATTCACCTTCTTCGAGTTTTCCTAAAATGCCGCGCGATCCGAATAAGCCTTTGTTAAAACGCCAACCTTCTTCATCAGCAAAAGAAATGACTTCGATACTTCTTTCCGGAACGATGCCGTTTTCATGTAAAGTTTTCACCACTTCAATCGCACAAAGCACTCCGGCAACGCCATCAAAACGACCACCGTAAGGTTGGGAATCGAGATGCGAACCCATCATCAAAACAGGTAAGTCAGGATTTTTGCCTTCGAGTCTTCCGATTAGGTTTCCGAAATTATCGATGCGAACGGTCATACCGGCTTCCTTCATCCAAGAACCTGCGATTTCAAATCCTTGTTTTTCCAACTCAGTATGCGCAGGACGACAAGTGCCGGTTTCGCCAATTTTGCCGATTAAGCTCATGGCTTCGAAGTGTTGCTCTAGTCGAGCAGAATTTATTTTCATTTTATGTTGAATTTTGACCCGAGCGCAAGCGAACGGACGTTAGTAATGCTAAATGTTAAATGACAACAGTGCCATCATTCAACATTCAACATTTAACATTTAAAATAATTTTTAATGGTCATTTAACGGCAATCCTCTTTCCTGCCAGTCTTTCCAATTCACATATTCAGGCGCCACTCGGTGGACTTCCATCGTGATGCATTCATCAACCGGACAGACTAATTTGCACAAATTACAGCCTACACATTCTTCTTCTTTGATGGTGTAGTTGTTATAAGGAATGCCTCTTTCGATGTTGATGGATTGGTGCGAAGTGTCTTCGCAAGCGATGTAACACAAGCCACAATGAATGCATTTGTCTTGATCGATTTTGGCGATGTGATGGTAGTTGATGTCTAAATCTTCCCAATGGGTGATTTTTTCTACAGATTTGCCAATGAAATCGGTGGTTTTTTGATAGCCTTTTTCGTCCATCCAGTTGTTTAAACCTTCGCATAGGTCTTCCACAATTCGGAAACCGTGTGTCATGGCAGCGGTACAAACTTGTACGGAAGTCGCGCCCAATAACATGAATTCTACGGCATCTTTCCAAGTACTTACGCCACCTATTCCGGAAATCGGTACTTTGTTGGTTACCTCATCTTGTGCAATCGTGGTTAACATTTTTAAAGCAATCGGCTTCACCGCCGGACCGCAATAACCACCAAAAACACTTTTTCCGGCTACGTAAGGATTCGGCACTAACGTATCTAAATCAATTCCGGTGACACTTTGTATGGTATTGATTAAACTCAGTGCGCTGGTTCCGCCTTCAACCGCGGCTCTTCCGGTTGGAACAACAGAATGTACATTGGGTGTAAGCTTAGTAATTACCGGAATCGTGGCTTTTTCCATTACCCATTCGACTACCATTTTGGCAATTTCCGGGTCTTGTCCTACCGCTGCACCCATGCCTCTTTCGGTCATGCCGTGTGGACATCCAAAGTTCAATTCAAAGCCCATCGCTCCGGCATCTTCGCATTTCATGATTAAATCATGCCAAGACTTACGGTCATTGTCCGCCATTAGCGAAACAATCATCGCTCTATCCGGGAACATTTTTACGACTTCGTAAATTTCTTTAAGGTTGATTTCTAAAGGTCGGTCGCTGATTAATTCTATATTATTGAAACCCATGATTCGTTTTCTTCCATATTCCACAGAAGAGTAACGCGAGGACACATTTTTGACTTGGGAACCTAAAGTTTTCCAAACCACGCCGCCCCAACCTGCTTCAAAAGCACGGACAACGTTGATTAATTTATCAGTTGGTGGCGCACTGGCTAACCAAAACGGATTTGGAGATTTTATGCCTAAAAAATCGGTTGATATATCTGCCATAATTTTATTATGTTAAATTTTGAATGTTTCTTATTGTAAAGACGTTTGACTTGTTTTTACAATCTTGGTTATGATGTTGATGATGTGCTCAATCTGTATTAAAATGTTGAATAATCTAAGGGAACCAGCTTACTTTTATCTAAAAGCCGTAACCAATATTTTGTTTCTCTGGCCTCTTTTGAAGCAATCGACATTTTCGCAATAAAATCTTTCTTAGTTTGAGCGGCATTGGCTTCTTCCACATTCGCTCCGATGCTAGTGGTGCTTCGAAGTAATTGTTTACAAATCACATACTCTTTTTGATCTAATAAAGTTTTATACAAACCAATAATGGCAATAGAAAAATCAAAAGTTAAGGTTACTATTTTGTTCTCTGTTTTCATTCCATTCAACATTTAACATTTAGCATTCATCATAAATTTAGTTATTAAAAGTTGGTTTTAATTCGGATTCGATGATATAATCCGGACTGATGATGTATTTTAAAATAGCGGCGGCTCCGTCTTTTCCGGCTTGTACCGCATCGACCACTTCTCTTCCGCCGTTGACGCAATCGCCACCGGCAAATACACCTGCTATCTTAGCGGATGATTTTCCATCAACGACAATTTTGCCGTTGTTGTTTTCGATATTATTGTCATTGACCAAAGATTGGAAAGGCATTTGCCCTGCGGCTTTGATGACCATATCTACATCTAGCGTAAAGGTTTCTCCTGAAACTACCGGACTTCTTCTGCCACTGGCATCGGGTTCGCCGAGTTTCATTACATCACAAACCAGTTGAGAGACTTTGCCGTTTTCGCCTTTAATTTCTTTAGGTGAGGCTAACCAGATTACCTTACAGCCGTCGAGTTTGGCAATGTCCAATTCCTTTTCGGTACAAGGCATTTCGGATTGCGTTCTTCGGTACACCAAAGTCACATCGGAAGCACCTAATCTCTTGGCTTGCGTAGCGGCATCGATAGCAGTCATTCCCATTCCGATTACGGCTACTTTATCGCCTACGGCAATTTTGGAATAATCATTATCGCGTAATTCGTAAATGAATTTAATCGCATCTTCAACACCTTGTAAATGTTCGCCTTCAATGTCTAATTGACGCGCCAATCCAACTCCGAACGCCATATAAACCGCATCGTAGTTTTGTTTTAATTGTTCCAAAGTGACGTCTTTGCCAAATTCTTGATTGTATTTGATGTCGATGCCACCAATGGAAGTGATGTAATTCACCTCCTCTTCGCAAAATTCAGGCGTTACTTTATAAGCGGCAATACCGTAAGTCATCAAACCACCGCCTTTGCTTTCTTTTTCATAAATGGTCACATCGATTCCTTCACGGCTCAAAGTATGCGCACAACTCAAACCCGCAGGACCGGCACCAACAATAGCGACTTTTTTGCCTTTTGATGGCTTTCTATCGAAGAGTTGCCAATTGTTTTCCATCGCTTTTTCAGTCGAATAGCGTTGGAGTTTGGCTATATTAATAGGCGTTTCGTGCATTAAATTATAGACACAAGCGCCTTCGCATAATTTTTCTACCGGACACACTTTACTGCATCCCGCGCCCATAATATTGGAAGAAAAAATGGTATGTGCTGAGCCTTTAATATTATCCGTCGTGATTTGTCTGATGAATTTGGGTACGTTGATAGACGTCGGACACGACTTCATACAAGGCGGATCATAGCAAAAGAGACAGCGATTGGCTTCCACCACAGCGGCATCTCTGGTTTCAAACGGCGGATGAATATCGGTGAAGTTTTCCTGATATTCTGCCGGGGTTAATCGGTTATTTTTTATGCTCATATTTTTTCTATGTTAAATTTTGAATTTTGAATGTTAAATGCCTTTCATTCAAAATTTAGCATTTAACATTCAACATAATTATTTTCTAAGGTGCTGTAATTTCACCATAAGTTTCGGGTCTTCGGTCTCGATAGAATTGCCATTTGGCTCTGATTTGTTCTATTAAATCCAAATCGAATTCGGCTACCAACAACTCATCTTTATCTTCAGAAGCGCAGGCGAAAATTTCACCCAACGGATTCACGAAATAAGATGTACCATAAAAGCGTCCCAAGTTCCAAGGTTTTTCAATGCCTACTCGGTTGATACAACCCATGAAATAACCATTGGCCACGGCATGTGCCGGTTGTTCGAGTTTCCATAAATTTTGGGATTGTCCAACGGTTGTGGCGGATGGATTGTAAACAATTTCGGCACCGTTCAATCCCAAACATCTGGCACCATCAGGAAAATGTCTATCATAGCAAATGTATACGCCGACTTTAGCGTATTTGGTTTGAAAAACAGGATAACCTAAATTTCCCGGTTTGAAGAAAAACTTCTCCCAAAAACCACCAGTTTGTGGAATGTGATTTTTGCGGTATTTACCCAAATACGTTCCATCAGCATCAATAACCGCAGCAGTGTTGTATAAAACGCCGGCTTGGTCTTTTTCATACACCGGAACAACAATCACCATGTCATATTTCTCGGCGTAAACCTGCATTCTTTCTGTCGTTGGACCGGGCACACTTTCTGCCGAAGCATACCAAGCGCTGTCTTGTCCGGGACAGAAATAAGGCGTATTAAAAATCTCCTGAAAACACAAAATCTGAACGCCTTGTCTTCCGGCTTCTTCGATATAGGGAATGTGCTTTTGCAGCATCGCTTCCATAATTTCGGAAATCGTGCCTTCGCCTTCGGTTTTGGCCAAACTCAATTGGATTAAGCCTGATTTTACTATCCTCATCTTTTATTATTTTGAATGTTGAATGTTGCATGTTGAATGCCTTTTCATTTAGCATTTAAAATTTAAAATTCAACATAATTATATCTTCCCGTCCACTTTATTTCGTTTCACAAATTGGCCGTAGCCTTTTTGCACTTTACATTCGTTATTGTCAATTACTACTTTGCCTCGCAACAAAACGGTTTTTACTTTTCCGGTCAGTTCCCAACCTTCATAACCGCTGTAATCCACATTCATGTGATGCGTTTTGGCGGAAAGCGTGTGTTTTTCATGGGCATCAAATAAGACTATATCCGCATCGCTTCCTATGGCAATGGTTCCTTTTTTCGGGAACATGCCGAAGATTTTGGCTGCGTTGGTTGAAGCGACTTCTACATATTTATTCAACGTGATTCTGCCTTTGTTTACGCCTTCGCTAAATAATAACTCCATTCGGTTTTCGATTGCCGGATGGCCATTTGGGATTTTAGAGAAATCGTCCTTTCCCATTAATTTTTGTTCCCACATAAACGGACAATGGTCGGTTGCCACAACATTGACTAAACCTTGATTCAATCCGGCCCAAAGCGTTTCTTGGTCTTTCTTTTCACGCAAAGGCGGCGACATAACCCATTTAGCTCCTTCAAAATTTTGTTCATACAAACTCGCATCCAAAATCAAATATTGAATACAGGTTTCTACGAATACGTGTTGGTTTCTGCGAGTCGCAAATCGCACTGCGTTTAACGCACCTTCACAAGTTAGGTGAACAATATAACCGGGACAACCGGTGTAATCCGCCATATCGGCAAAGCGACTGCTGGCTTCCGCTTCGGTGACTTCGGGTTGGGATAAATAATGGTATAAGGGTGATAATTTGCCTTCTGATTTGTGCTTGGCAATCAAGAAATCAATCATATCGCCATTGGTGGCGTGAACGTTGATTAAGCCGCCGTGTTTTTTAACTTCTTGCATCAAGCCGACCATTTGGCGGTCATCAATCATCAATGCGCCTTTATAGGCCATAAATGTTTTGAAAGAAGTGATGCCTTCGACTTCAATAAAATGCTGGATTTCTTTTTTGGTTTCGTCATTGAAATCGGTCACCGCCATGTGAAAACTGTAATCGCCTACCGCATTGTTATCACTTCTGCCTTTCCATTCTTGTAACGCGGATTGTAGGCTTTTGCCTTGGGTTTGCAGAATGAAATCAATCACAGTTGTCGTTCCACCATACAATGCGGCTCGGGTTCCGGTTTCATAATTGTCACTGCTGTACGTTCCCATAAACGGCATATCCAAATGCACGTGAGGATCAATTCCACCCGGCATGACTAACTTTCCTGAGGCGTCGATTACTTCATCGGCTTGAACGTTAAAATTTTTACCTATGGCTGAAATTGTTTCGCCTTCTATAAAAATATCTGCCACATAATCATCGGTAGCGGTTATGATTCTTCCGTTTTTGATTAAAATACTCATTTTCTTATTATGTTAAATTTTGAATGTTAACCCGAGGCGTAGCCGAACTGTATGAAGCGTAGCGGAATAAATGCTAAATGAAATTCATTCAACATTTAGCATTTAACATTCATCATAATTATTTATTGTTTTTTTCTCATTAAAACATAATACACTAGTCCACTAATCCCAAAGCCTACAAACCAAGCGTAATGGTACAAACCTGAAATCCACTCGGGAAAAACAGAGTTGTCTACTACTTTGATGGTTAAGAAAAAGCCCGGAACATTCGGGAGAATTCCAAGGAGTAATGCCCAAATCGCTTTGGTGTTGAACCCTTTGGAAAAGCTGTAAATGCCATTTTTATTGTATAAATCATCCACGACCAAAGTCTGTTTTCGGATGAAATAATAATCGACTATCATGATGCCGCCAACTGGCCCAAGCAAACTAGAATAGCCTACCAACCAAGTGAAAATATATCCTGTTGGGTCAGCTATCAGTTTCCATGGAAAAATCATGATTCCTATGATTCCTGTGATGTAACCGCCTTTTCTGAAGTCGATTTTACTTGGCGATAAATTGGCAAAATCGTTCGCCGGACTGACAATATTTGCGGCTATATTTGTCGCCAATGTCGAAATCGCCACGGCAATCATGGCAAGACTTACCAATAACTTACTATCAAATTTTCCGGCTAAAATCACAGGATCCCAAATGGTAGTTCCGAAAACAATCGTCGTAGCCGAAGTCACAACAACGCCAACGAAGGCGAACATCGTCATCGAAGTAGGCAACCCGTAAATCTGTCCTTTGATTTGTGCTTTTTGCGAAGTCGCATATCTGGTAAAATCGGGAATGTTTAAAGACAATGTCGCCCAAAAACCTACCATTCCGGTCAGCGCCGGAAAAAAGAAATGGAAGAAATCGACGGTATTGGTAAATTTAGATTTGGTTTCCAAAATCGGTCCCAAACCATTCGCCGCACTAATCGCCCAAAACAATAAAGCCAATGCTGCCACTGGTAAAAAGATGGCTTTAAACACTAATAGTTTTCGGATGCTGTCAACCCCTAAATACACTACATACATATTCAACAACCAAAACAGCAAAAAACATATCGCCGGTCCGGTTTGCAATCCCCAACTATCAGGGAAAATTTGTGGTAAGGTTTCTATGCTTGGTATCCACAGTCGCATCATTTGGTAAATGGCAAATCCGCCAATCCAGGTTTGGATGCCGAACCAACCGCAAGCGACTATCGCTCTAAGTAGCGCCGGAATATTGGCACCCATTGTTCCGAAACTCGCTCTGGCAAAGACCGGAAATGGAATGCCATATTTAGCACCCGCATGACCGTTTAAAATCATCGGAATTAAGACAATTGTGTTTCCTAAAAATATGGTTAATATCGCTTGCCACCAATTCATCCCGCCTTCAATCAGCGAACTCGACAGCATATAGGTCGGAATACAAAGACTCATGCTGATCCAAAGCGCAGCATAATTCCAAGTCGTCCAGGTTCGCTTTTCGGCTGAAACCGGCGCCAAGTCTTCACTATACAAAGTCGAATTTGTATGATTTAGGTTTTCGGACATGTTGGGTTAGAGTTTGTTTATACTAAAGCTGCATCTGATATTTTCAAAGCTTCACCAATGATGGCTAATCCTTCATCGATTTGCGCTTCCGTGACACACAATGGCGGCGCTATGAAAATGTAGCCCCAACGCACAAAAGTGTACAACCCTAATTCGCGCACTTTCGCCGCAATGGCATTCGTAACTTTTAAATCATCGCCGGCAGCATTATAAGGAGCGATTAATTCGCCCGTACTTTTATTTTTTAAGATGTCTAAACAACCCAACAATCCGGTGTTTCGGAACGTTCCCATACTAGGATGTTCTGCTCTCATCGCTTCGATTCGGGATTCTAGATACGCTCCCATTTTACGGGTATTCTCGATTAATCTATCGCTTTCGTAAATGTTGATTACAGCCAAAGCAGCAGCTAAAGCTACCGGATGACCGTTATACGTTAAGCCAATCATCATGGGCGTCGTTTCAAATTTGGCGGCTATTTTATCCGAAACCATCAAGCACCCTAACGGCAAATAAGAAGCGGTTAATCCTTTGGCCATACAAACCATATCTGGAATGATGCCGTGGTTTTCGAAACCGAACCATTTTCCGGTGCGACCGAAGCCGCTCATTACCTCATCGGCAACGAACAAGATTCCGTATTTTTCACATAGCGCTTTTACGCCTTTTAAATACCCTTTCGGATAATGCAAACAACCTGACGAACCGCTTTCACCTTCAAAAATAAAAGCCGCTATATTGGTTTTGCCTTCCAAATGGATGACTCTTTCTACGTATTCCAAACTTAGGTTCAACTTGGTGGTTTCGTCTAAATCTTTCATCCCAAAGAAATAATACGGATCATCTAAATGCACGGCATTCGGCATTTGTTGGGAATCGTTGGCTAATTTTCTTGGATCGCCACCAACGGTCATTCCGCCAATGGAACCACCGTGAAAAGCGCGGTATCTTCCGATGATTTTGTGTCTTCCGGTGTACAATCTTGCCAATTTAATCGCGTTGTCAATCGATGACGTACCACATAAAGTGTAGAATGCTTTGTTCAAATCGCCCGGACAGATTTCCGCCAACTTTCTGGATAACTTCGCTCTGATTTCCGTCGTGCAACTTGGCGTTACAAAACTCACTTTTTGCATTTGCTCTACGACTGCCTCGGTAACGCGTTGGTCACCATGACCGATATTGACCGACATCAAGCCCGAAGAAAAATCGATGATTCTGTTGCCGTCGTAGTCGTATAAATACACGCCTTCGGCTCTTTCTATCGCTATGGGATTCACACTTCCTTGTGCCGACCACGAGAATAAACTGAATTCTTTGCTGTCGCTTATGATTTGTTCTTTGGTCAAGGTTTGTTCTTTTGTAATCATCTTTATTTTTTATTTTGACCCGAGCGCTAGCGAACAGATCGTTAGATAATGTTGAATGTTGAATTTTAAATGAGATTTTCTAGCCCCGATTGCAACGGAAATCCTTTTGTGCCGTTTTTCGGCATAAAAGATTGAAGTGAAAAGCGGGATTAGCTCCTAAATAATTTAACATTCAACATTTAGCATTTAACATAATTTTCCTAGCTCATCCAATTCACACCAGCCTCAGCATTCCATTTAATTGTGCTCTTTTTTAATTTGGTCCAAAACTCAATCGAGCTTTTTCCGGTGATGTCGCCTACGCCAAATTTACTTTCGTTCCAACCGCCAAAACTGAATGGTTCTCTCGGTACCGGAACGCCTACATTTACGCCAATCATTCCGGCACTGGCTTTGTCGATGATGTAACGCGCCATGCCACCATTTTGGGTGAATACACTCGCGGCATTTCCATAAGGATTTTTGTTTTCGATAGCTAAAGCTTCGTCAACTGTTTTGGTTCTGATAATGGAGATTACCGGTCCGAAGATTTCTTCAGTAGCGACACTCATTTCGGGTGTTACGAAGTCGATTACCGTTGGCCCAACATAAGTGCCGTTTTCCTTTCCGGCGACTTTGGTGTTTCTGCCGTCGACTAATATTTTGGCACCGTCTTTTTCAGCTTGGGTGATATAGTTTTCGATTCTATCTTGAGATTCTTTATTAATGACCGCTCCAAGGTTTTGACCCGGAATTATTTTGCGCGCTTCGTCACATATTTTGGACACAATGGCATCCACATTGCCTACGCCAATCATAGCCGAAGCCGCCATACAACGTTGTCCGGCACACCCCGACATCGATGCTGCTACATTCTGCGCCGTCATATCCGGAATCGCATCGGGTAAGACCATTAAGTGGTTTTTGGCACCACCTAAAGCCAAACATCTTTTTAAATTATGAGTCGCTCTTTGGTACACTATCTTCGCTACTTTCGTGGAACCCACAAACGAAACCGCTTCAATTTTCGGATGGTCACAAATCGCATTTACAATATCTACATCGCCGTGAACTACATTGAAAACACCATCCGGCAATCCGGCTTCTTTTAACAATTCGGCCAAACGACCACAACTCAATGGCACTTTTTCAGAAGGTTTGATAATCATGCAATTCCCTAACGCAATCGCATTTGGGATTGTCCAATTGGGAACCATCGAGGGAAAGTTGAAAGGAACAATGGAAGCGACAACGCCCAAAGGCACGTGCTCTGTTCTGCATTCAACACCTTTGCTGACTTCTAGTAATTCGCCGGTGATTAATTGGGGTAAGGAAGTGGCGAACTCGGTAAGTTCGATACATTTTTCTATTTCGGCTACCGATTCACCATAGGTTTTTCCGTTTTCTTCGCTGCACAGTTCGGCTAACTCTTTTAGGTTTTTTTCTAATAACGCTTTGTATCTGAAAAACACCTGAACGCGTTCCTTAATCGGGGTTTTGCTCCACGCCGGAAACGCAGCTTGGGCAGCTTTCACCGCCTCGTCTAAATCTTTCGCGCTCGACAAAGGGACTGTAGATAAAAAACTCCCGTCTAAGGGAGAGATGACATTTAAAGTTTTGGAAGTGGAGGTTTGAACAAAATGTCCGTTGATGTAATTCTGAATTGCTGAATATTTCATTTAAATTATTATTATTTTACAAATATTTTAATAAAAGTAATAACAATTCCATAATAAACAAATTTTAACGCTGAATTATTATCATTTCGGTAATTTTAGATAAAAACCCTAAGTATTAACAAGGGTAACCGTTAGAAAACTATCGAATTGTAACAAATTCAATAGATTACACACTAACCCAAGGGTGATTGGTTTTCCTTTTTGTTTAAGCAATTAATCCAAACAAATTTCTACAAGGCAACACTGTCAAGGTGTGGCGACGTTCTTAAAAAAACAGTAACTTAGCAAATTTAAATTCTAAAAAAACTTTTAAGAAAGAAAAAATACGCCCTTATTTTGTTTAAAATAATAATTTTCAGTAGTACCTTTGCACGGTGAAAAACTTATTAATCATAATGGCGCTTACCATGGTACTCAAACCGATGTTTCCGGTTGTTGATTATGTGGTCAATTATGATTATATAACTAAAGTACTTTGTGAAAACAAAGCCAAACCGGAATTAAAATGTAACGGAAAATGTCAGTTGATGAAAGAATTGGCTAAAGCTGCAGAAGAAGAAAAACCTATTTCACCTAACAAAAAAACACAAATCCAAGAAACAGAAGTTCTGTTTTTTCAGGAAATTCAAGTCTTATTTTCAAAACAATCTTATTTTCAGCATAAAAATGCTATTGACGACCACTACACCAATCTATACTTTCACTTAAAGAGTGGTTCTGTCTTTCATCCACCCACTGTAATTTCATAATTGTTTATTTTTTAGTTCCTTTTTCAGGAACTTTCGAGCCTATACGCTCAATCATTATCTCCGAAGCAGCAATCGCTTCGGGCTAACTTTATATAATCAATTAATTAAAACAAAAATGAAATTACTAGTAAGAAACTTAGTAGCAGCTTTTGCTATAGCATTAACTTTTACCGCTTGTTCAAGCGATGACGATAACACACCAACAGGTCAAGGAAGCTTGAAATTAGAATTCGATAACGTATATAAAACCGCCAATCTGGCTTTCAACACTACTTATACCAATACCAATGGTGAAGTTATAAAAGTGGCCAAAGCCAAATATATTGTAAGCAACATCGTCCTAACAAAAGCTGACGGTTCTACTTATACCGTTCCAAAAAGCGAAAGTTACTTTATCATTGACGAAGCCACAGCAGCATCAACATTGCTTACGCTTCCTAATATTCCTGCGGCTAACTATACTAAAGTTTCCTTCGGAATTGGTGTTGACCAAGAACAGTTTTTATTAGGTGCCGACGGACAAGGCAACTTCTTAGCAACAGCTCAAGCGGCCGGAATGATGTGGTCTTGGAGTGCAGGATACAAATTTGTAGCTTTTGAAGGCTCGTTTACCTCTTCTTCCGTAACTACCGACACAACTTTTATGCTACACACCGGAAAAACAGGTACTGATTACAACTACGCGACTGTAGCGCTTGACTTACCGGAAAATGCTTTAGTAAGAACCAACATCACGCCACAAGTACACATCATGGCCGACTTAGCGCAACTGATTGATGGTACAAACAAAATCAACTTTGCCGAAGGTGCTATGGTAATGGGTGGTGCTAAATTAGCTTTAGTTACCGCAAACATTGCCAATGTGTTCGAAGTACACCATGTACACAATGACTAAAAAACAAAAAGCAGTCAGCTCCTGGGTTGACTGCTTTTTTAAATTCTTAAAAAATGAAAACACACCATTTGTGGCTTTTTCTTATGCCCCTATTTTGGGGTTGCTCTAACGATGAAAGTGCCGAATACCAAAACATCCCATTAGAGTTTAATGTCCCTTCTAATTTTCCTCCGGTAGCCTATAATTTTGCCAACAATCCTCTAACCGAAAAAGGATTTGAATTAGGTAAAAAGTTATTCTACGACGGACGACTGGCCTCTGACGGAGTCGTTTCTTGCGGATTTTGCCACATTCAAGAAGATGCATTTACACACCACGGCCACACCTTTAGCCATGGTGTAGGTGATGGTATAGGAACACGCAATACGCCGCCAATCCAAAATTTGGCTTATCAAACTACTTTCATGTGGGATGGAGCCACGGATCATCTCGACCTTCAAGCCATTATTCCGCTTACAAGTGAAATTGAAATGAATGGTAACTTAAACAACATCATTGCCATGATGAAAGGCGATGCTCAGTACCGAAAATTATTCCGACAAGCATTTGATGACGGCGAAATCAATTCAGAGAATATGCTCAAAGCCTTAGGTCAATTTATGGTCATGGTCACTTCCTCTAACTCGCGTTTCGACAAATACCGCCGTAATGAACCGGGTGGAACACTAACTTCCGACGAATTACAAGGATACGCGCTGTTCAATCAAAAATGTGCTTCTTGCCATGCTACCGATATTTTTACCGATAATACATTTCGAAACAACGGTTTACCGGTAAACCCTTCCATCAATGACATAGGTCGCTATCGTGTAACCGAATTGCCTCAAGACTTGCACAAATTCAAAGTACCAAGCTTAAGAAATATTGAAAAAACCGCACCGTACATGCACGACGGTCGTTTTTACACCCTAGATGCAGTATTGAATCACTATGCTACCGGTGTCATCTCTTCGGCAACACTCGATCCATTGTTGCAAAACAACAACTCTTTAGGAATTCCATTGACCGAAAGCGAAAAAACAAAAATCATTGCTTTCCTAAAAACCTTAACTGATATACAGTACTTAACAAATCCAAAATTTGCCGAATTTTAATCAAAATGAAAAAATACTTATTGCTCTTATTGTTTACCACACAGTGTCTTTTTGCTGCCAATAAAGACACCCTACAATTGCCTCCCGTTTTCAAAGCCTTACCGCTCTGGGAATCTGTGGCTGATGACTGCGATGCTTGCGGTTGCTCGGCCAGCGGTGGCAGCATGGGATTTGCTTCTATGCTCAATAACAACTTTGTAGGCATTCGTTACTTTTACCAAAGTTACCAAAGCAATGATGGTTTATACACCAACTCTCCTTGGCATGACGAAACCTTCAATACTGTTCAAATTTGGAGTAGAATTCCGCTTACCAAAAAAATCCAAGTCTCTGCTTTGCTGCCCTTTCATTTTCACCACCGAGAAACTGCTGCAGGAAAACAAAACATTTCCGGCATAGGCGATGCAACCGTCTTAGGGCTATATGAAATCTACCAAACCACTAATGACTCTGCACAATTCCACCATAAAATACAATTGGGTGCCGGACTCAAAATACCTTTGGGGAAATTTGATGAAGCCAACAACGGCAGTGTCAACCCAAGTTATCAATTGGGAACCGGAAGCTGGGACTACATGCTTACCGCAGATTATGTGATTAAAAGAAACCGTTTCGGACTCAACACCATGATCAACTACAACTTCAAAACCGAAAACCAAAAAAACTACCGCTTCGGAAATCAAACCAATTACGCTGCTACTTTTTTTTACTTTCACGAAACTTCAACTTTCAGTATTGTACCTCAGCTGGGCTTAGCAGGTGAAATTTATGAAAGCAATTACCAGTACAGCCAAAAAGTAAGAAACACCGCCGGTAATATCGTGATGAGCAAAATAGGTTTTGAAGTCGGAAAAAATAAACTCTCTCTGGGAGCCAACGCCATGCTGCCGATACACCAAAACCTCAATGCCGGAAGAGTAGAAGCCAAGTACCGTTGGAGCGTTAATTTAAATTATGCTTTGTAGCAAAGTGTAACAAAATTTAAATTATGCCAACTAATTTTAGCTAACTTAGCTTATACAAACTAATTCCACTTTAATGAAAAACGCATCACTTCTGCTGTTGACAGCCTTTCTTTTGGCTTCCTGCAATCAAAAAGAACTCACTTCGGGTATCACTACCAAAAATATGGATACGCTTGTAAAACCCGGCGATAACTTTGCCGCTTACGTCAACGGCGCTTGGATGAAAACCGCCAAGATTCCGGCAGACAAAGCGTCTTATGGTGCTTTTGATATGTTGTATGACCAATCTCAAAAAGACGTCAAAGCCATTATCGAAGAAGCCGCCAAAGGCAGCAATGCGGAAGGTTCGGACGAACAAAAAATCGGAGATTACTATGCTTCATTTATGGACAGAAAAGGGCGTGATGCTAAAGGCGTTGCACCTATCCAACCCGAATTGAAAGCCATCGACGCTATAGCTTCTTATGATGACTTGGCGGTTTATTTTGGACAGGCCAACCGTAAAGGAATAGCCATTCCGTTTAACGTTTCGGTGTATACTGATTTTAAAGACCCAACGAAATATACTTTGATCACTTGGCAAGCCGGTTTAGGTCTTCCGGAAAGAGAATATTATTTGGCTACCGATGCTAAAATGACTGACATCCGTCAAAAATATGTAGCGCATATTGAGAAGATGTTCCAATTGACCAACCTGCCGAATGCGGCTGAAAGTGCGGCCAAAATCATGGCTTTGGAAACTACCTTGGCGACCCAACACATGAAAAAAGAAGACACGCGTGACATTGTAAAATTGTACAATGCGTATGCGGTGAAAGATTTAAAAACATTGATGCCCGATTTCAACTGGAACGCTATGTTGAAAAGTGCAGGAGTTGAGAAAGAAAAAAATCTGGTAGTAACTCAAGTAGAATATACTAAAAGTTTAAACAACATTATCAAATCGACCCCAATTGACACATGGAAAACCTATCTAAAATGGGGATTAATCAACCGTTCAGCCGGTGGTTTAACTACCGCTATAGACAATCAAAACTTTGAGTTTTACAGCAAAACCTTGTATGGCACCGAGAAACAACAAGAAGATTGGAAACGCGCTGTTGAAGTGGTAAACGGTGGTTTGGGTGAAGTCGTAGGGAAAGTATACGTTAAAAAACACTTCTCTCCTGAAGCCAAAGAACGAATGGTTGGTATGGTGAAAAACTTATTGAAAGCTTATGCCGAAAGCATCAAAACTTTGGATTGGATGAGTGAAGCCACTAAGAAAGAAGCTTTGAACAAAGTGGATAACTTTATGATTAAAATTGGGTATCCTGACAAATGGAGAGATTACTCGGCGCTTAAAATTGACAAGAATGATCTTTTCGGAAATGCTCAAAGAGCAGCCGAATTTGAATACAACCGCAACTTGGCCAAACTGGGCAAACCGGTGGACAGAGCTGAATGGGGCATGAACCCACAAACGGTAAATGCTTATTACAATCCTTCGTTAAACGAGATTGTATTCCCGGCTGCCATTTTGAAACCGCCTTTCTTTGATTTGAATGCCGATGATGCCGTAAATTATGGTGGCATTGGTGCTGTTATCGGTCACGAAATTGGTCACGGTTTTGACGACCAGGGCAGTACTTTTGATGGCAAAGGTGTCATGAAAAACTGGTGGACACCACAAGATTTAGCCGCGTTCAAACAAAAAACCGGAGCGTTGGTAGAGCAATACAACAGCTTTAAAGCATTCCCCGATTTGAATGTTAACGGTGCGTTTACCTTGGGTGAAAACATTGGCGACTTAGGCGGATTGAGCATTGCCATCAAAGCTTACAAAGCAAGTTTGAACGGCAAAGAAGCTCCGGTGATGGATGGCTTTACCGGCATGCAACGCGTATTCTTAGGTTGGGGACAAGTATGGGCAGAGAAATCTCGTGAAGAAGCTTTGCGAAATCAAATTGCTTCCGACCCACACTCACCGGCGTTATTTAGAATTAACGGAACCGTGCGCAACATTCCGGAGTTTTATGACGCGTTTAATATTAAACCAACGGATTCTTTGTATTTAGCACCTGAAAAGCGTGTGAAGATTTGGTAGAAGAATTTCAAAAAATATTAGAAACCCTGACGGAGACGTTGGGGTTTTTTGTTTTACAACTAAACCCAATCGAGAACCCGACTGTCACCCTGTCCCGATATTTATCGGGAGTCGAAGGGTCGAAGGGCCAACCACAGCTTGTCATTATCGCTCACTTTTGTCATTCCCCCGCAGGCGGACACGAAGGTTTGCCCGACTGGCGCAGCAAATCCACCACCCCAACTTGTCATGCTGACGAAGGAAGCATATCATAATCCTGCTCAAACCACACAAAACAATTGTTCATAAATTCTGCAAACAAACAGAGTTTATGCATACAATTGTAGGATTACAAATCACCTAAATTTCTTAAATTAGTAAACAAAACCAAAGCAATGCAAGAACAAAAAAATAACTCAGGATTTGAATATTGGGACTTCATCGAAAAACATTATACACTTTATTATAGCTGCGATGATGTGCTACTTAGCGATATCTTGACTCGAAAACTAAACGGTCAAGAAATCTTCAAAGAAGATGAAGAATACATTGAAGGATGGAATGTAAAAGAAGAACTTTTGAAAATTGATACGGAATTGTTTAGAAGAGCTTTGGAGAATTATTTTAGCATAACATTCACCCAACCGACATCTTAGCTGAAGCCTTCCAAAGATAATTTGGTATTGGCTCATTAAGTTCCCATTTCACACTCATTGGTTTTGAACCTTCTGTCTCTCTAAAAATTGCCTCACCAACAAAAACATAACCTAGTGTATTCCCATTTTCATCATTTGCTTTTTCTCTAACAAAAAGCAATATTTTCTTGTTGTTCTCAAGGTGATTTATATATGACAATCCTTTAATTGTATCTGGCCCATAAGCATTATGTGATTGCCAATGAAACAATGTTTCACTTATAGCATAATCATCATACATAGTTGTTGGAGAAAAATTCTCTTCTGATTTAATTAAATTGATAAAAAGGATTTCCGTGTTAAGCTCTTTATTTTCTGCTGCGCCTTCTCTATTTGATGATTTCTTCTCAAAAGTACTTAATCTAAAAGCAGCTAATATTTGATCTCTTGTATAACGAGCATGCAATTTTAATGGTTGATTGTACGGCAATTGAATATCAATTTCTTTGAATCCAATCTTATCAATTAATATCTCTAAAACTTCTTTTATCTCCTTAACGAGAACTTTGTTTTTACCAATTGCTCTTATACTTCTTTCTAATGAGTCAAATCCTCCTGCGTTCTGCCAAATATCATAATGCAACATTAACAGCATAGTCTTTTCATTCTCATCAAAATCATTAATACTGATGTTGAAACTTTTGTTCGCTATTCTTAAAATAAAATTGAAATAACTTGTTGAATTAGTTGACAACCATTTATTACTAATGGCTGAATAGATTTGTTTTTCATTGGTAGATTCAAAATCTTCTATTACACCCGCTCTTTGACAAAGTCTTGACCAAGTTTCCTTTTTTGAATAAATCGTATGAATTGGGATATGATTAAACTCTATAAAATTATTTAAAGTTAACGGCAAAGTAGTTTGATATTTGAAGTTTTTAATCTTAGTTAATAATTGATTTACATTTAAAGAAGTTGCTTTTATAATGTTATTAAGAATTGTTTCCTTTGCTTTTTTCTCCAAAACAATAGAACAGCCAAGAGGTAAATGAGGAAAATCATCTTCTATTTCTTTTCGCACAGAGGTTGTTGTTTTACCTATCAAAGCTCTAAACTTATTTTCAAAATCATATTCAGGTCTGGCATTTCCAACGAAATCCAAAACCGTTAAACAATCTTTTCCTTCTGCTAAACGCAAACCCCTTCCTAACTGTTGAAGGAAAACCGTTAAACTTTCTGTTGGTCTCAAAAACAAAACCGTATCTACCTCCGGGATATCTACTCCTTCATTAAAAATATCAACTACAAACAAATAATTAAATTCTTTTTTCTTGAATTGCTCTCTAATTTTATCTCTTTCATTAGTGTTTTTACTGGTCAAACATTCTGCTTTTAATCCGGCCAAATTAAACTTCTCAGTCATGAAAATGGCATGTTCAACCGTGACACAAAAACCAATAGCACGAACATCGTTTAAATCATTTGTGTATTTATCAAGATTATTAATTATCTCACCAACCCTAACATTGTTTTTGGTGTATATACTTGTCAATTCACTAGCAACATATTTACCTTTCTCCCATTTTGCATTGGTTAAATCAATGCTATCTGTAATTCCGAAATACTGAAAAGGGCAAAGTAGTTTTTGATTCAATGCTTCAGGAAGTCTTATTTCAGCTGCTATCCTATTACAAAAATCCTCCAAAATATCTGCACCATCCATTCTCTCTGGAGTTGCGGTCAATCCTAAAAGGATTTTTGGTTTAAAATAATTTATTATCGGTCTATATGTGTTTGCAGAAATATGATGTACCTCATCTACAATTATAAAATCATAATACTCAGGTGTCAACTTAATATCTTTAAGTCTATTATTTAACGTTTGAACAGAAGCAAAAACAAACTCATTGGTAGTTGGCTCAATTCCATCAACCCATAAATCTCCAAAATTATTATCTTTTAAAACACCTTGAAATGTTGCTCTTGCTTGTTGTAATATCTCTTTCCTATGAGCTACAAAAAGTAACTTTGAAGATTTATTATTGCTTTTAAAGTTTTTATAATCAAATGCAGAAATTACAGTTTTTCCAGTTCCTGTTGCTGCAACCAATAAATTTCTAAATCTGTTATGCACTGTTCTTTCAACCTCTAACTTTTCAAGGATTTCACTTTGGTAATGAAATGGCTTGATGTCAAAGTTTGCTGTTGTGGATCTGTATTCCTTTGAAAACTTACCTTGTTTTAAAGCATCAACTAACTTTTCAGAATGAATGCTTTTATCATATAATTCAAACTCCTGATTTTGCCAATAGGCTTCAAAAGTTTTCTTGAACTTGTCAATAATATGTCCAACTTCTTTTGTGGTGATTTTTAAATTCCACTCTAATCCATCTGTTAATGCTGAACGAGAAAAATTTGAAGAACCAATATAAGCTGTATGAAAACCCGTATTTCTTTGAAATAAATATGCTTTTGCATGCAACCTTTCATTTCCTGTATTATAAGAAACTTTAACTTCGGTGTTTTCCAAAGACGATAAAAACTCTACTGCTTTGGCATCGGTCGCACCTATATAAGTAGTTGTTATAACTCTTAATTGACCCCCTCTATTAGTAAACTCTCTTAGTTCCTTTTCAAGAATTCTAATCCCTTTCCATTTAATAAACGAAACTAATAAATCAATTTTATCAGATGATAAAATCTCTTTTCGCAACTCACTTTCAAGTGTTGTTCCTGAATTTCCTCCTGTAAAAAGTTCGCTGTGAATTAATCTTGTATAAGGTGTAATTTCTTTAAGATGCAAATCCAAATCTGTAAAATGTGCATCTACTTTTGTAAAGACGGCCTTTAAAATTTTCCCTTCTGTTTCTATTAAATCATCTTCAAACTCTTCTTTTTTTAATTCTTCTTTTAGAAATAAAATGATTTTGTTGGCAATCTCTATTTGTGTTTCTAAAATGTCTTCTCCTTTAATTAAAGTGAAAGCATGCTTGATTGTTTTACCAATATGTTGAGATAGTATTTGTGCTGCTTCAGCTTTGTCAATTGACGCCTTCTTTACTTGAAAAGTATCTTTATTAAGTTCATTTATTTTTAAGTTAATTAGTTTGGTTACTAATTCCTCATAAAGTCCTTGGTTCATAATTCAAGTTTTAAAAATTCATCAACAATTGGCTTATCTGCATCAGCCCAATCTAAACTCTTGAGTTCTGATTTATCTAATAATTTATAATCTTTATGTTCCGATAATTCTATACTGCCTTTGATATAATTTGCAACAAAAGGAATTAGGTTAATTTCAAATACTCCATAATCATGAACAACATTAGAAAGCTTTTTTAAAACATCTATTTCAATATTTATCTCTTCCTTTACTTCTCTTTTTATGCATTCTATTTCGTTTTCATTCTCCTCTAGTTTACCACCTGGAAACTCCCATTTCAATGGCAACTTCATTATTTCACTCCTTTGAGTAACTAAAATTTTATTTTCAATTATTATAATTGCACAAGTAACATTAATCATGCTTTGGAATTTTTATAAACTTAAGGATAATAAACAACTTAGACAAAAACAGATTGAGAAAGTTTATAATCTACACTGTCTAACTTAAGAATGCTTAATATTTAAAAACAATTAGTTAAACTTTACATGTTTAAAAAATAAACAAACATATTTTAATTAGTTACAGTTAAATTATTATGAGTTCTTCTTTCATCGGAATGACAGAGACATCAAACAAAAAAGGATAGACTCACATCTATCCTCTTCCTATTTCTTCAACTGCTCCAACAGAGCATTTTTTTCTTTCTCTGCCTCTAACAATCTTTCATACAATTCAACAACCTTATCCAAAGGATTAAATGTACAATTATTATAGGGCCCATGGTTCACACTGCTATCGTGAAAACTATTAAAATAATTGAAAATAGCGTCTTCTGAAAAGTTCTTAATAGTATCCTTAGAAACTCCTAACGCTTCAGCTATCTGTTGCAATTTCTCCTCATCAATACTCTCACTATTTTCAATAGTAGAAATAGTCTGTTGGCTTACGCCTATTGCCATGGCTAAGGCTTCCTGCTTCATTTGGCGTAACTCTCTAATACGGCTGATATTACGGCCTATGTGTTTTGGTTTTACAGTTGTACTCATAATCTAAGTTTATTAAAAAGGTGGTTATAGTCGGCTTTACACAAAAATACATATTTTGGGCAATTCATATCACAAAGAAAAGCAATTGCGACAATAAGAAGTATGCAAAAAAAAAGAAAATGTATGCAAAAAAGTATATTTCTGCGTTTTCCGTTTGGGTTTTCTCCCATTCTTGTTCGGGTGTTGTTCGCAAAAAAAGGTGTTTTTGCGAACAAACTGCGAACAAGCTACGAACAACACCCGAACAAAGGTCAAAAAAGAGTACTTTTAAGACTCATTGGGCATCGTTGGATATCAAAACGGCTTATTTGCACTCAATATGCATCATTGGTGTTCAAGTCCTTGCTGACCTGAAAAAGGAATGTAACTTTGTGTTTAGACAATTATTTCGCACAAGTCACACTCTAGTCCATAGCTACTCCCTAGATTTGATATTAAGAATTTGATATTAAGAGGAGGAAGCCCGGTGGGCTTCAGGTACACGAACTTTAGTTCGTCTTTGTCTTATCCTTAATAGCTAGTGTATGGCTCAAGTATAGGAAATCCCTACTTCAAGTATAGCTAAAGCATCAATGGTGACAGATTTAACCTAAAACCCTTTCACCCTCTCTTCAACCACCCCGTAACACTCATTCTAACCACATTCGTCACCAACACCTCATGTTCCAATTCGTTGCTTCTAAAGAAAACCGTTTTCCCTGCATTAGGTGAAATGGTTTGGTTGGTGGGCGTTTGGTAAATCTGTAGTTCGCCCCCGTCTTTTGCCTTCCAATCGGCATTCAAGTAGCTAATCATCGAGAACTGTCGGTTCGAATTGTCTTGAAACTGGTCTAAGTGTTTTTTATAAAAATCACCCGCTTCATATAACGAATAATGAAACTCATACCCCGTAATACCGGTGTAGCAACTTTCGTTTAAATAAAGCACAAAAGCGTCCATCTTTTCAAAGAAGGCATTTTCGTGTATGTTGTTGTGCTTTTTATCCAGCCAATAAATCACATCGCTTCGCACTTGGCTGTTGTGTTGGAGCTTTTGGTCATTGCCAATGCCGGCTTTTTCCAGTAAATTCTCGGCTTGCAAGGCCAATATATTTTCCTTTAAATGTTGGCACAAATCATCGCTTAAAAAATGGTCTGCAATCCCAACTTTACTCTTAATAAAACTACTAATCAAGGTCTCAAAACTATCTTCCATCACACACCCACACTTGATTTGACAAGTTCTTCGTCAAGGTAGTCTATTAAATCCGCATAACCCCTCTTCTCTTATCCCTTTTCCCTTTTCCCTTTTCCCTTTTCCCTTATCCCTCTTCCCTTATCCCTTATCCCTTATCCCTCACTTTTCCCCACCAACCAAATAATTATTTCTTTAACTTTACCTCACCAACCCAACCTTTTATGAAATCAAAACACACCTTTCCAACTTTCATAGCCATCGCTTTATTTCCCCTAATCAGCTTTAGCCAAATCACCATCACCAACACCGCCGAAGTAGCCAAAATCAAACAAGGCACCACGTTCTTCGCCATGAGCGATCCCAATGCACCAAAAGCAAAAGCCTTTGTCGACGCCATCAAAAAAGCCTGGACACTCTCCAAAGTAGAATGCATCAAATACACCGATGTAGAGAAAAACATTGCACCCAACAACAGTTTCGTGACTATCGGTGCCAATATGACGACTTCCAACAGCACGTTAGCGTCCACCGAAACCCGCATCTATTTAGAACTTTGGACCACCAACGGTAAATACACCCACGATCCTAAAAAACGCCTTCACTTCAACCAAGCCGATAAAATCTCTATCGCAACCATAGAACTCTTCGCCGATTATTATGCCCAAAACAACCCAAGTGCTTTATACAAAATGGACTATGACGCGGCAGGACATTTTAAAAATTGGGGCGCAGGAGTTCTTGCCAATTACCTTCAACAACTCACTTCCCTACTCAACAAAGGCACCGACTGCCTAGCCAAAACCGAAATCGCCAACAAAACAGAACTCCAAAAAATGAGTGCTTCCACACTGTTCATTCCTGACTATGTGATGATAAAGTTCCCCAAAAATGCGGACGACGAAAGCAAGAAATACGAAGACAAAGAAATCTTCGATGGTTTGAGTCAGGCTTATAAAGTTTTGCCAATCTCAGAACTCAACGATAAAATAGCAAACACCGTCACACCATTTTATTACTTACTCTTCATCAAAACACCTACAGAAAAGTTCATCACGGTGACCAACTCCCAAACCGGAGAAATCATCTACTCGGCTTATACAGGTTCGGCTGCCAATTTTAAATCTAGTGATTTAAAAGAATTACAAAAAGTAGTACTGAAAAAATAATTTACTGTTGTTACCACGGTTCTCGATACTTGCCTTGCAGGCGAACTCGAACTGACGCCTTGCTGTTGACTTATTAAAATATACATTTCTCAAAAACAAAGTGCTTATTTTCTGAATCCACAAAAACAAATTCGATTTATTAAAATTTAAACAAAAATTTAATTTTACCCTGAACAAATTCATAACTCATAATTCATAATTCATAATTTTAAATAACTTTACCCTGTAAAATTTAGGGGTTGGTCTTATAATTATCTTTTTATGAAAATCGAAAAACGTTGGATAGTTTCTTTTCTCATCATTACTTTAGTCGCCATTTCGGGTTTATTTTGGCCTGAAAAATTAGCCGACAACCACGAGGCTTTCAATGCTATTGACACCATTAGTTATGCCGATGTGGCTTGGCTACTCACCGCTTCTTGTTTGGTTTTACTCATGACGCCGGGATTGGCTTTCTTTTACGGCGGTATGGTGGGAAAAAAGAATGTCATTTCCACGATGCTTAAAAGCTTTATCTGTTTGGGTGTAATCAGTTTGCTTTGGGTAACCGTTGGTTTTTCGCTTTCTTTTGGCGCCCCGATTGGCCCAACAATCAATGGTATTCACTATGGCATCATTGGCAACCCGTTTGATTTTGCTTTCTTTAGCTATGTCGAAATGCATCCGCACAAGACGATGGCTTCTTCGATACCTTTTATTTTGTTTGCTTTGTTCCAAATGAAATTTGCTGTCATAACACCGGCCATCATTACCGGCGCGCTCGCGGAACGCATCCGTTTCATTTCCTTTTTGCTCTTTATTTGTTTGTTTACCATTTGTATCTACGCGCCTTTATGCCACATGATTTGGCACCCAAACGGTCTCTTGGGAAGCTTTTTCGGCGTAAAGGATTTCGCAGGCGGAACAGTCGTTCACATGAGTGCAGGTTTTGCGGCTTTGGCTGGTGTTTTAGTTTTAGGCAAAAGAAAAAACAGCGAACACATTCCAACGAATATTCCGTTTGTATTATTAGGCACCGGAATGCTATGGTTCGGCTGGTTCGGATTCAACGCAGGTTCTGCTTTAGCCGCCAATGCAACTGCCGCAATGGCTTTTGCTACGACAACGATTTGTTCGGCTTCGGCCATGCTGACTTGGGTATTCTTTGACCGAATGAACGGCAGAAAAGTATCGGCACTTGGTGCTTGTATCGGTGCTGTAGTTGGATTGGTCGTGATTACGCCTTCGGCAGGATATGTGACGATTCCTCAAAGTATTTTCTTCGGATTCATCGGTGCGATTGTTTCGAACAAAATGGTTTATTGGAAAAAACTAAAACAAATTGACGACACTTTAGACGTGTTTGCTTGTCACGGTGTGGGTGGAATAATGGGAATGATTTTAACGGCTATTTTTGCTAAGGGAGAAAATGCCAGTTTATTATATGGTGGTTGGAATATCTTTGGCCACCACATGCTGGCTTTGGTTTTGGTTTCGGTCTTTACTTTTGGCGGTGCGTATTTATTATTCAAACTAACCAATCTTATCATTCCGATTCGCGTTTCAGAAGAATCAGAAAACATGGGATTGGATTTGTCGCAACACGGCGAAGCATTTTAACTTATCCCTAATCCCTTTTCTCTTATTCCTTATTCCTCCAACAACAACATCGCCAAAGCATTATCTCTTTCATAAATGTCTTTGTGGAAATTTATCGTGCCTTCATCATCAACCCAAGCGGTAAAATAACCAATATACACCGGGATTTGGTTCTTCAACGTATGCCACTTTTCTTTTCCGCCGCTCATGGCAGCATCAATTTTTTCGGGCGTCCAATTGGGATCATCTTGTAAAATCAAGTTGGCCAGTTCTTTGGGTTTTTCCACACGAATACATCCATGACTGAACGCCCTTTTTTCTTGGCTGAACAAACTCTTAGCCGGCGTATCGTGTAAATAAATATTATTCGAATTCGGGAATAAAAACTTCACCAAACCTAAGGAGTTATTCGGTCCCGGTTTTTGTCGGATGTTATTGCCGTTCCACTCCATATTGTGCTTGGCCAAATAATTCGGATTCTTTTTAATCGCCGGAAGAATTTCTTTATTCTTAATGCTGGTCGGTACATTCCAATACGGGCTAAACACAATATAACTCATCATACCGCTAAAAATCACGGTTTCATTTAAAGACGTTCCCACCACCACATTCGAAACCAAAGCGGCTTTTCCTTCCTTGAAATAAGTCAGGCGATAGGACGGAATATTCACCACGATAAACTCTTTGGCTTTAGTCAAATCGGTCGAAATCCAACGGCAGCGTTCCATATTGACCATAATGGTTTTGATGCGGTCGCTAATGGACACGTTCATTTCGGCGATGTGTTTCGGTAAAATAATCTTATCTGCTGAAAATCCGTTGCGCTGTTTGTACTTCAATATGGCTTGTTGCAAAGATTCGTCATAAACAGCACTCTTCGAATCAGTTTCAATATCTGACGTCAAAAACAATCGGCTTCTGATTTGCATTACCAAGTCGGAACTGTCATTCGGTTTTAATTGTTTGAAATCATCCGGAGTTATAATAGCTGTCCAACCGCCGTTTTGTTCTATTGCTCTGTATTTTTGCAATACCGTTTTCAGTTTATAATATTGCCCTATCAGTTGCTCTTTGTTGTCAATCAGTTTTGGATCAACCAACAAAGAATCTAAATATTGAACATAGGATAATTTTTTTCGAGGCAAATACCAACCTAACTCTTCCACTTTAGTATCATCAATTCCCTGAAGTACTTTGTTGGTATAATAGAAATAATAATTGGTCAGGAACAATTCGACATCCACATTGGGTTTCGATGAAGTCTTTTGGAACAAACCATCCAAAATATCTTTGTAAGGCACTTTCGCTTGAACGCCTTCTTCAAAAAGATTATTCATCTTATTGTAAATCACTTCGGCGGTTTCTTTTCGCCCTTTTTTATCATACCAAATAAAATTGTATTGGCTTTTTTGATACAGTGTTACTACTTGAGTTTTATACAAAACCAACTTAGTATATTTGGCATAAAAAGTAGCTACTTGCGTACTGTCAAAAGACAAAGAAAAATCTTGCTGCTGAAATTTACTCGAAACTTTTAGCACTTTATTATCCTTTTTGGCGCAATACCATCCGGTTAAAGAAAACCCAAGTACTAAAACGACAAGTACAACACCAATCCATTGTTGTTTTTTCATAGCCAACCGTATATTCATCCTATAAAATTACAAAAAGTTATCGGCTAAATAAACACTAAATCGTATATTTACTTTTGATTACAACTGTCTAAAAAACAAGATGATGAAAAATATACTGCTTCTTTTGGTCTTCACTTTTAGTTTCTCCTTGGTTAATGCACAAGGGAAAGAACAAATTAATAAAGTTTTAGACGCTTGGCACAAAGCGGCAGCGGAAGCCAATTTCAAAGACTATTTTGATGCCATGGCTGAAGAATCGATTTTCATTGGCACCGATGCTACCGAGAATTGGAACAAAACAGATTTTAAAGCCTTTGCCAAACCTTATTTTGACAAAGGAAAAGCATGGAATTTTACCGCTTTAGAAAGAAATATTTACTTCAGCAACGATAAAAAAACCGCTTGGTTTGATGAATTGTTGGATACTCAAATGAAAATCTGTCGCGGTTCGGGCGTTTTAGTTTTGGTCAATGGCCAATGGAAAATTAAACACTACGTCCTTTCGATGACCATTCCTAACGACAACATTGACGAGGTCTTAAAAGTGAAAGCACCTATCGAAGACAAACTCATCACCACATTAAAAGAAAAAAAATAGTTTTTCTACCTTCTTCAAATCCATAGCCTTCCTTTTCTCGTACATGAGGGTAAGAATCCCATTGCTACGATTATGGATAATAACAAAAAAATCAACGCACTATTCGGCACTATAGCGTTTATAGTACTGTTTCTGCTGCTTTTTTTGGCTTATTGCTTTGCCCTGTTTGCTCCCGCATAAAGAGACAGCTTGTATTTTTCAAGCTAAAAGACAACTACATCCCATACTAAGAGGTTAGGTTAGTTTTGTTTTTGTTTAAAGAAAAGCGCTACTGCTACAAGTGGCGCTTTTTGATTTTATAGCCTTCACATTACCACTACAGTAATTTTTTTTCGCTTTTATAAAACCAAAATTGAAATCACGTCGTACATGAGGGAAACAAAAAACAAATAGAGTATGAAAATTAACAAAACCGTAAAGAGAATAGCATTGAGCCTACTTGGTGTAGTAGTGCTGCTTTTCGGCATCTTGGTTTATCATATCGCCAATGCCAGACCGGTAGAAAATGCAACGATACAAATCAGTCGTATCGATTTTGCCCAACCATTTGATTCATTAAGTACTGTTGCTATCAAAGAAAAACTCCACAGTATCAAAGGCGTTAAAAGTGACATCATTGTCAAAGAAAATGTGGTAGTCTATTTTCACGACAACACCATCGCCGACTCCCAAAAAGTGTACGACGAATTAATGACCAAAGGCGATTACAAAGCAGAACGTTTTTTATTACCGCCAAGTTTAGCCAACAAACAAGTTTGTCCTGTAATGAAAAAAGACAGTTTCAAATACAAGTTCAGCAAGTTTATCCAAGGAATTTTTAATTAATCTTCAAATTATATCATTATGAAAAAGTATTCAAAATTAGCACTAAGTGCTTTAGTCTTCGGAGCGATAGTATTCACTTCTTGCAGTGACGATGATTCATCTCCACCGGCAACACCATCAATCTACGAAAGATTAGGCGGAACTACTATGGTATCCGATCCTGACAATCCGGGACAAATGATTGAACAAGGTCGTTTAAGCTACCGCAAAGTAGTCAACACCACAGTAGGTTTAATCGTTGCCGATGTTCAAGCCGGTGCTTCCGGTAATTTAGGCGTGCACTTCGCACCGGTTTTAACAGAAGTTGGTGCAGGCAATACGACCAACTTAGCTATTTTGGTGGACAACCTTACCGACTTTTTCTCTTTCAACACCGGTGGAACAAATGCTGTAAATACTTATTCAGGTTTGGATATGGTGACAGCTCACAATCCGGCTATGAACCCGAGAATGGGTACTACTTCAACCGATGCTAATTACACGAAATTTGTTGGTTATGTTGGAGCAGCAGCCAATCAAAATGGTGTAGCGGCAAATACACAATTGTATACCGACATCGTTGCAGTATTGGAATCTTTAAGAGATCCAATAGTGCAATAGTAACTCACTTTATTATTGTAAAAAACGCTACCCAAAAGGTAGCGTTTTGCTTTATAGTATTGTTTACTTAAGATTCTCTAACATTTCGACCGTCATAGAAGCCAAATCAAATTTGTGCTTCCAATTCCAGTCCTTTTGTGCGGCACTGTCATCAATAGAAGCCGGCCAACTATCCGCAATCTTTTGACGGAAATCAGGTTTATAAGATATGGTAAAATCAGGTATGTGATTTTTGATTTCAGCGGCGATTTCATTTGGTGTAAAACTTACGCCGGCTAAATTATAAGAAGATCTAATTTTGATACTATCACTCGGTGCTTGCATAATTTCAACAGTCGCTCTAATTGCGTCATCCATATACATCATTGGCAAAGCCGTATCTTCCGAAAGGAAACATTCATACTTACCGTCTTTCAAAGCTTTGTGGTAAATATCAACTGCGTAATCGGTTGTGCCGCCACCCGGTTCAGTTGACCAACTGATTAATCCCGGATAACGAATACTTCTCACGTCAACTCCATAAATATGATGGTAATATTCACACCATCTTTCACCGGTTTGCTTGCTAATGCCGTAAACCGTTGTCGGTTCCATGATAGTGTATTGTGGCGTATTGTTCCTTGGCGTTGTGGGTCCGAAAACCGCAATGCTCGATGGCCAGAATATCTTTTGGATTTTTTTGGCCTTCGCTAAATTCAAAACGTGAAAAAGTGAATTCATATTCAAATCCCAAGCAAACGCCGGATTTTTTTCAGCTGTCGCCGAAAGCAAAGCGGCCATCAAATAGACATCGGTAATTTGATATTGCTCAATTAAATGCTCAATTTGATTGTAATCTAAAGCATTGACTACTTCAAAAATACCTTCATTTACGATATCAATATTCAGCTTTCGAATATCGGAAGCAATGACATTGTCAACACCGTAAATACTTCTCAGTTTTTTGGTCAACTCGGTTCCGATTTGTCCGCAAGCGCCAATGATTAAGATTTTTGTACTCATTTAGTTTGTGTGTATTTTATTCCACTTCGTTCCATACAGTCACTATGCTCGAGTGTCCGGCAAAGATACAGTTTTAAGAAATGTTTCATTAACTAAAAGTGGCGTTCTTTTTTAACAAAATTATAATTCCTTTAAGTATCTCATTCTGAAGTTTCCTTTTACCTTTGTACCTTTACGACTTAAATTCAAACGAATGAAAATTTATTTTTCAGCCCTGCTTTTAATGCTGTTGTGTTTGGTCTCTTGTCAAGAAGATCCAAAAATCCGCATCTTAGCACAGGAAAAGGAAGCGAAGAAACAAGAAGTCATTTTTAACAACATTAATAAAGGGTGGAATTTTAATACCCAACTTACTAATGAAACCGCTCGTTCGCTCACTACCAATTGGGCCGAATGGCGCGTGTTTTTAAACGAATTGGGACAAAAACCCAAAAGCAGTATCGGTGCTTTTAAAGCAAAAGCCAAAACACTTTCTAAAAAAGCAGCCGACTTGAATAATAATATTCCTGTGAAGTTCGCTATACCGGAAGTTAAAAGCCGAATTGCCACAATTAACACCAAAATTAATTCTATCAATCTTTTTATCAATTTGCAACAAATTCCGGATGCTAAGATTGTGAAATTGGTGCAAGAAATCAATATCGAAGTGGCTTCATTACAGTTCCAACTCGATGAAATTACCCGAAAAAGCAACATCAAAATAGAAGATGGCGAAAGCGACATGTTGCGCATGTTAGACACCAGCAGAGCCATTCCGTCCACTCCGGATCCAAATTTAAAACCACGTCAATAAGCTTTGAGCCAAAACTCTTTATATAACAGTTATCTCCATTCGGCGAAAGTCAAACAAATTGCAGACAGTCTTGACACGAGCGTTAGCGAACTGGCGAAGCAAAATCCTTTGGCTAAGATTCAGTTAAAAGGACTTTTGGGTTCGTCATTGTCATTTGTTTTTCAAGCTATTTTTAAGAAAAGCGAAAAACCATTTCTACTAATTCTCAACGAAAAAGAAGAAGCGGCTTATTATTTAAACGATTTGGAGCAAATGATTGGTGCCAATGACGTACTGTTTTATCCGAGTTCATATCGTCGTCCGTACCAAATTGAAGAAACCGACAACGCCAACGTATTGTTGCGTTCCGAAGTGTTGAACCGAATCAATTCCCGCAAAAAACCGGCCGTCATTGTCACGTATCCCGAAGCACTTTTTGAAAAAGTGGTTACTCGAAAAGAACTCGACAAAAACACTTTAAAAGTTTCCGTTGGCGATAATGTTTCCATCGATTTTATCAACGAAGTTTTATTTGAATACGAATTCAAACGCGTAGATTTTATCACCGAACCGGGCGAGTTTTCAGTTCGTGGCGGAATCTTAGATGTGTTCTCCTTTTCGAATGACAATCCGTATCGCATTGAGTTTTTTGGGAATGAAGTCGATAGCATTCGAACGTTTGATGTCGCGACTCAGTTGTCGGTAGAAAAGCAAACCAAGATTACCATTATCCCAAATCTGGAAAACAAATTCATCAAAGAAAACCGCGAGAGTTTCCTCGATTACATCAGTGATAAAACCGTTTTGTGCATTGAGAATACAGAGTTTTTAACCGGGCAATTGGACAAGCTTTTTGGCAAAGCCATTGAAACTTTTGACAAATTATCAAAAGACGTCAAACATGCTTCTCCGGAACATTTGTTCTTAAACCAAGAAGGTTTTTTGCGCAAAGCATTGGATTTTTCCATCATAGAATTATCGAACAAACCGTTGTTCAAAACGACTAAAACTTTTGAATACCACATACAACCTCAACCTTCGTTTAACAAGCAATTTGATTTGTTGTTGAATAATTTGAGTGACAATCATTTCAACGGTTATACCAATTATTTGTATTGTGCCAATGAAGGTCAGGCGAATCGTTTTCACGATATTTTTGAAAGTTTAGACGAAGCCAATCACGAAAATATTCGCAAGCAATACCATACAATCGTTTCATCTTTGTACCAAGGTTTCATTGATGAAGAAAACCAAATTGCTTGTTACACCGACCACCAGATTTTTGAGCGTTACCACAAATTTACCATCAAAAACGGTTACTCTAAAAAGCAAACCTTGACGCTGAAAGAACTGAATTCATTATCCGTAGGCGATTATGTAACGCATATTGATCACGGAATTGGAAAGTTTGGTGGCTTGCAAAAAATTCAGGTCGAAGGCAAAACGCAAGAAGCCATTAAACTCGTTTATGCCGATAACGACATTGTTTACGTTAGTATCCATTCGCTGCATAAAATCTCTAAATACAACGGCAAAGACGGCACACCGCCGAAGATATACAAACTCGGCTCGAACGCTTGGAAAGTTTTAAAACAAAAAACCAAAGCGCGTGTCAAACACATTGCGTTCAACTTAATTCAGTTGTACGCCAAACGAAGATTGGAAAAAGGCTTTCAGTTTGCGCCCGATAGTTATTTGCAAAAAGAATTAGAAAGCTCATTTATTTACGAAGATACACCCGACCAAATCACGGCCACGCAAGACGTCAAAGCCGATATGGAAAAAGACCGTCCAATGGACCGATTGGTTTGTGGCGATGTAGGTTTTGGAAAAACGGAAGTGGCGATTCGTGCAGCGTTCAAGGCGGTGGATAATAGTAAACAGGTTGCGATTTTGGTGCCAACCACTATTTTGGCTTACCAACATTATAGAACTTTTACAGAAAGATTAAAAGAAATGCCGGTGAAAGTTGGCTACTTAAATAGATTCAGAACGGCGAAACAAAAAGCACAAACTTTAGAAGAATTGGCTTCCGGGAAACTGGATATTATCATTGGCACGCACCAATTGGTTAACAAAAATGTACAGTTTAAAGATTTAGGTTTGTTGATTGTGGATGAAGAACAAAAGTTTGGTGTAAACGTAAAAGATAAGCTTAAAACCATTGCGGCTAACGTAGATACTTTAACCCTAACTGCAACACCAATTCCGAGAACTTTGCAGTTTTCGTTGATGGCTGCTCGAGATTTATCGGTTATTACAACGCCGCCGCCGAATCGTTATCCAATCGAATCGCAGGTTGTTGGCTTTAATGAAGAGTTGATTCGCGATGCGATTTCGTATGAAATTCAAAGAAATGGCCAAGTCTTTTTCATCAACAACCGAATTGAAAACATCAAGGAAATTGCCGGTATGATTCAGCGACTCGTTCCCGATGCCCGCGTTGGTATTGGTCACGGCCAAATGGAAGGCACGAAGTTGGAAGAGTTGATGCTCGGATTTATGAATGGTGATTTTGATGTTTTGGTTGCCACAACGATTATCGAAAGTGGTTTGGATGTGCCGAATGCCAATACGATTTTCATCAATAATGCCAATAATTTTGGGCTGTCTGATTTGCATCAAATGCGTGGAAGAGTTGGAAGAAGTAATAAAAAAGCATTTTGTTATTTTATTTGTCCACCGTATTCTGCCATGACCGATGATGCCCGAAAAAGGATTCAGGCTTTGGAACAATTCAGCGAATTGGGAAGTGGTTTTAATATTGCGATGAAGGATTTAGAGATTCGCGGTGCCGGAGATTTATTGGGCGGAGAACAAAGTGGTTTTATCAACGAAATCGGTTTTGAAACCTATCAAAAAATCATGAACGAAGCCATTGAAGAGTTGAAAGAAAACGAATTCAAAGACTTGTACCAAGATGAAAACGAAGACGAAAACAAAGAGTACGTCAAAGATTTACAAATCGATACCGACTTTGAACTGCTCTTCCCCGATGAATACATCAACAACATTTCGGAGCGATTGAATTTGTACAATGAATTGGGCACCATCAAAAACGAAGAGGAATTAATTGCCTACGAAAATAAGTTGATTGACCGTTTTGGCCCATTGCCGAAAGAAGCCAAAGCCCTTTTAAACAGCATTCGCATCAAATGGATTGCCACACAAATGGGAATCGAAAGAATTGTGATGAAACAAGGCAAACTGATTGGCTATTTTGTCTCTGACCAACAATCGGCTTATTACAATTCGAAGCCATTCCGACACATGTTACAGTTTGTACAACAGCACGGAAATATTTGTAAAATGAAAGAGAAAGAAACCAAAAATGGTTTGCGATTATTACTCACATTTGAAAACGTAAAATCAATTTCCCGAGCTTTAGAGTTTATGGAATTGATGAAAAAATAAAAAAGCCACTCAATTCGAGTGGCTTTCTTTTTATAATAAATTGTAATAATTACATTTTTAATATTTTGAAATTGGCTTCCACACCACTGATTTTCAACTTGAAGAAATACGTTCCGTTAGCAAAGGATGACATGTCAACATTGGTCGTCATTTCGTTCATTTTTTGATTGAATAACAATTGGCCTTGGACATTATAAACCAATACTTCAGAAATTGGATCTTTAGAATTAATGGTCACATTTCCATTGGTTGGATTTGGATAATAGCTGTAATCTATAAAGTCTGCATCTACTTCCCCTAAAGTTCCGGTACAAGTAACGGTGGCATTCCAGCCCGAGGCAACAGTTCCTTCATCCGAATAAAACTTAAAGGTCAATGAACCATCAGATGCTGTTGAATTAAAAGGATTTGGCAATGCTGAACCGGTTAATCCGCCCAATGTTAAATCTGGATAGGTATCATCCGGACCATTGTAAATGTACAAGTAATCCCAATTTTGTTCAATGTTAAAGTTTGAGAAAGTAACTCGTAATTTCAATCCCGGATTTGAAGGAGTCAACGTTCTCGTCCAAGATTCAAAGTTTAAATAGTTTCCGGAAGCTCCACCTGAATCTGTGAATAAAACATTATTACAATAATCGGGTGATTTTGTAGCAAATATTTTTTCCCTACTGGTAGGCGTAACATTATCACATAAAGGTCTAATTCTAACTCTGTAATATGAATTAACATTCAAGCCTGAAACACTATAACTATTTGTATCAACCGTATTCCAAACCGGAGCTGCTAAAGTTGAGGTAACCGAAATTTGCCAACTGGAATTAGATCCAATGTCATTCCATGTGATTAAAGCAGAATCGGTAGTGATATTAGTTATTGTTATGTCAGTAATGGTATTGATACAAGTGTTTATACAATCTACACTTAAACAGGCTTTACTATCAATATTATTAACCAATAATTCTGCCGGTTGTGGGCCAAAACCATTGTTAAAGCTAATCCCGACTCCTGAAATTAAGTGACAATAACTCATAATTGTTCCTTTTTCTTCCGGTACCGGAATTGGACCTTGTGGACAACTGCCTTCCGTAAATCCTGCTTGTTGTCCGCAACCGTCAATAGCGGTATTGTTTCCATTCCATGAACAACGGTGCGTATGAGGTGATCCGAGTGAATGTCCAAATTCATGGGTAATTACTTGTACCGTCCAAGAATAAGTTGGCACCGTTAAATAAGCGAAATTCACATCAGAATAGGCATAATTACTTTGTGTACATAAAGTGTTTAAATAAGCAACTCCGCCTAATGAACCCGGGTCAACACCAATTAAATGTCCCACATCACCATCAAAAACTGTTCTTGTACTACGAAACGAACTTAAATAATCCCCGGAGGATGTTGAAATTCCGTTGTAAGGATCTGTTTCTGTCCAAACAAAAATGGATTTTAAGGCTGTTGAAATTCCATCAAATTCAAATAATGTTTGAACATTATTCGATACAGAAGTCATCCAATTAGTAGTAGTGGTAACATTGCTACCATTATTTAAATACAAATTGTAATCTACCTCGTAATAAAAAGTAACACATTTTTCAGTGTTTACATCTCTATTGGTCTCATTGTTCGTGTTTACAGTTACTCCTTCTTCTTTAGTGTTACATCCAAACTGATTCAACACCTTCATTTTAGCATCCGAATAAACAATGTATTCAGTCTGATTGTTAGGTTTGTCTAATTTTCCAATTACTAAATTACCTAATTCCGAGCTCGAAATTATACCGTTAAACTCTCCGTTAAAGAAATTAAATGCCGAAACTGAATTGGTATTCCCGTTTATAATTCCGCGGTAATAAACGCCTTTTTCGTATGGAATGTTTTTACCTTTATCAGTATCTACATGAAACCCTTCCGCCAACGGATTAGATTGGTATAACAAAACTGAAATGGTTTGGTTTTGGTAGGGAATTTCTAATTCAATGGTATTGTATCTATTGTTGACAACTTCATTGACTTTCGTCAAATCTAAAGCGGCCAATGTAGCACCTTCAACCACTTTGTTGACCTCAGCGTTGATGGTATTTTGAGTAGTCGACAAAACAGAAACTCTCTTAAAATCAGTATTTGATTTTTGTAAGTTGGTTACTTTTTCCGCTACTTTACTTTGTGCAATAATTGAAACAGAGATCAAAAATGCAGCAAACAGTAAAACTTTTTTCATAGCTTGTAAATGTTATTTTTTTGTAAAGTTATTGAAATTCAATTCAAAACTATTTTTTATTCTGAAATTTAGGATTTGTTTATATGAAATTTACAGAAATTGTAAAACCGTTTATTAAGATTAATCTATCTAGAAATGATAAAAAGCATCTTCAATATGCTCAATTTTATAATCGCTGTTTTCTTTAAAAATGGCAATAATATCAAACCGTACAGCAACATCTAAATCATTAGACGTTACATATTCATTTACGGCTTTAATCAACAATTGGATTTTCTTAGGTTTAACAAAATCTTGTGGCAAGCCAAACTCAATGGAAGAACGCGTTTTTACCTCAACAACGGCTAAAATACCTTCCTTTTGGGCAATGATATCAATCTCAGCTTTTTGAAAAGTCCAATTGGTTTCCAAAATGGAATAGCCTTTCTTTTGCAGAAATGCTACCGCCAATTCTTCCCCAAATTTTCCTAGTTGATTGTGTTCTGCCATTTTCAGATTTTTAGATTTTTAGACCGATTAGACTTCTTAGATTTTCAAACAATCTAACCTTCTAAGTAGTCTAGGATGTCTATTCAAAAACCACTTTACTTTTTTCAGCCGTTACTTCCATCGAAACTTGTCTGCCAAAAATTAGCGCACGATTGTCTCTGATATGTCCGGCCGGAAAGTTATAAATGATTGGAATATTTAATCCTTTTACCTTGTCTTCAATAATTTCCAAAGCGTTTCTTCCCCATGGAATTTCGTTGTCTTTCATGTCGGTCATGCCACCAACAATGATTCCTTTCAAACTGCTCAAACATCCGTTTCGTTTAAGGTTCATCATCATTCGGTCGATATGGTATAAATATTCGTCTAAATCTTCAATGAAAAGAATTTTATCGTTACAATCAATCGCTGATTCAGAGCCTAACAAACTGTACAAAATTGAAAGATTTCCACCAACCAATTCGCCTTTGGCTTTGCCTGAATGATTCAAAGCGTCGCAATCTAAAGTGTATTGTAATTTTTCGCCAAACAATGCGGTACAAAGGGAGTTTTTTGCTTCATCAGTCGCTCGCGCCACACTGACCGGCATAATCGCATGCAAAGATTCAATTCCCATTCGGTTCAAATGACTGTGTAAAACAGTAACGTCACTAAAACCGATAATCCATTTTGGGTTTTGCTTGAACTTAGTAAAGTCTAACTGATCAATGATTTTCACCGTGCCATAACCGCCGCGAACACACCAAATCGCTTTGATATTCGGATTGTCCATTTGCGCTTGAAAATCAGCTGTTCGTTGTTCGTCAGTTCCGGCCAACTGGTAATAATCCAAACCAATGGTGTTCCCGATTTTGACTTTCAAACCCCAACCTTCAAGCATATCAATCGTCGGTTTTAGGTTGTCATCAATGTTTTTTCGCGCTGTAGAAACGATGGCAATCGTGTCGCCTTTTTGGAGATATGGTGGTGTAATCATCTTTTTTTGGGAATAAGAAGAAAATGTAATTAGTGAAACTAAGATTAAAAGGATTCGCATGAATCAAAAATGATTGTAAATTGGCTGTACCAAAAGTAAACAAATCCCAAAATTAATTCGAGATTTCGTGGCTAAAAAGTTATTTTTGCTCTCTATTTAAAAGAATATGTTAGAAAATCCAAAAAGATATACCATTACGGCCGCTTTGCCTTATACTAATGGACCAATTCACATCGGTCATTTGGCCGGAGTTTATGTGCCTTCAGACATTTACGCGCGCTATTTAAGATTACAAGGAAAAGATGTGGCTTTTATTTGCGGAAGCGACGAACACGGCGTTGCCATTTCGATGAAAGCGAAAAAGGAAGGCATCACGCCACAGCAGGTAATCGACAAATACGACGGCATTATTCGTCAGTCTTTTATTGATTTCGGAATTTCATTTGACAATTATTCGAGAACGTCTTCTAAAATTCACCACGATACTGCGTCTGAATTTTTCAGAAAACTATACGACAATGGTGACTTCATCGAAGAAGTAACCGAGCAATTATATGATGCCAAAGCGGACCAATTTTTAGCCGACCGTTTCGTAACCGGAACCTGTCCGAAATGTGAAAATCCGGAAGCTTATGGCGACCAATGTGAACGTTGTGGCTCGACTTTAAACGCAACAGATTTAATCAATCCGAAATCAACCATCACAGGAGAAACACCGATTTTGAAATCGACCAAACACTGGTTTTTACCTTTGGATCGTTATGATGATTTCTTAAAAGAATGGATTTTGGTTGGACACGCCAAAGATTGGAAAACCAATGTTCTCGGACAAGTGAAATCTTGGTTAGACGATGGCTTAAAACCTCGTGCCGTAACGCGTGACTTAGATTGGGGAATTGATGTTCCTGTTGAAGGCGCAGAAGGCAAAAAACTATACGTTTGGTTTGACGCACCGATTGGCTACATTTCTTCCACCAAAGAATGGGCAGCGCGCGAAGGCAAAAACTGGGAAGATTATTGGAAAAAAGAAGACACTAAATTGGTTCATTTCATCGGAAAAGACAATATCGTTTTCCATTGTATCATTTTTCCGGCGATGTTGAAAGCCGAAGGCAGTTTTATTTTACCCGATAATGTTCCCGCAAATGAATTCTTGAATTTGGAAGGCAATAAATTATCAACTTCTAAAAACTGGGCGGTTTGGTTGCATGAATACTTAATCGATTTCCCTGAAAAACAAGATGTGTTGCGTTACGCATTAACCGCAAACGCTCCGGAAACCAAAGACAACGACTTTACCTGGAAAGATTTTCAGGCGAGAAATAACAACGAACTGGCAGCGATTTTTGGCAACTTCATCAATCGTGTAGTCGTTTTAACCAATAAATATTACACCGGCATTGTTCCTTCGCCAAATGAATTTAGTGATGTTGACGAACAAACTTTAGCCGAATTAAAAGCCTATCCTGCGGTGATTTCGAGTTCGATTGAGCGTTACCGTTTTAGAGAAGCGCAAGGTGAATTGATGAATGTCGCTCGTCTCGGAAATAAATATTTAGCCGACGAAGAACCTTGGAAAATGGTTAAAACCAATCCGGAACGCGTGCAAACTCAAATGTATGTGGCGTTGCAAATTGCGGCGGCTTTACAAGTTTTGGCTGAACCATTTTTACCTTTTACGTCAAATAAATTATCGAAGATTTTAAAATTGGAAAGCTTGAGCTGGAATTCGGTTGCAGAAACTTCCGAATTAATTCCGGCCGGACATCAAATTGGCGAAGCCGAAATATTATTTGCCCAAATTGAAGATGCCGAAATCCAAAAACAAATAGACAAACTCGAAGCGACTAAAAAAGCGAATGTTATGGAAAACCAAGTAACAGAACCACAAAAACCAACGACAACCTTTGAAGATTTCTCCAAATTAGATTTGCGTGTCGGAACGATTTTGGAAGCTGAAAAAATGCCGAAAGCCAATAAACTTTTGGTACTAAAAGTCGATACCGGAATTGATGTTCGCACTATAGTTTCAGGAATTGCAGAACATTTTTCGCCAGAAGAAGTCGTGGGAAAACGCGTTACGGTTTTAGTGAATTTGGCACCAAGAGCGTTGCGCGGCGTGGAAAGTCAGGGCATGATTTTGATGACAAATAACGCTGAAGGCAAATTGGTTTTTGTCAATCCTGATGCTGATGGTGTGGATAATGGCGCTTTGATTAGTTAATTCCAAAACAAAAACATGAGAAAATCCTTTTTAACACTTATTTGCCTAATTGGCTTTCATTCTTTTTCACAAGAAATGATAAAAAATACAAGTTTAAGCATCAATAAAAAATCAGATGTTTTCCAGATTGTGGAAGAAAACAAAAAGCAAGTTTCATTGTTTTTTAGTGACAAAAACAAGGTGCATTCTGTTCGATTTGATGAAAATTTTAGCGTAATCGATTCGATTGCCTCTGAAAGTCCATCAAAAGATTATGATGATATCGTTGGTTATAGCATATCCGGAAATCAATATTACGTTTATTGGTCCAATTCAAACGGTAAAGAAATGCTGTCTCAATGTTTCGATTATGATGCTAAAAAAGCCAATTCTAAACCCGTGAATATCCCTCTTGCCAAAGAAAAAATCATAAAGCAGATTACTGTCAACAATATTTTTTACATGATTACCATTGTAAAAAGTACGGGTATATTGAATTTCTACATCTTAAAAGACGGAAATCTTACTAAAAAAACTGTCGACTTAACAGCAAAAAGATTTCTTGACAGAGAAGACAAAATCACAACCTTATGGGAAATTGTTTCCAGCTCAACAAATTATGAAATGCCTTATTCATTTCAAACAATTTCAAATGAATCGCCTGCTTCATTAGCTTTCAGCGCTAACAAACGCAAGATTTATGTTTTAGGGAATAAATTGCTGTTTACATTAGACAACAACAGAAGATTTACACAAACTTTCACTATTGATCTAGATGATTTTTCGGCTTCCACAAAAATGTTTACGCAACCCAATTTTCCTGAAGATCAGCGCATAATAGATGAAAACGGACAATCGACTGGTTATAGCTATGATTCAAACTCCTTTTTTCTTCAGGACAAAATTGTTCAGACAAAAATCAATTCAAGCTTCATGAAATTGTCTGTAAAAGACATGGAAGGTCTGGAAAAAAAGCAATTTCTCATCAATAGTCAAGAAATTACTTTTAAAAACTCCGACATCTATCAGGAAAATGGCAATGTTAAAAGCAAAAGAGTTTTAGACAAATCCAGTCAGTTGATACGCAAAATAAATGACTTAAATCCATCCCTATCCATTTTTTCAGCCAATGATAATTTGTATATGGTTATTGGTGGTGTTTCTTTGGTAGAAAACAATGCGGCAATGTATGGTGCTTTACTTGGCGGATTTACCGGCGCATTGATTGGAAGTGCTATTTCTTCTAATTATTCTATGAATAACTTGAATTCCTATAAAGGACGAAAAGTAGTTTACATCAATTGTTTGTTTGACAATAATTTCAATCATCTTGAAGGCAATGTTAAAAAAACCGCTTTTGATAAATTAAGAGAATTTTCAGAAACAAAAGAGAATTTAAGTTCTCCTGTTGTATTCAAATTTAATTCGGCTTTGTTCTATGCCGGTTTCGATAAAGAAACCAAAACTTATTCGTTTTATAAATTCAATGACTAATACATGAACCTAAAAGTAATCGCTTTCGACGCCGATGACACTTTGTTTGTCAACGAACCGTATTTTCAAGAAACGGAAGAGAAATTCTGTGCTTTGATGAGCGATTATTTGTCGCATCAAGGTTTGTCACAGGAATTGTTTAAAACCGAAATCGCCAATTTAGAATTATACGGTTACGGAATCAAAGGCTATATCCTTTCGATGATTGAAGCCGCGATGAAAATTTCGAACAATACCATTTCGATCGAAACTATTGAAAAGATTACGGAATACGGTAAAGAATTGCTTCAAAAACCTATCGAATTATTGGATGGTGTAGAAGAAACTTTGGCGGCTTTAAACGGAAAATACAAATTAGTTGTGGCAACCAAAGGCGATTTATTGGACCAACGGAGAAAATTACACAACTCCGGTTTAGGCCATTATTTTCACCATATCGAAGTGATGTCGGATAAAAAAGAAAAAGATTATGAAGATTTGTTAAAGCGTTTGGAAATCAAAGCAGATGAGTTTTTTATGATTGGCAATTCTCTTAAATCAGATGTTTTACCAGTGTTAGGCATTGGCGGTTATGCGGTGCATATTCCGTTTCACACGACTTGGGAACATGAAAAAATCAGCCACAAAGTAGAACATCCTAACTTTACCGCTTTGGAAAAAATTACTGAGGTTTTGCCAATTTTATTAAAATAAAATCACCGCAAATTCGCTGATTAAAACACTCAGAATTAGTTAAGCTGAAATAATTATCTTCATCCATGAAGCACAAACTTGAACTAGAGACTTGGAATCGAAAAGAGCATTTTCTATTCTTTAAACAAATGGAAGAACCTTTTTTTGGTATCACCACTAGAGTGGATTGTTCCAAAGCTTATACGAATGCTAAGAAATTAGGTGTTTCATTTTTCACCTATTATTTGCATAAAACATTAATTGGAGTCAATGCTGTAGAAAATTTCCGTTACCGAATTATTGATAATGAAGTGTATGTTTTTGACAGAATTGATGCCTCTGCTACCATTTTACGCGAAGACAAAACTTTTGGTTTTTCCTTAATGGAATATGCTGAAGACATAAATGAATTTGCCGAAATCACAAGAAAAGAAATTGAGCGAATTCAAAACACTACCGGATTAATCACTCGTGATTTTGAAAACAATTTGATTCATTTTTCAGCCGTGCCTTGGATTGATTTTACTTCTTATTCACACGCAAGAAGTTATACTTGGCCGGACAGTTGCCCGAAAATTTCTTTTGGCAAAATGGCGGAAGAAAATGGTAAAAAAACAATGGCAATTGCTGTTCATGTTCATCACGGATTGGCTGATGGCTATCATGTTGGACAATTTTTAACTTTACTTCAAGAGTTGTTAAACGAATAATTTTCTAACTTTACAAAAAAAATATCATGTTACAAGCTAATATCGAAAACGCACTTAATAATCAAATACGCATTGAAGCGGAATCATCACAAATTTATTTGTCTATGGCTTGTTGGGCTGAAGTACAAGGACTTGAAGGTGTTGCTCAATTCATGTACGGTCAATCTGACGAAGAACGCCAACACATGTTAAAGCTCGTTAAATATGTTAACGAAAGAGGATCGCATGCTACCATCACGGAACTAAAAGCCCCAAAAACAAAGTTCGGGACATTCAAAGAAATGTTTGAAGAATTGTACCAACACGAATTGTTTGTTTCAAATTCAATTAACGAATTGGTCCATATCACTTTAGGCGAAAAAGATTATGCGACTCATAATTTCTTGCAATGGTATGTGGCTGAGCAAATAGAAGAAGAAGCACAAGCCAAAACCATTTTAGACAAAATCAATTTAATTGGTGAAGACCGCGGTGGTTTATACTTATTTGACCGTGATATTCAGCAATTGGTTGTAACCAGCTCTGTTTCTTTGAACACAAAACCGTAATCCGGTTTAACACGTACTTATTATAAATGTAGAAAAGGTGGGCAAGAAAGAAAAAAATAAGACCAAAGAAAAGGATAAAAAGCACAAAAAACTACTCCTTAAAACACACAAGATTGCAGAAAACTGCAAGTCTGATTGTTGTGAAAAATATAAAAAGTCAGAAGACAAAAGATGCAAAAGGTGTCCGATGTTTGATTTGATTAAAAAACTGAATAAAATAAAAAGCCTTCAACATTGAAGGTTTTTTTATTTAGTCAAAATAGGTCCAATTAGCACCATCACTAATTACAATTATACTTCTTTTACTGCCTTCAAACATATAAATATCGGCACTCCCTACAGTGGACCCTTTTGGAAATAACAAACCAACGGCTGAAGTTAACTTGGCCGTAATCGAATTTTGAATATTTCTGATAATGTAAACTCTACCCGGAAAAGCTACCGCACTTGGCAATCTAAACTCCTGATCCGTTGCTTGCGGAGCAATAGAAATATACACCCCATCACTAATTAAAGTTGCCGAACCACTTCCAGTAAGAGTAATAGTTTTAACCGATAGATTCCCATTAATATCTAAAGTACTTAATGGATTTGAAGTGTTAATTCCCACTTGTGCCAAACCAAAATCAACGACAAATAAAGCCGTAATTAAAATCAACATTAATTTTAATTTTTTCATGTTTTTGGTTTGTTTGACAAATTGACCGAAATAAATGTAATTAAATTATTGGACAATCGTTACTTCTCTATTTTCAAATAGACACCGAAAACGTTTTCGTGTTGACAACTTTATATTTATTGAGTTAAATTATTACGAAATTCTAAATAAAAAACGGCAAAGTATAGACTTTGCCGTTTTAACTAAGTGACTGTAAAATGTTATTTACCTAACAACAAAATGTCATTTACAACCACTTCGCTAACATAACGTTTGGTACCGTCTTTGTCGTCATAACTCCTGTGGGTTAATTTACCTTCTATAGCAATTTCTTTGCCTTTGGTTACATACTTCTCAATGATTTCGGCAGTTTTGCCCCAAGCAACTACTTTGTGCCATTCGGTATTTTCTACTTTTTCACCTTTGTCGTTGGTGTAATAATCATTCGTGGCGATAGTAATATTAGCTACTTTTTTTCCTCCGTCAAAAGTTTTTACTTCCGGTTCTTGTCCTACGTGACCAATTAACTGTACTCTGTTTTTCATTGCATTCATGGCGTTTAAAATTTAAATGTTATTGTTAAAATTACTTCTCGTGTTGACTGTTGTTTCAAATCAACAAGGCAAAGTTGTGACGGTTAGAAAAAATTAGTCGGTTTCTTACCGTTTACTTTCGGTTGTAATTGTTTGTAAACGTTTGTAAACGGGAATTAATTTACCTACCTTTATCAAAATTAGGTTTTTATGCAAACTGAAATAAACAAAGTTGAACTGCGAAATTTACGCATCGAAGATTACAAAGAATTAAAAAAATCAATGATGGAAGCCTATAGCGAGTTGGAAAACGCCTATTGGAAAGAACATCATATCAACAAACTTTTGACTATTTTCCCCGAAGGGCAATTAGTGATTTTAGTTGATGGCAAAGTGGTAGGTTCTGCGCTTTCATTAATTGTAAATGAAGACACGGCCAACAGCACACACAATTATGCTGACATTACTGGGAACTATACTTTTTCAACGCACGATCCTTTGGGTGATGTATTGTATGGTATTGATGTTTTCATTCATCCAAAATACAGAGGTTTACGCCTCGGTCGTCGTTTATATGATACCCGAAAAGAGTTATGCGAACAATTGAACCTAAAAGCCATTATGTTTGCAGGCCGAATTCCCAATTACACTAAATATTCCGAAGAGATTACGCCAAAAATATATATCGATAAAGTACGCCAAAAAGAAATTTATGATCCCGTACTTTCCTTTCAACTGAGCAATGATTTTCACGTAATCAAAATCATGCGAAATTATCTCGAAGGAGATAAAAGCTCAAAGGAATTTGCCGTTTTACTCGAATGGAACAATATCTATTATGATAAAAGTCCCAAACTAATCAACACCAGAAAAAGTGTTATTCGGATTGGTTTAGTACAATGGCAAATGCGTCCGCTAGCCAATTTGGAAGCACTTTTCGAACAATCTGAATTTTTTATAGACGTTGTTTCTGGTTACGGAAGTGATTTTGCACTTTTCCCGGAGCTCTTCATCGCACCTTTGATGGCCGATTTCAATCATTTATCGGAAGCAGATGCTATCCGAGAAATTGCCAATTACAGTGAGCCGATTCGCAAAAGATTTCAAGAATTCGCCATTTCATACAACATCAACATCATTACAGGAAGCATGCCTTATTTAGAAGATGGCGTTTTGTACAATGTTGGATTTTTGTGCAAAAGAGACGGAACATTTGAAATGTACACTAAAATTCACATCACGCCAAACGAAGTGCAATATTGGGGAATGAAAGGCGGATCCGAAATCAAAACCTTTGATACCGATTGCGGAAAAATTGGAATTATGATTTGTTATGATGTTGAATTTCCTGAATTATCCCGATTAATGTCAGACCAAGGCATGGAAATTTTATTTGTTCCGTTCCTAACCGATACCCAAAACGGCTATACTCGTGTAAAACTTTGCGCACAAGCCCGAGCCATCGAAAATGAATGTTATGTAGCGATAGCGGGATGCGTTGGGAATTTACCCAAAGTAAACAACATGGACATCCAATATGCGCAAACAGCCGTTTTTACACCTTCTGATTTTGCTTTTCCAAGTAATGGAATAAAAGCAGAAGCCACGCCAAATACCGAAATGACTTTGATTGTGGATGTTGATTTGGATTTGCTGAAAAAACTCCATGAACACGGAAGTGTCCGAATTCTAAAAGACAGAAGACACGATTTATATCAGATTAAAAAATTGAAATAATGTTCCATTAAAAAGGATTCGTATGCATAAAAACTGTTTAGAATGTGGCGAAAAGATTGTCGGTCGCGAGGACAAAAAGTTCTGTAGTGATGGCTGTCGCAATGCTTACAACAACAAAATCAACAAGGACAGCACCAATTATATGCGAAACATTAACAACAAGTTGCGCAAAAATTATCGTATCCTTTCGGAGCTGAATGTGGAAGGCAAGACGAAAACAACAAAAACCAAACTACTTACCAAAGGGTTCGACTTTGATTATCTGACCAATATTTTGAGCACAAAAACCGGAAACACTTACCATTTTGTTTATGACCAAGGTTATATGGTTTTGGACAATGATTTTTATGTGTTAGTTAAAAAAGATATTTAGTAAATTTACCCTGTACAAAATGAGAAATTACCGCTTGAATTTGTAATTCTTGTTCTGAACAAACAATTAGCCAAGAATGAAAAACAACCAACCATCATTGCTAAGCTTTCTTTTTTTAGTAGCTGTTATTACGGGCGTATTTTACTTTATGATGCCTCAAAACTACGACAAAACAGAAGCGCCACTTTCCGAATTTTCTACCACAAGAGCTTTGCAAACCGTCAAAGCGATGACCTTGAAACCACATTATGTTGGTTCTAAAAACCATGAAGTTGTGGCGCAATATCTGCAAAAAGAATTGCAAAATTTAGGCTTAGAAACTTCTCTTCAAGAAGGTTTTACGATGACTGAAAAAGGCACTTTGGTGAAGTCGAAAAATATTTTGGCCAAAATCAAAGGAACTGCCAATTCCAAATCACTATTATTACTGTCCCATTACGACAGTGCGCCACATTCATTTTCGCATGGTGCGAGCGATGATGCTTCCGGTGTAGCAACAATTATCGAAAGTGTTCGTGCTTTTTTACACAATAAAACAACCCATAAAAATGACATTATCATTCTCTTTAGTGATGCGGAAGAATTGGGATTGAATGGTGCTGCGCTTTTCGTAACACAACATCAATGGGCTCCAGCAGTTGGTTTGGTCTTAAATTTTGAAGCGAGAGGAAGTTCCGGACCGAGTTATATGTTAATGGAAACCAATGAAGGCAATGCCAAAATGGTCGAAGCTTTTAGCGATGGCAAAGCGCAATATCCCGTTTCAAATTCTTTGATGTACAGCATTTACAAAATGTTGCCGAATGATACTGATTTAACAGTCTTTAGAGAAGAAGGAAAAATTCAAGGCTTTAATTTTGCGTTTATTGATGGCCATTATGACTATCATACTTCCCAAGACAAATTCGAACATTTAGACCCAAAAACCTTGGCACATCAAGGCACTTATTTGTTTCCGCTATTGAACCATTTTGCGAATGCGGATTTGAAAAACCTGAATGCTACCGATGATAAAGTTTATTTCAGTGTTCCTTTTGGTTTCTTGAGTTATCCTTTTGGTTGGATTTTGCCGATGGTCATTATCGGATTCGGTTTAGTATTCTTGTTCCTATTTATCGGAATGGGCAAACACGTTTTACGCATGGACGAAATCATCAAAGGTTTTATTCCGCTCTTGGCTTCCTTAATTACCGCCGGTTTGTTGACTTATGTTGGTTGGAAATTATTACTCAATTTTTATCCCGAATACCAAGACATTCTTCACGGATTTACCTATAACGGTCACGATTATATTTACGCTTTTGTAAGTTTGACTTTGGCGATTTGCTTTTTGTTTTACCAAAATAACGGCAAACGCAATCCGGAAATGAACCAAATGATTGCACCGTTATTTATTTGGTTACTAATCAATATCGGCATCGCATTACAATTACCCGGAGCCGGATTTTTGATTATTCCGGTGCTTTCGAGTGCTTTGATGTTGGGCATTTTTGTGTTGACACAAAAGTCTAATTGGTTAATCAATTGTTTGTTAGCGATTCCGACCATTGTTATTATTATGCCGTTTATCCAAATGTTCCCCATTGGTTTGGGATTGAAAATCCTATTTGGCAGTTCCATTTTGACTGTTTTAACTTTTGGCTTATTGTTACCTGTTTTTGGTTCGTTTCCACGAAAAGGAATTTGGTCATTGGTCTTCTTTTTATTGTCAATAGGATTATTTATCAAAGCGCATCAAGGTTCAGGCTACACTTATGGTAAAGCCAAACCAAACAGCTTGGTTTATATATTAGATGCTGATCAAAACAAAGCGCATTGGGCTACTTATGATGTCAATTTAGACGAATGGACGAAAAGCTATTTAGGCGAAAATCCGAAAAGTGGAGCAATTTTAAACACCAATAAACTGTATAGCAAATACGGTTCACAATATACTTTCATGGCTACAGCACCAGTCAAAAACATCGCCAAACCAACTATTGAATTTCTGCGTGATACTTTACAAGGCAACCAACGTTTGTACCGAATCAAAATCACGCCAAACCGAAAAGTAAATCGGTACGATATCTTCTCTAACAATAACATTACCATCAATAACTTTAAGGCCAACGGCGTAAAATCGATTGATTTTAGCAGCAATATTTCAAGTAAATCCAGCGGGAAATTACTAAGTTATTATGTAGTTGATAATCTTCCATTAGAATTAGAATTTTCTATTGCATCCAATCAAAAACTGGATTTGAATTTGGTGGAAAGTTCGTTTGATTTAATGAACAATCCATTGTTTACGATTACCAAAAGAAAAGACTGGATGATGCCAACACCGTTTGTTTTAAATGACGCTATAATTATTCGCCAAAAAGTCAAAGCTTCAACAGTTTTAGAAGACAATCCAAAACCTTATCCGATTGGAAGAACAACTCAAAGAGATAGTTTAACCGTTGCCGTTGATAGTTTACGATAATGAAAAAAATTAGTATTTTAGGTTGTGGTTGGTTGGGTTTGCCTTTAGCAAAATCTTTATTATCAAAAGGATTTTCGGTAAAAGGTTCGACGACTTCTTTGGAAAAAATGTCCACATTGAAAAATACCGGAATTGACGCTTTCCAAATTGCGTTATCCGAAAACGAAATCAGCGGTAAAATTGATTCATTTCTATCCAATTCAGAAATCTTAATCATTGATATTCCGCCTAAATTAAGAGGCAATACTGCAGAAAATTTTGTGGCCAAAATGGAGCGTCTGATTCCATTTATAGAAAAAAATAGTGTACAAAAAGTGATTTTTGTAAGTTCAACTTCGGTTTATTCAGATGACAATTCAACTATTACAGAAGAAACAAAACCACAACCCGATTCAGAAAGCGGGAAGCAATTATTGGAAGCTGAAAATCTTTTGCAAAGTAATCCTAACTTCAAAACCACAGTCATTCGTTTTGGCGGATTGATTGGTAAAGACCGACATCCGATTCGTCTTTTGGCCGGAAGGCAAAACCTTAAAAATCCTGATGCGCCGATTAATTTGATTCATCAAGTGGATTGCATTGGAATTATTGAAAACATAATCGAGCAAAATTGTTTTGGCGAAACCTTTAACGCCGTTGGTCCTTTTCATCCAACACGAAAAGAATATTATACCAAAAAAGCATTGGGACTTAATTTACCATTGCCTTTATTTGACGAAAGTAACCCTTCTGTTGGGAAAACTATTTTGAGTGATAAAATTGAAGTTATTTTAGGCTACGAATTTCAAAATCAAAACTTATCAATTTAAATAATGTCACTATATTAAAATAAAAAAAACCTCAAGCTATTCTTGAGGTTTTTGATTTATTCTTACCAGATTTTTACTCGTTTATCCGGTTCAACATACATGCCATCGCCCGGTTTGATATCGAACGCTTTGTAGAAAGTTTCCAAGTTCAACAACGGCACATAAGCTCGGTACATTCCCGGTGAATGCGGATCGGTTTTTACTTGATTTTTAATGGCTTCGTCACGCATTTTGCTTCTCCAAATGGTCGCCCATGAAATAAACAAACGTTGTTCCGGAGTGTAACCGTCAATCAATCCGGGATTGCCGTTTTCTTTTAAATACAATTGCAAACCATCGTAAGCTGCATTAATTCCGCCTAAATCTCCGATGTTTTCCCCTAAAGTAAATTTGCCGTCCACTTTGATTCCCGGTAGCGGTTCTAAAGCCGAATACTGATCGGCCAACGCATTCCCTAAAGCCGTGAATTGTTTCAAATCTTCGTCTGTCCACCAATTTACTAAATTCCCATCAGCATTATATCTTGATCCTGAATCGTCAAATCCGTGTGAAATTTCATGACCAATAACTGCTCCAATTCCGCCATAATTAACTGCTTCATCTGCTTTATAATCATAAAATGGGGGTTGTAAAATAGCCGCCGGAAATACAATCTCATTATTAGACGGATTAAAATAAGCATTTACCGTTTGTGGTGACATTCCCCATTCGGTTTTATCAACCGGTTTGCCTAATTTATCAATATTTCTTTTGAAGTTCCAATTGGAAATACTCATCGCATTGTCAAAATAAGTTCCGCCTTCAGCCACACTTTTCACTGTCAATGCCGAATAGTCTTTCCATTTGTCCGGATAGCCAATTTTAATGGTCATTTTATTCAACTTTTCGATAGCACTTAATTTAGTTTGTGGTGACATCCAAGTCAAGTTATTGATTCTGATTTCATAGGCTCTAATGACATTTTTAATCATTTTTTCGGCTTTGATTTTGGCTTCAGCCGGAAACATTTTTTCTACATATAATTTCCCTAAAGCTTCACCGGTTGCTCCGTTAATTACTTGAAGCGCTCTTTCATTCAGCGGTCTTTGTTTTACCGCGCCACTTAATGTTTTGCTGTAAAAATCCCAATTGGCTTTTTCAATCGTGGTTGATAGTTTACTTGCCGCATCGTTTAGCAACGTCCAACGCATATAGGCTTTCCAATCTTCTACTTTGTTTTCGGTAAAAATACCTTGCAAAGCTTCCATGTATCTTGGTTGAGCCACAATTACAGAATCCACTTTTGGCAAACCGATTCCGGTAACATAGCCATCCCAATTGATAGAAGGTGTTAATTTTTGCAAATCGGCTACCGTCATTGGGTTATACGTTTTTCTTCGGTCTCTTCTTTCTACTCGGTCTAATCTTGGTTTAGACATGGCGGTTTCTAAAGCCAATATTTTCTCGGCATTTTTCTTAGCAACATCCGGTTTGTCACCAATAAGTTGAAGCATTCTGGTTACGTGTGCTACATATTTGGCTCTTTTTTCTTTAGAATCTGCTTCTTCGGAAACATAATAATCTCTGTCCGGCAGCCCTAAAGAACCCGGACCGACATTCACCACATTTCTATTGCTGTTTTTCGCATCGGTTCCTACACCAACGCCAAAGAATCCAATACCGCCTTTAGGTGCCATTTCAACCATTAGCTTTTGCAGATCGGCTATATTTTTAACGGCATTGATTTTGGCTAAATAAGGTTTTAACGGAGCAATTCCGGCTTTGTTTCTAGCTACGGTATCCATAATCGATTTGTAAAGATTGATGGCTTTGCCTTGATCGGTATTTGATTTGTATGCCGGATTTTTTGAAGCTTCTTCTAAAATGGCTAATGCATCGGTATCTGTTTTTTGACGCAATTCATCAAAACTACCCCAACGAACTCTGTCTGCCGGGATTTCAGTATTTTTTACCCAAGTTCCATTAACAAAATTGAAGAAATCATCATTTGGCCTGACCGATTTGTCCATCAAAGACAAGTCGATTCCGGGTTTTTTCTCCTGTGCATTAATTTGCAAAACACCCGCCAATAATACCGTGGCAAGCAGTGCTTTTGATATGGTCTTCTTTTTCATAAAGATTGAAATTTTGTTAGTTTACACAAATTTATAGATTCTCAATTTAGAAATGCACTTTTAACAAAATTATAAGTGTTGATTAGTCTCAAAAACGACAATCGTTGGTTTTGCTTTTGTATTTTTGTCAAAAAAAACAATGCTTGCTTTTCTCAAAAAATACCGAATCTTTATTGGCACTTTTGTCATCTTCTCTATCATAACGGTTTCGCTTTTTTACAATGTTTTAAAACCAAGTAAAACACTTCCTATATACAATCCGGCCGATGTAAATCCGGAATTGGTTGACAGCACAGTTCAATTTGTAGAGAAATACCATAAAATATCCGACTTTTCTTTTACCAATCAAAATGGTAAAATAATTACTCCAAAAGACTACGAAGGCAAAATATATGTCGCCGATTTTTTCTTCACTACTTGTGGTTCTATTTGTCCTGTGATGAGTAAAAATATGGTTGATGTTCAAAAAGCATTTTTGAATAACCCAAAAGTGATGCTCTTGTCACACAGTGTAACTCCTGAAATTGACAGTGTTCCGGTTTTGAAGAAATATGCCATAAAACATGGTGTTGTTGATTCTAAATGGAACTTGGTTACCGGAGACAAAAAAGAAATCTACAGTATGGCGCGAAAATCATATTTGGCTGTTAAATTAGGCAAGCCCGATGAACTATACGATATGGTTCACACCGAAAATTTTGTCCTTGTCGATGCCGAAAGACGTGTTCGTGGGTTTTATGACGGCACCAAAAAAGAAGACATTCAAAAATTAATTGAAGATATCAATTGGTTATTGGAAGACGATAAAAATTAGTTAAACTGACAATTATCACCTAGTATTCTTTTTTTATGCCTACTTTTGCAATCTTAATTCAATCTAAATAAGCATTGAAAACTACCGTTGATTTATTAAAAATTGGAGACAAAGCAGTTATCACTTATGTTGATTTGGATAAAATCCCGCTAAAACTTTTAGAAATGGGATGTTTACCGGATAATGACATCGAGATTATTCAAATTGCACCGTTTGGCGATCCTATTTATATCAACGTGAACAACGGTTCTCATTTGGCCATAAGAAAAGAAACGGCTCATGAGATTGAAGTCGAAATCCGTGACAATTAATCAAAAATGAGCATTCAAAACATCAACGTAGCGCTTATTGGGAATCCGAATACAGGGAAAACTTCGGTGTTCAATCAACTCACAGGATTGAACCAACAGGTTGGAAATTATCCCGGAATTACCGTTGAAAAAAAACTCGGTTTTTGCAAATTGCCCAATAATGTCAAAGCCAACATTCTTGATTTACCGGGAACGTATAGTTTGAATGCGAGTTCCATTGATGAAAATGTGGTTATCGAATTATTACTCAACAAAAAAGACAAGCTTTTTCCGGATGTTGCAGTTGTGGTAACCGATGTTGAAAATCTGAAAAGAAACCTTTTACTTTTTACCCAAATAAAAGACCTTGAAATTCCAACCATTTTAGTCATCAACATGACTGATCGAATGAAGGCGAAAGGCATAACGCTTGACATTCCTTATTTGGAAGAAAAGTTAAAAACGAAAATCGTTTTGGTCAGCACGCGAAAAAGCATTGGTATTGACGAGCTGAAAAAAACTATCGTTGACTATAAAAATATATCGACTGAACCTTGTTTGAATGCTTCGAGCATTGATGTGGATTATTTTAATAAACTTCGAATCGCTTTCCCTGATCAATTGTTGTACAAACTTTGGCTGGTAATTACTCAGGACGTTAATTTCTTGAATTTGGAACGAAAAGAAATCCAAAGTTCTTTTGCCAAATCACATTCCGATTTAAAACGCTTGCAACAAAAAGAGACGATTAAGCGTTACCAATTTATCAATGATACATTGAAAATCGGGCAGAAAATTGATACCGAAAACGCTTCTGATTTGCGTTCCAAATTAGATAAAGTATTAACCCATAAAATCTTTGGATACGTTATTTTCTTTGGGATCTTATTGCTGATTTTCCAATCGATTTTTGATTGGTCAAGCATTCCGATGGAATTTATTGATAGTACTTTTGCCAATTTGGCCAATTATGCTAAAACCAATCTTCCGAGTGGCGAATTCACCAATTTGATCAGCGAAGGCATCATTCCCGGAATTGGCGGCATAGTGATTTTCATTCCGCAAATTGCTTTTCTATTCCTCTTTATTTCAGTACTGGAAGAAAGCGGTTATATGAGTCGCGTGGTCTTTTTGATGGACAAAATCATGCGCCGTTACGGCTTGTCCGGAAAAAGTGTTGTGCCTTTAATTTCGGGAACAGCTTGTGCCATTCCGGCGATTATGAGTGCGCGAAATATTGAAAATTGGAAAGAGCGATTGATAACCATTTTGGTTACGCCATTTATTACTTGTTCGGCACGTTTACCCGTTTATGCGATTTTGATAGCCTTAATCATTCCCGAAAAAAGATTGTTAGGCATTTTTAGTTTACAAGGCGCAACCTTAATGTTGTTGTATCTTTTAGGTTTCGGAATGGCGATTTTTTCAGCTTATATTTTGAACAAAATTTTAAAACTGAAAACCAAATCGTATTTCGTGGTTGAAATGCCAAGTTACAAATTACCGCTGTTTAAAAACGTGGCGATTAACGTAATTGAAAAAACGAAAGCTTTTGTTTTTGGCGCCGGAAAAATCATCTTAGCCCTTTCAGTTATCCTTTGGTTTTTGGGTTCTCACGGACCAAAAAAAGGGTTTGACAATGCGGAAAGCTTGGTGATTAAAAAAGTTAAATTAGAGAATAGACTAGACGATTTAGAATATGTAAACGACCAAATCAGTTCGCATAAACTCGAGAATTCTTATATCGGGATTATGGGAAAATCTATTGAACCTATTATTGAACCTTTGGGTTACGACTGGAAAATCGGAATTGCTGTGGTAAGCTCGTTTGCGGCTCGTGAAGTTTTTGTTGGAACTTTGGCAACCATTTACAGCGTTGGAAGTCATGGCGATGAAGAAACCACTATCAAAAACCGTATGAAAGCTGAAGTTCATCCCGATGGAAGAAAAGTTTTCAACTTTGCCACAGGTGTTTCGTTATTGCTTTTTTATGCTTTTGCGATGCAATGCATCAGTACTTTGGCCATTGTAAAAAAAGAAACCAACAGTTGGAAATGGCCAATAATTCAATTGGTTTTCATGAGTGGTTTTGCCTATTTAACCGCGCTGATTGCGTATCAATTTTTGAAATAAGATGAATATTCAAGAAATATTGGTTTATATCGCTTTAGGAATCGCTATTGGCTTTTTAGCCCAAAAATTTATTGGGAAAAAGAAGAACAAAAAAGGTTGCGACAAAGACGATTGTGGTTGTCATTAACCCAAAGCAACATCCAAAGTCATCATAACAATAAATCCGCCGATTAACCCTAAAGTTGCGATATCAGTGTTCTTATCTTGTTGGGTTTCCGGAATTACTTCTTCTACTACTACAAATATCATAGCACCGGCTGCAAAAGCTAAGGCATAAGGCAATAATGGTGTAAAAAAAGTAACGGCCACTGCGCCCAAAACTCCTGCAATGGGTTCTACTAAAGCAGAAGATTGTCCGTACATAAAACTCTTCCAACGACTCATTCCCATTCGGCGCAACGGCATGGAAACTGCAATTCCTTCCGGGAAATTTTGAATTCCGATTCCAATGGCTAAAGTAACCGCTCCGGCAATTGAAGCTTCCGGAATTCCGGCGGCGACACCACCAAAAAGCACACCAACCGCCAAACCTTCTGGAATGTTATGCATTGTAATCGCTAAAACCAATAAAGTTGTTCGTTGCCAAGGCGATTTTACCCCTTCAGTTTCTTGAAAATTGATGTGTAAATGCGGTAAAATTTTGTCTAAACCAAAAATGAAAAGCGCTCCTAATCCAAAACCAATGGCGGCCGGCATTACTTTCACAAAACCTTCGCCTTTACTCATTTCTATGGCTGGTGCTAACAAACTCCAAAAACTAGCCGCTATCATAACACCGCCTGTAAAACCAAGCATTCCGTCAAGAACTATTCGATTCATATTCTTAAAAAAGAATACAAACGAAGCACCCAATGCAGTTAAAAACCAAGTAAACATCGTGGCATAAAAAGCCGCCAAAATTGGGTCAATACTACTAAAATATTCTATTATTGATTCGTACATAATTATTGAACGTATAAATTATTAGCTATTTTATTCGAAATTGTTTTTTCTTGCGAATTGACTTCAACCGTCAAAGTATCATCAAAACTTTCTTTTTCTATCACTTTAAAAACAGAACCCAAAGCTATTTTTTGTTTGTCTAAATATTTTAAAAACTCTGAAGAAGAATCCTTTACGCCAATGCAATAATATTCTCGGTCTAATTCGGCTTCCGAAAGCAATAATTTATTGACCTTTTGAATCACACCTTTTTCATTCGGAATCGGATCACCATGCGGATCAAAGGCAGGAAAACCTAAAAAAGCATCTAATTTATTGATTAATGCTACCGATTTTATATGTTCCAATTCTTCCGCAATTTCGTGAACTTCATCCCAATTAAAAGCCAATTTCTCCACCAAAAAAACTTCCCACAAACGGTGTTTTCTAACAATCATTTTGGCAGATAGAAGTCCATTCTCTGTCAAATTTACGCCTTGGTACTTTTGATAGGAAACCAAATCTTTTTCAGAAAGTTTCTTCAACATATCGGTTACCGAAGACGCTTTGGTTTCTAACATTCCGGCAATAGCGTTTGTATTTACGCCTTTTGGAGAAACCAACGACAAGTGATAAATAACCTTAATATAATTTTCTTCGGAAATGGTCATATTCGCTTTTTTACAAATATATTTTATTTTTTTAATATAAATTAAAATTAATTTTTAGTTTTGTCTAAATTTTTATTTTGTTTTAATGAAAAATATTGCTTTAATAACGATAATCTTGATTTTCAATGACTTGTCAGCTCAAGTAAATGATACGATTCCCATCAATTCAAAATCTGAAGCATTAGAAGAGATTGTCATTTCTGGAACTTTAAAACCTGTATCTCGTTTGGAAACTCCGGTTCCGGTAGAAGTTTATACAAGTGCATTTTTGAAGAAAAATCCAACGTCCAATATATTTGAAGCTTTACAAAACGTAAATGGCGTTCGACCACAATTGAATTGCAATATTTGTAACACCGGCGATATTCACATCAACGGCTTGGAAGGTCCGTATACTATGGTAACTATTGACGGAATGCCAATCGTAAGTGCATTGTCAACCGTTTACGGATTATCCGGAATTCCGAATTCGATGATTGACAGAATAGAGATTATAAAAGGTCCGGCGTCGAGTTTGTACGGCAGTGAAGCGGTTGGCGGATTAATCAATATCATTACCAAAAAAACCAAAAACGCGCCCTTATTTTCCGCTGATGTCTTTTCGACTTCGTGGCTGGAAAACAATATTGATTTGGGTTTTAAAGCCAATGTCGGACAAAATGCGGAATCTTTATTGGGATTGAACTATTACAATTATAACAACCCGACAGACAACAACAACGATAATTTTACCGATGTAACGCTTCAAGAAAGAATCTCTATTTTTAACAAATGGAATTTTATCCGAAAAAGTCAAAAGGAATTCACACTCGCCGGAAGAATTTTTTATGAAGACCGTTGGGGCGGCGAAATGCAATGGAATAAAAGTTACCGTGGCGGAAATGAAGTTTATGGCGAAAGCATTTATACTACAAGATTTGAGTTGTTGAGCAAGTACCAATTGCCGGTAAAAGAAGATATGTTTATTTCTATTTCGGCTACCTCTCATGACCAAAATTCGGTTTATGGAACGACTTTGTATTTGGCACAGCAAAAAATTGGCTTTGGACAATACCTTTGGGATAAAAAACTAGAAAACCACAATTTGCTCTTTGGCGCTGCTATTCGACACCAATATTACAATGACAATACTACTGCGACAATTACCGCTGAAAAAACGAATATTTACAGCACTTTTATCCAAGACGAAATAAAACTGACTGAGAAACACCATCTGTTACTAGGCGCCAGATATGATTACAACAACAATCACGGCAATATTTTTACACCGCGAATTGCGTACAAATGGAACCCGACCAAAAATGATGTTTTCAGAATAAACGCCGGTACCGGATTCCGTATTGTCAATTTGTTTACCGAAGAACACGCCGCCTTAACCGGTTCAAGAGAGGTGATAATAACCGAAAACTTAAATCCTGAAAAGTCGTATAACATTAATTTCAATTACCTCAAAAAAATCAGATTTGACGATGCTACTTTCTTAGGTTTTGAATTTTCTACTTGGTATACTTATTTCACCAATCAAATCATACCGGATTATGACACCAATCCGAACCAAATTATTTACCAAAACCTCAATGGTTATTCCGAAACACTTGGCGTAAGCGGCAATGTTGATTTGGTAACACCTTACGGAATAAAAACCTTAATCGGTTTTACTTTTATGGATCCGAAAAACGTGAAAGACGGCATCACTACGCAACCTGTTTTAACTGAAAAATTCAGTATGAATTGGGCCATAACCTACGACATTCCCGATTGGTTTCTCTCTATTGACTATACCGGAAATCTCTATGGCCCGATGCGATTACCGCTTTTAGGACCGCTTGATCCAAGAGATGAGTATTCAAAACCATGGAGTTTGCAGAACATCCAGTTTACTTATAAAAAATTCCGTAATTTTGAGCTTTACGGAGGAATCAAAAACATTCTAAATTGGACACCCAACAAAGGAAATCCGTTTTTGATTGCCAGAGCAGAAGATCCTTTTGACGAAAATGTCGATTACGACGCCAACGGAAATGTGATGGCAACACCATCAAATCCTTATGCGCTGACTTTTGACCCGAGTTATGTTTATGCACCAAATCAAGGCATCAGAGGTTTTCTGGGATTGAGATATACACTATATTAATGAAACACTACCATTACATTTTTACCGGCGCCGGTTTATCCGCTTTGATGACGGTTTATGAAATGGTACTTTCCGGAAAGTTCAAAGACAAATCCATTCTTCTGATTGACGAAAATTCAAAAAAAACCAACGACCGAACATGGTGTTTTTGGAATGATAACGGTTTATACGATGATTTGGCTTCCGCCAAATGGAATACCGCTTGGTTTAAAAACGAATCTTTTGAAAGACAACTAAACCTGAATCCTTACAAATACAAAATGGTCAAAGGACTCGATTTTTACAATCATGTTTTTGAAATTATTTCCAAAGAAAAAAACATTACTTTTCTAAATCAAAGAGTAACCGATTTTCAAGAATTAAGACATCGTTGCGAAGTCAAAACCGATTCTGAGAGTTTTACTTGTAACCAAATTTTTAACTCCATTTTCAATTCGGAATTGGTTAAAAACCAAACCAAATATCCATTTTTACACCAACATTTTATCGGTTGGTTTATCAAAAGCAAGGAAGCTGCTTTCAATCCCGATTGCGCTACATTCATGGATTTTTCAGTGGAACAAAAAGGCAATACAAGATTTATGTACGTGTTACCAACTTCGGAAACAGAAGCGTTATTAGAATATACTTTGTTCTCCAAAGATTTATTGTCGGCAGCAGAATACGAAACCGAAATCAAAAACTACATTGAAAAACTTGGCATTACGGAGTACGAATTAATCGAAAAAGAACAAGGCAATATCCCGATGACATGTTATCCGTTTTGGCAACATAATTCAAAAAACATTCTCAACATTGGTTCTGCCGGTGGTTGGACAAAAGCCAGCACAGGTTATACTTTAAAAAACACTGTCAAAAAATCAAAAGCCTTAGTGCAATTTCTATCCAAAGAAAATGACTTAACTAAATTTCATAAAACTGATAAATTTTGGTTTTATGATTTGCTTCTTTTAGATATTTTGGACCAAAAAAATCATTTAGGTTCCACCATATTTTCAGCGATGTTTGAAAAAGGAAATGCCACTGTTATCTTCAAGTTCTTAGATGAAGAAACTACGTTTTGGGAAGATTTGCAAGTCATTTGGAAATGCCCGAAAGGTCTTTTTATCAAGGCTTTGCTGAGAAGAATTATTCGGTAATGCGAAAATGAACAAATGTTAAACTTTATAAAAAGTAATGTTTCTTCAGAAAGTTATGGCTAGTTTTGCTGCATCAAAATAAAACAATGAACACGATTATTGCTCAATTACATCATCATCATTCTTGCAACCAGGCGAGTTAATGATGTATTGTAGCTAATCCAAAAACATAATTAAAAACCCGTCTGAGTATATCAAGACGGGTTTTTTGTATTTATACACTTCGCGATATACTCAGCTTTTATTCACAATTAAAAAATGAGTACTTTAAAAATTGCTGTTCAAAAAAGTGGCCGACTAAGCGAAAAATCACTCCAACTGCTGGAAGAATGTGGTATCAAAATTTCCAATGGTGAACGAAAACTCAAAGCCGTTGCACAAAATTTTCCGGTCGAAATCCTATTCCTGCGCGATGATGATATTCCGCAGTACGTGGAACAAGGCGTTGCCGATATAGGCATCTTAGGCGAAAATGAAGTCTGGGAAAAAGGCAAAGAAGTAAATGTGATTCAGCAATTAGGTTTTGCCGGTTGCCGCATGTCATTGGCCATTCCGAAAGACGAAATCTACACCGATTTGAATTATTTTGAAGGCAAACGAATCGCGACCAGTTATCCTAAAATCCTAATTGATTTTTTTGCCAAAAAGGACATTAATGTTTTTATCGAAGAAATCAGCGGAAGTGTTGAAATTGCCACCAGCATTGGTTTAGCCGATGCCGTGTTCGATATTGTCAGCACCGGAAGTACACTTTTGATGAATGGTTTGAAAGAAGTCGAAACCGTTACTAAAAGCGAAGCCGTTCTAATTGCCAATCCAAATCTGACGCAAGAAATCCAAGCCATTCTCAACAAATTACTATTCCGAATCCAATCGGTTCGCGAAGGCAAACAGAATAAATATATTTTATTAAATGCTCCGAATTCAGCCATCGACAACATCTGTTCTTTACTTCCGGGTATGAAATCACCAACCATTTTACCGTTGGTCAACAAAGATTGGAGCAGTTTGCATTCGGTCATCCGAGAAGACGATTATTGGGAAATCATAGAACAACTCAAAAATCTCGGTGCTGAAGGAATTTTAATTATTCCGATAGAAAAAATGATTCGATAATTCAATTTAACAAATATGAAAACTTACATAAATCCAAATCCTGAACAATGGAATGAATTGTCCAAAAGACAAACTGTAGCGACAGCCGATTTAAACGAAACCGTAAAATCCATTTTTAACGACATTGAAAAAAATGGTTCGGCTGCCGTAAAAAAGTACACCAATTATTTCGATGGCATTTCTATTAAAAATATAGCCATATCAACTGCAGAAATAGAAAAAGCTATAGCCGAAATTCCAATCGAATTAAAAAAAGCAATTCAAGTTGCAGCTGATAATATTTCGAAATTTCACAGTTCTCAAAAAGAAATTCCAACCAAAATCGAAACCACTTCGGGTGTTTTTTGCTGGAGAGAAAGTCGCGCCATTGAAACAATTGGCATTTACATTCCCGGCGGAACAGCACCGCTTTTTTCTACTGTATTGATGTTAGCCATTCCGGCTAAAATTGCTGGTTGCAAAAACATAATTCTGTGTTCGCCACCAGATAAAAACGGCAACATCAATCCAGCTATTTTGTATGCTGCGCAATTGACCGGTGTAACTCAAATGTATAACGTCGGCGGCATCCAAGCGATTGCCGCTATGACCTTTGGAACCGATGAAATTCCGAAAGTCGACAAGCTCTTCGGTCCCGGAAATCAATACGTCACAGCGGCCAAACAATACGCACAACAATTGGGTTTAGCCATCGATTTGCCTGCCGGACCAAGTGAATTATTGGTCATTGCCGATGACATTTGCGACCCTGAATTTGTTGCTTCCGATTTGCTTTCGCAAGCTGAACACGGTGGCGATAGCCAGGTAATTTTAGTAACCCATTCAGAGGAAATTGTTTCGAAAGTGGCAGCAGCCATTGAAAGTCAAAAAGCACTTTTACCTCGACAATCCGTTGTAGAAAAAGCTTTAGAAAACAGTCGTGCTTTGGTTTTCGATAGTATTCAAACCGGAATCGAGTTCAGTAATTTTTACGCACCAGAGCATTTGATTTTGGCTATAAAAGATGCCGAAAATAAAATTGAATTCATCGAAAATGCCGGTTCGGTTTTTATTGGCAATTACAGTTGTGAAAGCGCCGGAGATTACGCCAGCGGAACCAATCACACGTTACCAACTAATGGTTATGCGAAGAATTACAGCGGCGTTTCGTTAGACAGTTTTGTCAAAAAAATCACGTTTCAAAAATTGACTTCCAAAGGCATACAAAACCTTGGCTCAACGATTGAACTCATGGCTGCAGCCGAACAACTAGATGCCCACAAAAACGCGGTTTCCATCCGATTAAAAAAATTACAAAATGGATAATATCTCTAATTTAATTCGGAAAAACATTCTTTCGTTAACGCCGTATTCGAGCGCGAGAGATGAATACAAAAGCAATCAAGGCGTCTTTTTGGATGCCAATGAAAATCCGTATGGCAACTTAAACCGCTATCCCGATCCATACCAATGGCGTTTGAAACAAATTTTGAGCAGTCAAAAGAAAGTAGCTATTGAAAACATTTTAATCGGTAACGGAAGCGACGAAATCATCGATTTAGTACAACGTGTTTTTTGCGAACCAAATCAAGACAAAATCATCCTTTGTCCACCAACTTATGGGATGTATGAAGTCTATGCGAACATCAATAATCTTGAAATCATTTCAATTCCGCTTACCAAAGAATTTCAATTGAATACTGAAGCTATTTTGGAGCAAAAGGCTAAAGTTTTGTATTTATGTTCGCCCAACAATCCGACTGGAAATTATTTAGAAAATCTGGAATACATCATTGAAAACTTCAACGGCATTGTGTTTTTAGACGAAGCTTACATCGACTTTAGTGAACAACCTTCTTTAGTTTCTAAAATCAAACAATATTCTAATTTAATTATTTCACAAACGTTTAGTAAAGCTCGAGGTTTGGCAGCAGTTCGCATCGGAATTGCTTATGCAGATGAAAACATGATTTCGGTGATGAATAAGGTAAAACCGCCATATAATGTGAGTCAATTGAATCAAGAAGCTGCGGTAAAATCACTTGCCGATGAAGCTACTTTCAAATCGAATGTACAACTGATAAAATCCGAACGGAAATTGCTTAAGAAATCCCTTTTGGCTTTAGATTTTGTAACCAAAATTTATCCGTCAGAAGCTAATTTTTTATTAGTCGAAATGGAAAATGCAACCGCCATTTACAATAGTTTAATAGAACAACAAATCATCACACGAAACCGAAGTTCGGTAGTTGAAAATACGATTCGAATTACCATCGGAACTCCAAGAGAAAATCAACAATTAGTCTACGCATTACAATTAGTCACATCATGAAAAAAGCTTTATTTATAGACAGAGATGGCACGTTAATCATCGAACCACCGATAGATTTTCAAGTCGATAGTTTGGAAAAATTGGAATTTTATCCGCAGGTTTTTCAGTATTTATCACGCATTGCCAAAGAATTAGATTATGAGTTGGTCATGGTAACAAATCAAGATGGAATGGGAACTAATTCGTTTCCAGAAAATACCTTTTGGCCAGCTCAAAATAAAATGATAAAAGCGTTCGAAAACGAAGGAATTCAATTTTCGGATGTGATTATTGATGTGTCATTTCCAGAGCAAAATTTGCCAACACGAAAACCTGGAACTGCGTTATTGCAACAGTACATCAAAGGCAATTATGATTTAAAAAATTCCTTCGTAATTGGAGATAGAGTTACTGATATTCAACTAGCAGAAAATTTAGGAAGTCAGGCGATTTTTATTTCAGCTACAGCCAATGAACGAGCGATTTTATCAACGACTTCTTGGGAAAAAATCTATCAATTTTTAAAGGAACAACCTCGCGTTGGAAAATTAATTCGAACAACAAAAGAAACCGAAATTGCAATTGAAATTAACTTAGATGGAAACGGAAAAAGCAACATCAAAACCGGTTTAGGATTTTTCGATCATATGCTCGACCAAATTGTCAAACACGGAAATATAGATTTAAACATCAACGTAGAAGGCGATTTGTATGTTGATGAACACCATACTATTGAAGATGTCGGAATAGCTTTGGGCGACGTTTTTGCGCAAGCTTTGGGTTCTAAAAAAGGCATTACGCGTTACGGTTTTTTACTTCCGATGGACGATTGTTTGTCGCAAGTTGCATTGGATTTTGGTGGTCGTTCATGGTTGGTTTGGGATGCGAAATTCAACCGAGAAAAAATCGGAGAAATGCCAACCGAAATGTTTTCACACTTTTTTAAATCGTTTTGTGATGGTGCCAAATGCAATTTAAACATCAAAAGTGAAGGCGAAAACGAGCACCACAAAATAGAATCAATTTTCAAAGCGTTCGCCAAAGCAATAAAAATGGCGGTTCAAAAAGACGGAACTAACGGCATACCAAGCACCAAAGGAATATTATGATAGCATTAGTAAAATACAACGCAGGCAACATTACTTCTGTGAAAAATGCCATCGAACGATTGGGGTATTCATGTGTCGTAACCGATGATGAAACGATTTTGAAACAAGCTGAAAAAGTAATTTTTCCTGGTGTGGGCGAAGCAAGTTCGGCAATGAAGTATTTGAAAGAAAAAGGTTTGGACCAAGTAATCAAAAACCTTAGACAACCGGTTTTAGGAATATGTCTCGGGCAACAATTATTATGTCAATTTTCTGAAGAAGGAAACACAGAATGTTTAGGAATTTTCGAAGCAACAGTTAAAAAATTCGAACCCAAATTGAAAGTGCCTCACATGGGTTGGAACAACATTTCACAGTTAAACTCTGAATTATATTACGGAATTTCAGCAGATGAAAATTTCTATTTTGTACACAGTTACTACGTCGAAATCAGTAAAGAAACAACAGCCATTTGCGATTATATCGTTCCGTTTAGTGCATCGATGCAAAAGGATAATTTTTACGCCACACAATTTCATCCTGAAAAATCATCTAGTGTTGGCGAGCAACTTTTACTAAACTTTTTAAAATTATGAGAATCATTCCAGCCATAGACATCATCAACGGAAAATGCGTCCGATTGACCAAAGGCGATTATGCCACGCAAAAAATTTACAATGAAAATCCATTGGAAGTAGCCAAATATTTTGAAGACAACGGCTTCCAATATTTACATTTAGTGGATTTGGATGGAGCAAAATCGAACCAGATTATCAACCATAAAGTATTGTATCAAATTGCAACAAAAACCAATTTGAAAATCGATTTTGGTGGTGGATTAAAACAAAGAAAAGACCTCGAAATCGCTTTTGAAAACGGAGCCAATCAAGTTACGGGCGGAAGCATTGCATCTAAAAATCCAACCGAATTTTTAAATTGGTTGACTGAATTTGGAAGTAATAAAATCATTTTAGGCGCCGATTGTTTGAACCGAAAAATTGCCACTCAAGGTTGGTTAGAAACTTCAGAAATTGATGTCGTGGAGTATATTTCTGATTATGTTTCCAAAGGAATTTCAATTGTGATTTGTACCGACATCTCAAAAGACGGCATGCTTCAAGGTACTTCTAATGAATTGTATTCGGTCATTTTAGAAAAGACCAAAGTGAATTTAATTGCGAGTGGCGGCGTGACAACTATTTCGGATTTAGAACTATTGAAAACCATCGGATGCGAAGGTGCCATCATCGGAAAAGCATTATACGAAGGCACAATAAAAATTGAAAACTTACGCGAATTATGTTAAAGAAAAGAATCATTCCGTGTTTGGATATTAAAGACGGACGAGTCGTGAAAGGTATACAATTTTTGGCACTAAAATATGCCGGAAATCCAGTAGAATTGGCTTCATTTTATTCTAAAAACGGAGCGGATGAGTTAGTACTTTTAGACATCAGCGCGACCTTGGAAAAGCGAAAAACCTTAGCGGAAATGGTCACGCAATTGTCAAAAGAAATTAATATTCCCTTCACCGTTGGCGGCGGCATTCAATCGGTTGAAGAGGCGCGATTACTATTGCAATCCGGTGCGGATAAAGTAAGTATTAATTCGGCTGCCGTTTTGAATCCTGAGTTGATTACCCAAATTTCAGATGCTTTTGGAAGTCAGAGTTTAGTGGTTGCCATCGACATCAAAAAAGTGGAAAACGATTGGTTTGTTTTCATAAAAGGTGGAACAGAATCCACAGGAATTTTAGCCATCGATTGGGCAAAAAAAGTCGAAGAATTAGGAGCTGGAGAATTACTAATTACGTCTATGAACAATGATGGTTCCAAAAACGGATTTGCATTAGACATCACCAATGCTATAAGTGAAGCGGTTTCTATTCCAATAATTGCTTCTGGTGGCGCTGGAAATGCAAAAGACTTTATCGATTTATTCACTAAAACCGAAGTCAGCGCCGGATTAGCCGCCAGTATTTTCCACTTTAACGAAGTCCCGATTTCAACTTTAAAAAACATTTTAAAAACTAAAAACATACCCATCAGATGACCTTAGATTTCTCTAAATATAACGGATTAATTCCAACGATTATTCAGGACAACCAAACGGAACAAGTGTTGATGCTAGGTTACATGAACGAAGACGCATTCCAAAAAACACAAGATGAAAACATTGTGACCTTTTTCAGTCGAAGTAAAAACAGGTTGTGGACCAAAGGCGAAACTTCTGGAAATTTTCTAAAAGTAGTTTCCATAAAAGATGATTGCGACCAAGATGCATTACTGATTAAAGTGATTCCAAACGGACCAACGTGTCACAATGGAACGACTTCTTGTTTTGACAATGAACCTCAAATTTCTTTTCTAAATGAGTTGGAAAAAGTCATTGAAGAACGTATTTCAATCCCAAGTTCAGAATCTTATGTCACTTCACTTTTCCAAAAAGGCCTCAATAAAATTGCTCAAAAAGTTGGCGAAGAAGCAGTCGAATTGGTCATAGAAGCCAAAGATGACAATGCTGATTTGTTCTTGAATGAAGCCGCTGATTTACTGTTTCACTATTTAATATTGCTCAAAGCAAAAGGCTTTAGTTTAGAAAAAGTAGAAACCATTTTAAAAGACCGAATGAAGAATAAATAAAATCGGATTTTTAGACTATCAAACAATAACAAATCTTTATCATTTCTTTAAAACTTCCCTTTAGAATTCTCATTATCTTTGCAACAGATTTCAATATCTAATATTTAATTTCTAATATTTAAAATCAAAAAAATATGTACCCAGAAGAAATGGTATTGCCAATGCGCGCTGAACTTTCAGAAGCTGGCTTTCAAGAATTATATACAGCAGCTGACGTTGAAAACGCGATTAAAGCAGAAGGAACGACTTTAGTAGTAGTAAATTCGGTTTGTGGTTGTGCGGCAAGAAATGCTCGTCCGGGAGCTAAAATGAGTTTAGATGGCGCTAAAAAACCAGACCATTTAATCACTGTTTTTGCCGGTGTTGACAAAGAAGCTGTTGATGCAGCTCGCCAACAAATGTTTCCTTTTCCACCGTCATCGCCAAGTATGGCTTTGTTCAAAAACGGCGAATTGGTACACATGTTAGAACGTCACCACATTGAAGGTCGTCCGGCAGAATTAATCGCAGAAAACCTTAAAGATGCATACGCAGAATTCTGCTAAAAAAAAATTAAAAAAACTTCACGCAACCTTTTCTATTGAATTGCATCTCTTGAATAAGATGCCATGAAAATGGGAGAAATGCTATGAAAAAGAAACCCAACGGTCTAAAAACTGCTTGGGTTTTTTTATTGCAAAAAAAATGTAAATTTGCACCGAATTCTTCCATTTAGAACTCACAACATATTTCTCACTTAAACGTTTATAGCATGCAACTGTATAACACCTTAAGCGCAGAAGAAAGAGCCGAATTGATTGACCAAGCCGGCAAACAACGACTAACGTTGTCTTTCTATGCGTATGCCAAAATTGAAGATCCAAAAAAATTTCGCGACGATTTATTTATCCAATGGAACCAACTCGATGCCTTAGGCCGAACGTATGTTGCCAAAGAAGGAATCAACGCCCAAATGTCGGTTCCGGCCGAAAACATTGAAGCTTTCCGCGAAACATTAGAAGCCTATGATTTCATGAAAAACATCCGCTTGAATGTGGCTGTGGAACACGATGACCATTCGTTTTTGAAGTTGACTGTGAAAGTTCGGGACAAAATTGTAGCCGATGGTTTAAACGACGAAACCTTTGATGTAACCAATATTGGTGTACATTTAAAAGCCAACGAATTCAATCAGATTTTAGAAGATCCTAACACGATTGTGGTTGATTTCAGAAATCATTACGAAAGCGAAATTGGGCATTTCAAAGGCGCGATAACTCCGGATGTGGAAACTTTTAGAGAAAGTCTGCCTATCATCAACGAACAATTAAAAGATTTTAAAGAAGATAAAAACCTAGTGATGTATTGCACCGGTGGTATTCGTTGTGAAAAAGCTTCTGCTTACTTTAAACACCAAGGTTTTAAAAATGTGTTCCAATTAGAAGGCGGAATTATCAATTATGCCAAACAAATCAAGGAAGAAAATCTGGAAAGTAAATTCATCGGAAAGAATTTTGTTTTCGACCATCGTTTAGGCGAAAGAATTACCGACGATATTGTTTCGCAATGTCACCAATGTGGAAAGCCGTGTGATAATCACACCAATTGTTCCAACGATGGTTGTCATTTGCTGTTTATCCAATGTGACGATTGTAAAGCGGCTATGGAAAATTGTTGTTCCAATGAATGTCTGGAAATTACCCATTTGCCTTTGGCGGAACAAGTAAGATTAAGAAGCGGAAAGCAAGTCGGCAACAAAGTCTTCCGCAAAGGAAAATCTGAAAACCTGAAATTCAAACATTCGGGCGAACTCTCCGATATTGCTTTGGCTACAGCCAAAAAAAAACCAACCGACATTCGCCAAAAAATAAAGGTGAAAAAAGTACTGGTTGGTAAGGTCGAACACTATTACACCAAAGCCAGAGTTGGCCTTTTCATCATCGAAAACCAAGAACTGAATATTGGTGACAAAATCATCATCTCCGGACCAACAACCGGTGACGAAACTTTAATTTTGGAAAAAATGTTAGTAAACGGCAATGATAACGTGGTTGCAAAACCTAGTGACAAAGTAACTTTTGAAGTGCCGTTTCGAGTTCGTTTGTCTGATAAGTTATTTAAAATCATCCACTAATGACTACTTCGGAAAGACTTGAATTGATGGCGCCGGCTGGCAATTTCGAATCACTGCAGGCGGCTTTAGACAACGGATGTGATTCGGTTTATTTTGGTGTCGAACAATTAAACATGCGTGCGCGTGCTACAGTGAATTTCGTTTTAGATGATTTGCCTGAAATTGCCCGCCGATGTGAAGAAAAAAACGTCAGAACCTATCTGACTTTAAATACTATTATTTACGATCACGACTTGTCTGTCGTGAAAACCCTTTTGGCAAAAGCCAAAAAAGCCAAAATTACTGCGGTAATTGCATCAGACCAAGCAGTCATTATGACCGCAAGGACAATGGGTATTGAAGTACACATTTCAACCCAATTGAATGTGACCAACATTGAAACCGTAAAATTCTACGCAATGTTTGCCGATACAATAGTCTTGTCTCGTGAGTTAAGTTTACGACAAGTAAAAAAAATCACTAATGATATCGAAAAAGAAAGAATCAAAGGACCAAACGGCAATTTGGTTGAAATTGAAATTTTTGGTCATGGTGCACTTTGTATGGCGGTTTCGGGCAAATGTTATTTGAGTTTGCATTCTCATAATTCTTCTGCCAATCGCGGTGCTTGCAAACAAAATTGCCGTAAAAAATATACTGTAATCGACCAAGAAAGCGGATTCGAAATTGAAATCGATAATGAATACATGATGTCACCTAAAGATTTATGTACGATTGATTTCCTAGACCAAGTCATTGATTCCGGTGTCAAAGTTTTGAAAATTGAAGGTCGAGGACGCGCTGCCGATTATGTGGCAACCGTAGTAAAAACTTATCGCGAAGCCATCGATTCCTATTACCAAAATACCTTTTCTAAAGAAAAAATTAATATTTGGATGGAAACCCTTTCTACCGTTTACAACCGTGGATTTTGGAGCGGATATTATTTGGGACAAAAACTGGGAGAATGGAGCGATAATCCCGGTTCGAGCGCTACTCAGAAAAAAGTTTACATTGGTAAAGGCATGCATTATTTCCCAAAGACCAATATAGCCGAATTCAAAATCGAAGCCTATGATATCAAAAAAGGCGACAAAATCTTAATCACAGGACCAAGCACCGGAGCTCAAGAAATGTTTATTGAAGATATGATGGTCAACGATTTGCCGTTGCAGAAAGCCTCAAAAGGAGATAGTTGTACTTTAAAAGTGCCTTTTCGTATCCGTTTGTCCGACAAAATATATAAAATTGTAGAAAATTAAATGGTTATTATTACGCTACAAAGAGACAAATGTATTGGTTGCAATTACTGTGTAGAAATGGCACCGGGACAATTTCAGATGTCAAAAAAAGATGGTAAATCGGTGCTTTTAAAATCGGTGAATGCCAAAGGATTTTACACCCTGAAATCAGCCGACCATACTATTGTTGAAAATTGCGAATTGGCAGAAAAAGCGTGTCCTGTCCACATTATCACCCTGAAGGAAACTTAAAAATTTTGCGGCTAATTTTAACCGAAAAAACAATATCTTTACACTTTTAACGTTTATGATAAGTAGTGCTGATTATATTCGGCGCAACCAACATACCTATATCCAAATTATGGCTTGTACAAGTTGTTCAACTTCCGATGGCGGTGCGCCAAAAGGATGCAAAAATAATGGGACTTGCGGCACCGATAGCTGCAACAAATTAACCGTTTTCGATTGGCTCTCCAACATGAGTTTGCCCAATGGAGAAGCACCTTTCGATTGTATTGAAGTGCGTTTTAAAAACGGAAGAAAAGAATTTTACCGCAATACCGAAAAACTAACTTTAAGCATCGGTGACGTAGTAGCTACTGAAGCTTCTCCTGGTCACGATGTCGGAATTGTAACCCTTACAGGCGAATTGGTTAAAATTCAAATGAAGAAAAAAGGCGTAAATCACACCAGTCCTGAAATCGCAAAAGTTTACCGAAAAGCCTCTCAAAAGGACATCGATATTTGGAGCGATTCTCGTGACAAAGAAGAACCGATGAAGGTAAAAGCCCGTGAATTGGCGATTGCTCACAAATTGGAAATGAAAATTTCTGATATCGAATTCCAAGGCGATGGTTCTAAAGTGACTTTCTATTACACTGCGAACGATCGTGTTGATTTCCGTTTGTTAATCAAAGATTACGCGCGTGAATTCAGTACTAGAATTGAAATGAAACAAGTCGGTTTCCGTCAGGAAGCTTCTCGTTTAGGCGGCATAGGTTCCTGCGGAAGAGAATTGTGTTGTTCCACTTGGTTAACTGATTTCAGAAGCGTCAATACTTCGGCGGCACGTTACCAACAATTGTCTTTGAATCCTCAAAAATTAGCCGGTCAATGTGGTAAATTGAAATGTTGTCTGAACTATGAATTAGACACTTACATGGATGCGCTAAAAGATTTTCCGGATTTTGAAACCAAATTAAAAACCGAAAAAGGCGATGCCGTTTGTCAAAAACAAGACATTTTCAAAGGCCTAATGTGGTTTGCCTATTTTGACAATTTTGCCAATTGGCATGTGCTGAACATCGAGCAAGTCAAAGAAATTGTGTCCCAAAACAAACAAGGCAAAAAAGTGAGTTCGCTTGAAGACTTTGCGATCGAAATTGTAGCCGAACCTGAAAAAGATTTCAACAATGCCATGGGACAAGAGAGTTTGACTCGTTTTGACCAACCTCGTAATAAGAAAAGAAACAATAACAAAAATAAAAAGCGCAAACCTTTTGGTGCCGATAAAAAACCTTCATCCGACAATAAAAATGAGCCTAAGATTAAGAAATAGTTTTATCCTGCTTTTGGTAGCGGTACTTTTATTTTCTTGCGACGAAAAAAGAGTCTTTGACGAATACAAATCCGTCGGAAAGGAATGGCACAAAGACAGTGTTGTTACTTTTGATTTGCCACAATTGGATGCAAAAAAATTGTACAATTTATACGTTAACGTTAGAGATAACGATGATTATCCTTTCAATAATTTGTTTCTGATTGTTTCATTAGAACAACCAAACAGACAAATAAAAGTAGACACTTTGGAATACCAAATGACCAATCCTGATGGCACGCTTCTTGGTGATGGGTTCACGGACATTAAGGAAAACAAGTTGTTTTACAAGGATAAAGTGAGTTTTACACAAAAAGGAGTTTATAAAATTCACATCAAACATGCAGTGAGACAAACCGGCAAAATAGAAGGCGTTCCTTCGCTTCCCGGCATCTCCGATGTTGGTTTTAGAATAGAATCTACAGAATAAAAAATATGGCACAAAAAAATAATACCGCAACAGTTAAAGACATTAAATACTACCAAAAGAAATTTTGGCAGTTGTTAGTTTACGGACTTGGTGTAATGATATTGTTTTTCTTTTTGGCATCATGGGGTTTTTTCGGCAGTATGCCATCCTTTGAAGACTTAGAAAATCCGGAATCTAATTTGGCCACCGAAATTATCTCTTCTGATGGTGTCACCATTGGGAAGTTTTATAACGAAAACCGAACACCAATCAAATACGAAGATTTGCCACCACATTTGGTAAAAGCCCTTGTCGCTACCGAAGATGAGCGTTTCTACGAACATTCCGGAATTGATGGTAGAAGAACTTTAGGCGCAGCCATAAAATTAGGTTCCGATGGTGGTGCGAGTACCATAACCCAACAGTTAGCCAAATTACTTTTTCACGGTGAAGGTTCCAGTTTCAAGCCTTTTCGTGTGATTCAAAAAGTAAAAGAATGGATTATCGCCGTTAAATTAGAACGTCAATATACCAAAAACGAAATCATCGCCATGTATTTAAACAAAGCTGATTTTGTGAATACAGCCGTTGGAATTCGTTCGGCTTCCAAAGTATATTTTGGCAAAGAACCACGCGATTTATCCATTGATGAGGCAGCGATGTTTGTCGGAATGCTTAAAAATCCTTCCCTTTACAATCCTTTGCGTCGTTTGGAAAAAGTCAAAAACAGACGAAATACGGTTTTAGACCAAATGGTGCGAAATAAAGTTTTAGATAAGACATCGAGAGATACTTTAGCCAGCAAACCTATCGTTTTGAACTTCCATCCTGAAAGTCATAAAGAAGGAACGGCAACCTATTTCCGTGAATTCCTTCGTGAGTACATGAAAAATTGGGTCAAAGAAAACAAAAGAGCTGATGGCAGCGATTGGGATATTTACAGCGATGGTCTGAAAATTTACACCACAATCGATTCCAAAATTCAGGAACATGCTGAAGAAGCTGTTCAGGCACATATGAAAAATCTGCAACAAGAATTCTTTGCTGAGCAAAAAAACAATAAAAATGCTCCTTTCATCAACATTACCGATGACGAAACCAAACGCATCATGAACCAAGCGATGAAAAACTCTGAGCGTTGGAGAGTAATGAAAGACATGGACAAATCAGAAGAAGAAATCATCGCTTCCTTTGATGTGAAAGCCAAAATGAAAATCTTCTCTTGGAAAGGAGAAATCGATACGTTAATGACCCCTATGGATTCCATCCGTTATTACAAACACTTCCTCCAAGCGGGATTAATGTCGATGGAACCACAAACCGGACATATCAAAGCTTGGGTTGGCGGAATCGATTATAAATATTTCCAATACGATCACGTTGGTCAAGGCGCAAGACAAGTGGGTTCAACATTTAAACCTTTCGTTTATGCAACTGCGATTGAGCAACTAGGCATGTCACCTTGTGATTCTATCATCGATAGTCCATTTATGATTCATAAAGGAAGACACAACGTTACCAAAGATTGGGAACCAAAAAATTCTGATCATCAATACCGAGGCATGGTGACTTTAAAAAGAGCTTTAGCGCTTTCCATCAATACGGTTTCAGCCAAATTAATTGACAAAACCGGACCAGACGCCGTTGTGAATCTAACCAAAAAACTAGGCGTTAAATCAGAAATTCCTGCTCAACCTTCTATTGCGCTAGGTGCAGTTGAAATTACGGTTGAAGATATGGTGGCGGCTTACAGCACATTTGCCAATCAAGGGGTTTACATCAAACCACAATTCATCAGCAGGATTGAAGATAAAAACGGGGTTGTCCTTTACGAACCTGTTCCCGATTCTCATGACGTGTTGAATAAAGACATTGCTTATGCCGTTGTAAAATTATTAGAAGGTGTAACCGAAAGTGGTTCGGGGGTGCGTTTAAGAACGGAAGGTGGCGGAAGCGGCGACAATCGTTGGACAGGTTATCCCTATATGTTCACCAACCCAATTGCGGGTAAAACCGGAACTTCTCAAAACCAATCCGACGGTTGGTTTATTGGAATGGTACCTAATTTGGTGACTGGCGTTTGGGTCGGCTGTGAAGACCGTTCGGCGCGTTTCAAAGGCATTACTTACGGACAAGGCGCCACTGCTGCTTTACCAATTTGGGGTTATATGATGAAAAAATGTTATGAAGACAAAGACCTCCAAATCTCCAAAGATCCTTTCGAAAGACCGGATAATCTCTCCATCAAAGTAGATTGTTGGACACCAAGAAAAGTAGAAACCGATTCCACAGCAGTTCCAACCGAGGAAGAAGAACAAAATATTGATGATTTTGAATTGTAAAATTGCTTACGCCTGTTCGCTGCGCTAGGGTTAGGAGCTATTTTCGGCTTTCCGCGCTACATGGGTAGCCAGTTTCACACGAGCGAAGCGACTACCGAAGAAATCCGGGCTAACATAATAAAAAATTCCGTCTACAAACTGCAGGCGGAATTTTTTATTTTAAAACGCCGGAAACAAATCCCTTCCCTATTCTCTTTTAAATTCCTAAATTTACGCCACAAACAAATTACGCTAAACACTAATCAATTATGATTAATAAAAAAGTAAACTCTGTACAAGAAGCCCTTCAAGGTATCGAAGACAACATGACCATCATGCTCGGTGGTTTCGGACTTTGTGGTATTCCGGAAAACAGCATTGCCGAATTGGTACAAAAAGAAACAACCGGTTTAACCTGTATTTCCAACAATGCCGGTGTTGATGATTTCGGATTGGGCTTGTTGCTCCAAAAAAGACAAATCAAAAAAATGATCTCTTCTTATGTAGGAGAAAATGCCGAATTCGAACGCCAAATGCTTTCGGGCGAATTGGATGTAGAACTAACACCACAAGGTACTTTGGCAGAAAAATGTCGTGCAGCACAAGCCGGAATTCCAGCTTTCTTCACGCCTGCCGGTTACGGAACCGAAGTCGCTGAAGGCAAAGAAGTCCGCGAATTCAATGGCAAAATGCACATCATGGAACTAGCTTACAAAGCTGATTTTGCTATCGTAAAAGCATGGAAAGGCGACGAAGCCGGAAACCTGATTTTCAAAGGAACGGCTCGTAATTTCAACGCTTGTATGGCCGGTGCCGGAAAAATCACCATCGCCGAAGTAGAAGAATTATTGCCGGTTGGTTCATTAGATCCAAATCAAATTCACATTCCGGGGATTATGGTGCAACGCATATTCAAAGGCGAGAAATTTGAGAAGAGAATTGAGCAACGTACAACCCGAAAAAGAGAGTAATCATGGCTTTAGATAAAAACGATATCGCAAAAAGAATAGCCCAAGAAGTTAAAGACAAATACTTTGTCAACCTTGGCATCGGAATTCCTACTTTGGTGGCTAATTATGTACGTACGGATATTTCGGTTGAATTTCAATCGGAAAACGGTGTTTTAGGCATGGGCCCATTTCCTTTTGAAGGCGAAGAAGATGCCGATGTCATCAACGCCGGAAAACAAACTATCACGACTTTGCCGGGAGCGAGTTTTTTTGATTCTGCCTTCAGTTTCGGCATGATTAGAAGTCAGAAAGTCGATTTAACCATTCTCGGCGCTATGGAAGTTGCCGAAAACGGAGACATAGCCAACTGGAAAATCCCGGGCAAAATGGTCAAAGGAATGGGCGGCGCTATGGATTTAGTCGCTTCTGCCGAAAACATTATCGTAGCCATGATGCATGTCAACAAAGCCGGTGAAAGCAAAATTTTAAAAAAATGCAGTTTACCCTTAACAGGTGTTGGTTGTGTGAAAAAAGTGGTTACCGAATTGGCGGTAATGGAAATCACACCCAAAGGCTTCAAACTACTGGAACGAGCACCAGGCGTTTCAGTTGAACATATTATCGCTTCGACTGAAGCCGATTTGATTATTGAAGGTGATATTCCGGAAATGGTGATTTAATCAAAATCTTTATATAAAAGCAGAAAACCACAAAACTTCAATGATTTTTGTGGTTTTTTTATTGGTTAAAAGTGTGAAATCTATTTCCTCAGAAACTCTAAAATAATTGGTGAGGCATGAGTAAAACTTGGAAATTGTTCTGTGATGCTCACCGCTCTTTTTTTATTCAATTTATAAATCAAATCAAATTCTGTGGTAAACAATATCGCCGACATAAACGGATTGTTGATATAAGTTTTGAGTTTCTCACACGCTTCATCGATGTCATGAACTTCAAACAATTCTTCTTCTTGGTAACGAAATTTGAGTTCTAATCTTAAATTCCCGTCTTCAATGATTGGACGAACGTAAATATTCTTCAAATCGGTGTTGCCGATGGTTTTAGCCAAAGTCAATTTGGCAAAAGTTCCGTCAGCTAAACTAGTTTTGACTTGATTATAAAACTCTGTAAAGGATGCTGTGAATGACATATTTATTATTTATTAAAGCCTAGTGTTATGAAAAACACGATAATTATAACTAAAAGTCCTAGCTTTGAATTGTCTTTTTTAGCCACTTCGTCAATTGATTTTTTGCCTCCATGACATAGCCACATAAAACTATTACCAACAAAATGACATACCAAATTGCGATACAACATAACCTATACCTATTTAGCTGAAAAACCAACTCGCCACAAAAATTGCGGTTATTACACAAATCAAATCAACCAAAAGCATCGTGGTTAAAGTGTAACGGGTATTTTTGATATTAACTGAACCAAAATAAACCGCAATTACATAAAAAGTGGTTTCGGCACTGCATTGGAAAATACAACTCAATCTTCCGGTCAAAGAATCGGGACCAAAAGTACGCATCGAATCAATCATAAATCCACGAGAACCTCCGGAACTGAAAGGACGTAACATCGCAACCGGTAAAGAATCTGTAATTTGTTTGCTCACGCCAATGTTGGAAAACACAAAGGAAAGTCCGTTACTGATAATGTCAAACAAACCACTATTTCTGAAAAAGGATATCGCGACTAACATTCCCAATACGTAAGGGAAAATTTTTACTCCGGTTTGTATTCCATTATTGGCACCTACAACAAAAGCATCAAAAACGGTGGTTTCTTTCTCAATAAATTTCTTTTCCTTAAGGAAGGCAAAAAGTAAAGTAAATCCAATAATGACCACCAACATCAATCCGGAAAGATTAGAGGTAAAAAAGTTTTTACCCACCAAATCCAATCCGTTAATATAGAATAACAAACCAACAATCGCTGCCACAACACTCATCAAAGCCACCAATAAAGTTGCGCTTTTGAAGTTGATTTTTTGTTTAATCCCAACAATTATCATAGCTGCTATTGTTCCTATAAAAGACGTAATAATACAAGGCAACATCACATCCGCCGGATTTTCTGCATTTTGTGCAGCGCGATAGCCAATAATAGACGTTGGTATTAAGGTTAAACCAGCGGCATGCAAACACATAAACATAATCTGGGCATCACTGGCTTTGTCTTTTTCGGGATTAATTTCTTGTAAACTTTGCATGGCTTTTAAACCGAATGGCGTTGCGGCTGAATCCAAACCAAGGAAATTAGCAGCAAAGTTTAAGGTCATATAAGATATTGATTCGTGGTTTTTAGGAACCGAAGGAAAGACTTTGGCAAAAACCGGACTCAACTTTCTGGCTAATATTTCGGAAGCGCCCGAAATGATTAAAAGTTCCATCAATCCGCAAAAGAAAGCCAAATAGGCCATTAAAGGAAGGATGATATCAAACAGCGTCATTTTACACGTTGGCAATAAACCATCCGTTTTTTGAACGCCGCTGTAAACTTTTACGGTTTTGTTTTTGTAGACATAAGTAGTATCGGCATTCAGCGTGTCGCTATTGATTACAAAGGTTTTTTCCTCATTTTTACCGATACTATCTTGGATAAATTTCGGAATCTCATTCAAGTATTTTTCTGAAATTAAAACCGGATCATCCTTTTTTCCGTTTAATATATGATCTATAGTGTAACTATTACCCGAAAATAAACTGAAAATCACAAAGGTGATGGAGGCGATAAAAATAACAAGCCAAAATCTACTGAGAACCATAATCTGTTTTTTGGTAAATATACTATTTATCAAATTTGGATAGAAATAATTTTTGAATCGGTATTGAAATAAATTTTTTATAAAAAAACAGCGATAACTGTAGTCCTATTTGACATGTCTTGAACATATCTTAAAAAATAATGAATATTTAACAATAAAATAATCATTTTACACTAAGATTTTTATATTTGCAGACTTTAACAACCAACTAATTACTCTCTTAAGAAAATCATGAAAAAGAACTATTCATTATTACTTCTAATCCTTTTTATTTCTAGTTCTGTATTCGGTCAGTCTCAGAAAGATATCAAAAAAATTACCGCCGAATATGACATGGCTAAGCTTAAAGAAAAAGAAGCTGCTTACCGAAAAAGAGCTGCTGCTGAAAAGCAAAAAGCCATAGCCACTGCAAAGCAAAGAAACTGGCCAATTTATGAAGAAACTCCCGAAGGTGGTATTAAAGAATTAATGGCACTTACGCCGGAAGGATTGCCCATATATTACACAACAGACAATGTAAATGCCGCGCGAACAACCAGAACCAATCATTTAAATACCGGTGGTTCATTAGGTCTTAATTTAGATGGACAGGGAATGACTGTTAGAGTTTGGGACGGTGGTAATGTAAGAACAAATCACACTGCTTTTGGCTCAAGAGTTGTTGCGGTTGATGCTGCCACTACAAACACTATTTTACACGCTACTCACGTTACGGGTACGATGGTGGCTTCTGCAAATCCGGCGAATGTAAAAGGAATGGCGCCTGAAGCCAATGCGCGTACTTTTGATTGGGGTTTTGATGATGCAGAAGTTGTTTCAGAAACCATGGAAGGCATGTTAGTTTCTAATCACTCTTATGGTACTCCTATTTCAGGTTCAGGTACTCCATTACCATCATGGTATATTGGCTCTTATACCTATTCTGCTTTTCTTTGGGACGATATCGCCTATGATGCACCATACTATTTAGCGGTAATGTCTGCCGGAAATGAAGGTGGTAATAATGACAATGAGGAACCAATAGCTTTTGGCTTTGATAAATTGGTCGGAAATAAAGGCGCAAAAAATAATTTAGTTGTAGCGAATGCATTAGATGCCACTACAGCAGCTGACGGAACACTTACTTCAGCAGTAACAATCAATCCTTCAAGTAGTCAAGGGCCAACAGACGATTATAGAATCAAACCGGATATTACCGGAAACGGGACCAATGTTACTTCAACCAGCAATTCTGGAACAAATGCAACCGCTCCGCTTTCCGGAACTTCTATGGCTTCTCCAAATGTAGCCGGAAGTCTTATCTTACTTCAACAACACTATAATAATCTAACCAACAGTTTTATGCGTGCTTCAACCCTTAAAGGGTTGGTTTGCCATACCGCCGATGATGCCGGAGAAGAGGGACCTGATGCAGTGTTTGGTTGGGGATTATTGAATTGTAAAAAAGCGGCAGAAACATTAACAAATAATGGACTATCCTCATGGGTTTCTGAAGAAAACCTAGCCAATGGACAAGAGTATACCATCACAGTAAACTCCAATGGAACAACCCCTTTAATTGCTTCAATTACTTGGACTGATGTTCCTGGAGCCATCAATACCGGTGGATTTGGAGCCAATGATCCAACACCTGCTTTGGTAAATGATTTGGATATCAGAGTGGTTAAAAACACAACAACATATTTCCCATGGAAATTGGATTTTGATCCAAATAGCCCTGCAATTAGAATTGAGGATAACAATGTTGACAATGTTGAACAAGTTAAAATTGATGCTCCTACTGCTGGTCAATATACAATTACGGTAAATCATAAAGGTGCTTTGGTTAGCGATAGCCAAAAATTCTCGTTGGTTATCACTGGCTTGACTTCCAATTTTGCCCTAAATTCAACCTCAGACAACTTGACTGTTTGTTCTGATCAAAATGCAGTCTATACTTTTAACTATACACAATCTGGTGGTGGATCAACTACTTTCTCCGCAGTAGATTTACCAACCGGTGCTAGCGCTACTTTTTCCCCTACTTCCTTAAGCAGTAATGGTTCTGTTACTATGACTGTTTCAGGCTTGTCAGGAATAACACCGGGTGAATATTTTGTTGGAATCAAAGGAACAGGTGCAACAGAAACTGAAACACGTTTTAAAATATTAAGAGTTTTTAACGGAACTTCTTTTCAACCGGTTGCTTTACAAACGCCAACAAATGCACAAAACGGATTATCGACTACGGCTTTGTTAAAATGGGATACCCAACCTAATGCACTAACTTATAGCATTCAGGTTTCTCAATTTCCAAATTTCTCTTCTTTGTTTGTTACTGATGAAGTAACCAACAATCAATATAACATCTCTGGTTTGGCTGAGGCTACGAGGTATTATTGGAGAGTGATTCCACAAAACAATTGTGGTACTGCTACAACTAACAACGCTATTGTTTACTATTTTGATACCGGAAATCTTGTTTGTGACATCAATTTTGCTGCTGAAGACTATTCTGATGCTGTTATTGCAGATGTTCCAAACTCATCCGCTTCTGTTCCCTTAACCATTACTGGTGGTTATACTATTGGTGATTTAAATGTGAATATTAATATTAGTCACACTTGGGTACAAGATATGACTATTGTTCTTGAAGGACCAGTAGCTATTGGAAGCCCAATCATTACCTTACTCGAAGAAGCTTGTGGCGGTCAGTCTGATATTGATTGTACTATGGATGATGATGGTACTGAACCTGCTTGTGCCGGAAGTCCTGCAATTAGTGGAAGTATTACTCCTGTTAATCCATTAAGTGCTTTGAATACTTTACCGGCAGATGGAATATGGACATTGAGAGTTGTTGACCCTTATAATGAAGATGGAGGTATTATCAACAGTTTCAGTATCGATATTTGTAATGTAGAAGCTGCTCTTTCTGTGATTTCTAATCCTATTTTGAATAGCAGTGTGTATCCAAATCCAACGAAAGGAATTGTGAATGTTGCCATTCCTTCTTTAATCGATAAAGCAACCATTACTTTGTTTGATTTACAAGGAAGAGCTATTATGACCAAAGATACTAACCAAGTATATACTTCCTTTGGTATAGAGAATCTTCAAGATGGTGTTTATTTAGTAAACATTGCTAATGATCAAGGTGCTGTTACTAAAAAAATAGTTTTGAGAAGAAACTAATCCAACAGCATAAAAGAAATAAAAAAGAGGTCCAAATTGACCTCTTTTTTTATACGTGTAAAATTTCATCATCTATCAATAAATCCTCTCTGCGCAGTCGAAGGAAAATCTGTGCTACCGCAATCACATCTTTTTCACAGTATGTCACAATTCGGTCAATGTCTTTTTCTACATAAAACACATGCGCGACTTGACTACCATCTATATCGCCTTTTGGAGAAGGTATGCCCAGAATCTTGGTCAACAATTTTAAAGAGGTGAAATGTTTGTAGTCGCCAAACTTCCATAATTCCAAAGTATCCAAATGTGGAATTTCCCAAGGTTTCTTTCCAAATAAATTCAACTTAGCCGGGATGACAATCTGATTAATAATCATTCTGCGAGCGATAAACGGTATGTCAAATTCTTTGGCATTGTGACCACACAAAAGATGTTGGGCTCCATTGAAATGAGTATCTAACAAATTGGAGAAATCCTTTAAAATCTTTTTCTCATCACCAAAAAAGGAAGTTACTCTAAAGTTTCGAATATCGTTTTTATTGGCAAAATAGCCTACTGAAATACAGACAATCTTTCCAAACTCAGCCCAAATGCCGGCGCGTTCATAAAAGTCTTCCGGAGTGTATTCATCTTTTCTTTGGTACTGGGTTTTTTGTTCCCAAAGGACTTTCATCTCGTTATCCAGAACATTAAAGTTTTCTTCCTCCGGAACGGTTTCGATATCGAGAAAGAGAATATTATTGAGTGGAATCTTTTCTATCATAAGAATAAATTTAAGAATTAACCGACTTAAAATTAGTAATTTATTTTAAATATGAAAGAAAAATAGTTAAAAAAGTGATTGTTGAGCACTCGGACTTTCGTGCTCCAATAACCATTTTTTGCGCCAAAGTCCGCCGGCATAACCGGTTAAAGATCCATCCGTTCCAATAACGCGATGACACGGAACGACAATCCATAAAGGGTTTTTACCATTGGCTGATGCTACTGCTCGAATGGCTTTGACATCGCCTAACTTTTTAGACAAATCAAGATAAGACATGGTTTTGCCAAACGGAATATTCAACAATTCTTGCCAAACTTTTTGTTGGAAATCGGTTCCGTTAGGATTTATTTTAAAATCAAAATCAATTCGATTTCCTTGGAAATAATCTTGGAGTTGTTGTACTGCTTCTGTCAAAACAGATGGAATTGTAATGGTAAGTTCGCCTTCTTCCAAAATTGAAATTATGGCAATACCGTTGTCATCGCCAGCAATTTTGGCTATTCCGAGTGGTGTTTTGATGAATGCGGTTTCCATAGGATAAAGATAATTATTTTAACCGCAAAGTCTCGAAGTTTCGGGAGTAAAGATGTCGCGAAGTTCGCAGAGATTTATTTCGAGAAACTATAGATATAATTTTCTAAGGCTTTTAGTTCTTCGTCGCTCATTAGCTTGGTGATGGCGAAGTTGGTTTTCATTACCTCATACTGACTTGGGTCAACTATGGGTTCGCTTTCTTCTTTCAAAAAACTAACAATACTTCCTTTTTTTTCTTTGTAGGTGTTGGCAATCTCAGCGATACTTGGTCCGATTACTTTTTGGTCTGGTAAATGACAAGCGTTGCAAGTTCCTTTTCCTTCAAATAGCTCTTGACCGGAAATGGCTATTGCTGTGTCGTCTTGTTTGGGTTGACCGTAATTGTCTTCGGTTTCTTTTTTACAAGACACGAATGTGATGATAAAAGCTAGTAATATAATTTTTTTCATAGTGTACAAAAATTCAATACAAATTCTAATTAGCCCCGATTGAAGCTAGCTACCGTGTAGCGCGGAAAGCGGGAACATGGACAACCAATAAATCCAAGTCTTTCGCTCCTTCCTTCGACTCCCAAAGCTTCGGGACTGGATGACAATTATTGATTTAATAAAATAGCAGCTTCCTTAGCAAAATAAGTCGAAATCAAACTCGCGCCGGCGCGTTTAATACACATTAATTGCTCCATCATAATTTTGTCGTGGTCGAGCCAACCTCTTTCAGAAGCGGCTTTGATCATGGCATATTCGCCCGACACGTGGAAAACCGTCACGGGAACGTTGACTGCATTTTTAACTTCGCGAACGATATCCAAATAGGCAATTCCGGGTTTGACCATAACCATATCGGCGCCTTCTTCTACGTCCATTAGGGCTTCTTTAATAGCTTCGATACGATTGGCGTAATCCATTTGGTAAGTCTTTTTGTCTTTAGGAACAACTACATCGGCTTCTCTTGGCGCGCTGTCTAAAGCATCGCGAAATGGCCCATAAAATGCCGAAGCATATTTAGCCGAATAACTCATAATGCCTACGTTTGAAAAACCGGCAGCGTCTAAACCTTGGCGTAATCTTAAAACGCGTCCGTCCATCATGTCGCTTGGCGCTACAAAATCGGCTCCGGCTTGTGCATGAGAAACGGCCATTTTTACCAAAGCTTCATTGGTCGCATCGTTGGCAATATCGCCATTTTCGATAATACCGTCATGACCGTAAATGGAGTATGGATCTAAAGCGACATCGGGCATGACAATCATTTCCGGACAAGCGGTTTTAATGGCTTTGATGGCGCGTTGCATTAATCCGTTGGGATTCCAAGCTTCCTTTCCGGTGTTGTCTTTTAGGCTTTCATCCACTTTTACATAGATGTTTACAGCACGAATGCCTAAAGCGTAAATTTCTTTGACTTCTTCTACCGTTAAATCGACAGAACGGCGGAAAATACCAGGCATTGATGGAATTTCGAATTTGTAGTTTTCGCCTTCCGCGATGAACATGGGGAACATAAAGTCGGATGGACTTAGGGTTGTTTCGCGGACTAGGGAACGAATGCTTTCGTTAACTCTTAATCTTCTGCCTCTTTGTAGTGGGAACATATTAATGGATAATTTATAATTGACAATTGATAATTATATCCAGTCAATTGGTTTTTCTAATATTTTGACTAATTTTTCTTCTTCGCTTCCGATTTCCGGATGATGATCGTAAACCCATTGTACCTGCGGTGGTAAAGACATCAAGATGCTCTCGATTCTACCATTGGTTTTTAAACCGAATAGCGTGCCTTTGTCGTGTACCAAATTGAATTCGACATAACGACCGCGACGGATTTCTTGCCAAGTTTTTTGTTCGGGCGTATAAGATAATGTTTTTCTTCTTTCTACAATGGGAACGTAAGCTTCACAGAAACTGTTGCCGACTTCAGTCACAAAATTGTACCAATCTTCCATTGACATTGATTCTGTTGCTTTGCAATAATCGAAAAACAAACCGCCTATACCTCGTGCTTCATTTCTATGGGCATTCCAAAAATAGGCGTCGCATTGTTTTTTATATTTCGGATAAAAATCGGTCCCGAAGCTTCGGGAGTGTTTGTCGCAAGCGGTTTTACAGGTTTGGTGAAAATGTTTCGCATCTTCTTCAAACAAATAATAAGGCGTTAAATCTTGTCCGCCACCAAACCAACTATTAATTACATTTCCATTATCGTCATACATTTCGAAATAGCGCCAATTGGCGTGAACCGTTGGCACCATTGGGCTTTTTGGGTGAATCACTAAACTCAGTCCACACGCAAAGAAATCAGCTTCGCCAACGTTAAACAGTTGACGCATCGTTTCGGGTAATTTACCGTGAACGGCTGAAATGTTTACGCCGCCTTTTTCAAAAACATTTCCATTCTCCATCACGCGGGTTCTTCCGCCGCCGCCTTCCGGTCGTTGCCAAATATCTTCACGGAATTTTGCTACACCATCTACCGCTTCTAAAGCGGAAGTGATTTGGTTTTGTAATTGTAATATATATTGATAAAATTTATCTTTCATCTAATCCTTTTTTTCGTAAATATCTTTACGCCCAACACTATACATCACTTGATTATCCGGATGTATCGGTACAAATGATATTTTCTTCATGGTGATACTGTCTTCAAAATGAATTCGAAAATAACTATCAAACGTTTGATTTCCTATTTGAGAAAATGTAATGGTGTGAAGAATATAATCTTTTTCATTTTGCACTACTTCGAAAATCCCTTCATAATTCAAACCGTCAGCAATTAGTGATAGTTTATTGTCTTTTTTAAAGGTATAGGTTTTACTGTTTTTGACTTTATTCACCACAACTTTATTGCCTAAATTACCTCCAAAATGTTCTTCCGCTTTTTCCCATTTTCCTATCAAAAGATCCTCTTTTGAAGAGCATCCGAGAATCAAAATCAACACTAAAATTAGAAGTGTATTTTTCATCAACTATGATTTATATTCTTTCACAGCTTCAATAAATGCTTTCGCATGATCTACCGGAATATTGGGTAAAATCCCGTGACCAAGGTTTACGATGTAACTGTCTTTTCCGAATTCGTTTATCATTTCGTGCACCATTTTTTTGATGGTTGGAATTGGAGACAATAATCTTGAAGGATCGAAGTTTCCTTGTAGTGTAATTTTTCCACCTGATAAATAACGAGCATTTCTGGCCGAGCAAGTCCAATCTACGCCAAGGGCTGACGCTTTAGATTTGGCCATGTCACCAAGTGCAAACCAACATCCTTTTCCGAATACGATTACTTTAGTGTCATCGGCCAATGCTTCTACGATTTGGTTGATGTAAGGCCACGAGAATTCTTGATAATCAACCGGTGATAACATTCCGCCCCAAGAATCAAAAATCTGAATGGCGTTACAACCTGCTTTTACTTTTTCTTTTAAATATAAAATGGTCGTATCAGTGATTTTTTTCAATAAAGTATGTGCCGCAACCGGATTGGAGAAACAAAATCCTTTGGCGGTATCGAAACTTTTAGAGCCTTTTCCTTCAACTGCATAACAAAAAATAGTCCATGGCGAACCGGCGAAACCGATAAGTGGCACCTCATCGTTTAGCATTTCTTTGGTTAATTTAATGGCATCAAAAACATAACCTAAAGTCTCGTGAACATCCGGAACGAAGACTTGATTGACTTGTTCCATCGTACGAATTGGGTTCGGAATAATAGGTCCCAAATTGTCTTTCAACTCAACGTGTATACCCATCGCTCTTGGTACTACCAAAATATCCGAAAACAAAATCGCCGCATCCGGCTTTACAATTCTAATCGGTTGAACCGTGATCTCTGCGGCTAATTCCGGTGTTTCACAACGGGTGAAGAAATCATATTTATCGCGTAAGGCTCTGAATTCAGGCAAATATCTTCCCGCTTGACGCATCATCCAAACCGGTGGACGTTCTACTGTTTCATTGTTTAAGGCGCGAAGGAATAAATCGTTTTTAATCATATTTTTGGTTTTGTGTTAGCCAAGGCTAAACTATATTTTATTAAAAAATTCTATACTTTTTAAAATGGTACTTTCTATTGTGGGTTGGTTTGCAATAACCGCTTTCTTCGTAATATTTCTTAATGCCTTTGCTGTCGTACTGCCTATACAAAAACATATTTCATCCCGAATGACATTGGTTTTCAAAAAACTTTGTATGCCTGATGGACTAAAAAACAAAACTGCATTCAAATTATCATCTGCCTTGTGAGGCGTTAAAACAGTCTCGTAAACTTCAATCTCCTCAAAAATAACTTCGGCTAATGTAAGTGAATCCGGTAGAATATCTCTTCTCAAATTCCCGCAAAAGAACGTGAAACTGCTTTTGAAATATTGGTTACAAATAATCGAAGCCAATTCCGAGGCGTAATCCGAGCTTACTATTACTTCAAAGTCATTTTGTTCTAATAACGTTCTGGTTTTTTCGCCTACGCAGAAACATTTTCGCGTTTTTATTTCGTTTATCTTTTTATTCTCTAAAACACTCTCAACGGCATTTTGACTGGTGAAAATCAGAAAGTCATTAACACTTTCGATATCAAAATATTTACTTTCTACATTGATAAAATCGGCTTCTTCGACTGCAAAATTCGCACTCAACAACAATTGCTTTTGATTTTCAGAAAGCTTTTTGGTTGATAATATGCGAATTTGATTTTCCATTTTACAATTTAGGTTTAAGTTGTTTCTTGATTTCAACCATCAACTCACTTCCCCCATTTTCAAGAATTTCTTGTGCCGAATGAAAGCCTATTTTTTTCCACTCCGAAAGATCTACTGCTTTCTTGATTTCGAACTTCTGTTTTCCGTCAAGAGAAAGAAGACATCCATGAAATTCTATCGTATCATCGTTCTGATTGTATTTGGCTAAAGCTCCTATTGGCGCCGTACAACCGCCTTCCAATGTTCTTAAAAATTGTCTCTCTATATAGGTGCAAATTTCGGTTTCGATATCATTCAATTGCGAAATTGCATCGATTGTATAATCGTCATTACCCATCGCTACTACTACCATAGCTCCTTGTGCCGGAGCCGGAATCATCCAATCTAAATCGATAAAAGTTTCCGGTTTTAAATTGATTCTTTCCAGACCAGCCGCAGCAAAAACAGCTCCGCTCCAATCGTTGTCTTGCAACTTTTGCATGCGTGTATTTACGTTACCGCGTAAATCGGCAACCGTGTGATTTGGGTATTTATTCAGCCATTGCGCTTGTCGGCGTAAGCTTCCGGTAGCAATAGTTCCGTTTGTGTTTAAAAAATCGAGATTGCCTTTGTGCACTAAAATATCTAACACATTCGCCCTTTCCAAAACTGCTGCTTGAACAATGCCGATTGGCAAAGCCGTTGGCACATCTTTCATAGAATGTACGGCAATATCAACTTCGCCATTAATCATGGCTATGTCTAACGTTTTGGTGAAAATTCCCGTGATTCCGAGTTCGTATAAAGGTTTGTCGAGAATAATATCGCCTTGAGATTTCACGGCAACAATAGTGGTTTTATACCCTAAATCGTTTAGCTTTTTTTGAACCGTATGCGCTTGCCAAAGGGCTAATTCGCTATCGCGAGTTCCTATACGTATGGTTTTTTCAGTCACTTTGTGCATGGGTTTTTATATTTCTCGCAATCCCGAAGCTTCGGGAGCGAAGACGCAGGGTTTTAAAAAAATGATTTTTCCTGGTCTAACTGGAAAACTTTTTCAATCCATTCGATGCCTTCGTCCATAGAATCGCCATCTTTCAGATGATTTACAAAATGATTGGTGATTTTTTGGATAATTCTATTGCTGATTAATTCGGCTTGCTCTTCATCAAAATTGGATAATTTTTTGCGTTGTACATTCAATTCGCCATCTTTGATAGAATTGAGTTTTTCTTTCAACGCTTGAATAGTTGGTGCAAACTTTCGGTTTTTGGCCCAAGCCATAAACTCTTCTTTGATTTCTTCAATAATCGCTTCCGCTGCCGGAATGTGCAATTTTCTGTTTTCTAAAGTCTCATCCGTAATTTGAGAAAGATGGTCTAAATGAATTAAAGTCACACCTTCTATTTCCTGTACATTTTCGTTTACATTTTTCGGAATCGATAAATCTAAAATCAACAACGGTTTTTTCAAATTTAAAATGGCTTTATCAATCGTTGGATTTTGAGCACCGGTCGCTACAACTACAACGTCAGCTTTTTGCAGTTCCAATTGTAAATCAGCATAGTCTTTAACGACTAGATCTAACTTTTGACCTAATTTTTCGGCTTTGTCTTTGGTACGATTGATTAACGTGATTTGCTCATGCTTGGTATGTTTAACCAAATTTTCGCAAGTGTTTCTGCCTATTTTTCCCGTTCCAAAAAGCAGAATATTTTTATTGGCAATATCTTCAACATTTTTGATAATGTATTGTACTGAAGCAAATGAAACTGAAGTGGCTCCGGTAGAAATATTGGTATCGGTTTTGATTTTTTTGCTGGCTTGAATAACGGAATTCACTAATCTTTCTAAGAACGAATTCACCAAACCATTTGATTTACTCTCAACAAAAGCAATCTTCATCTGGCTGATGATTTCAAAATCACCTAAGATTTGACTGTCTAAACCGGTTCCAACGCGAAACATGTGGTTAATTGCTTCTTGATTTTTATAAATGTAAGCCACTTCTTGAAACTCTTGTACAGAACCTTGGCTGTTTTCGCAAAGCAATTTGATTAACTCGTAAGGATGATTAGCAAAACCGTATATTTCAGTTCGGTTACAGGTTGATGTAACGATTAAGGCCTCGATTCCTTCTGCTTCGGCTTGCATCAATAAAGTTGATTTTGCTTTGGCATCCAAACTGAACTTTCCTCTGATTTCAGCATCTGCTTTTTTATAACTTAATCCAACGGCGTAAAAAGAGGTATGTTTCGACATATTAAAATTTTCCATAGACTACTTTCCTTAAAAAGTTCAACAAAAATATTACTATACAATTTATAAAAGTAACGCTGTAGGGACTTTTTGTGTCGCTGTGAGATATTTTGATTGCTAAATATCTTTTTAGCGTTATTTATTATAAATTTGCAATGAAATCAAGTCTTCGCAAATTCTTTATGTAGATTCATTCTAAATAAGAATTTCACTTGCTTTCGAAATCATATACGAAAAAATATCGCTATGGGTTCTCAAGAAGTTATAACTATTGAAAATGATTTTACTTTAATTCGTTTTCAAAACGATGGAAATGACAATTTTCATGTAAAAAGACATATCAGTCAAGGACTTATACAATTTCACTTCGGCATTAAAGGCAAAGCAAAATTTGTCTTCAATCAGGGAAATTATGCGTTAGATTTAAAAGAAGAAAAGTCATTGTTGTTCTACAATCCACAAAAAGAACTGCCTTTAGATTTAGAATTGGCTCCAAATTCTTGGGTGATTTCGGTGATTATTTCCATCCAAAAGTTTCATTCTTTGTTCACCAATCAGTCTGACCATATTCCGTTCTTGAGTCCGGAGAACAACGATAAAAAATATTACCAAGAAGAAAATATTAGTCCGTCAATGGCGATTGTTTTGAGTCAAATGTTTCATTACTCACTCAATCCTTCCATCAAAAATCTATATTATAAAGGGAAAGGTTATGAATTGTTGAGTTTGTATTTCAATAGAAACGAAGACCCGAATGCTGAACAATGTCCATTCCTAATTGACGAAGACAATGTCATGAAAATCAAAAAAGCCAAAGAAATCATGATTGCCAATATGGCTGAACCGCCAGGATTAGAAGAGCTTTCGGAGCAAGTTGGATTGAGTTTGAAAAAATTAAAAATGGGGTTCAAGCAAATTTACGGCGACACGGTTTATGGTTTTTTATTCGATTATAAAATGGATTACGCCCGACAATTATTGGATTCCGGTTCATATAATGTGAATGAAGTTGGGCTCAAAATCGGCTACAGCACCGGAAGTCATTTTATTGCAGCGTTCAAAAAGAAATTTGCCACGACACCCAAAAAATATTTAATGAGTCTGAATGCCAATACCTAATCCAATTGATTTCGTATATCAAACCATTAGCAAAAAAACTGTTTAAACTAAAGTCAAAAAAGAAGTTTCATTACTTTTAACAAAATTAAAATTGCCAAAATGAAAGGAGTATTATTAGTCAATCTCGGTTCGCCCGAAAGTCCAACTGCCAAAGATGTAAAACCGTATTTAGATGAATTTTTAATGGATAAATACGTGATCGACGTTCCATTTTTATTAAGAGCACTTTTAGTACGCGGGATTATTTTACAAACACGCCCAAAAAAATCAGCCGAGGCTTACAGTCAAATATGGACGGATGAAGGTTCGCCGCTAATTGTTTTCTCGAAGAAAATGCACCAAAAAGTGGAGAAATTGGTTGATGTACCGGTGGCCTTAGCGATGCGTTACGGAACGATGACGATGCAAAAAGGATTACAGGAATTGAAAGACAAAGGTGTAACCGAAGTGATGTTGTTGGCTTTGTATCCGCAATATGCGATGGCTTCTACGACCACAATTTGGGCTTTAGCCGATGAATTGCAACAGAAACATTTCCCTGAAATGACGATTTCCAAAGTTCCGGCTTTTTACAACAAACCTGATTTTATCAAAACCTTAGCCCATTCGATTAAAAAACACTTAGCCGGATTTGAATACGATCATTTATTGTTTTCCTATCACGGCATTCCGAAACGTCATATTCGCAAAACCGATATAACCAAATCACATTGTACTATTGATGGTAAATGTTGTGTAACCGCTTCGCCGGCACATGAATTTTGCTATCGACACCAATGTTATGAAACGACAAGACAAGTGGTTGAATTACTAGGAATTCCGGAAGGCAAATACAGTCAGACTTTCCAATCTCGCTTAGCCGGTGACAAATGGTTGACACCTTACACCGATGTTGAAATCAATAAAATGCCCGAAAAAGGCATTAAAAAATTAGCCGTAGTTACGCCGGCATTCGTTAGCGATTGTTTGGAAACTTTAGAAGAAATTGCCATGCGTGCCAATGAAGATTTCAAAGAACACGGTGGCGAAGAATTCTTTGCGGTGCCTTGTTTGAACGACGAAGACGAATGGTGTCAAGTGGTGGCCAATTGGGTAAAAGATTGGAGTAAATAAATTAAAATTAACCGCAGATTCGCAAATTTTATTTTAATCTGCGAATCTGCGGTTTATAAATTAAACGAATGGAACTCTACAACTACATAAAATCTTTGCATCTCATCTTTGTCATCACTTGGTTTGCGGGTTTGTTTTATATTGTTCGCTTGTTTGTGTACCAAATTGAAGCCAACGACAAACCTTCGCCTGAGAAAGAAATTTTGCAAAAGCAATACAAAATTATGACTTACCGTCTTTGGTATATCATCACTTGGCCTAGTGCGGTTTTGGCAACAATATTCGCTTTGTGGTTGTTACATTTGATGCCCGCATGGATTCATATGCCTTGGATGCAAGTGAAATTAGGTTTTGTAGTTTTATTATTTGCTTATCATTTCAAATGCCATCAAATTTACAATCAGTTGCAAAATGACGAATTCAAATACAGCTCTAACTTTATGCGACTGTGGAATGAAGGCGCCACGATTATCCTATTTTCTGTCGTTTTTTTAGTAATTTTAAAAAATGCTTTCAACTGGATTTATGGCGTGGTCGGAATTGTTTTGTTTTCGATTTTGATTATGCTTGGTTTTAAATTTTACAAACGAATTCGGGAGAAAAAATAATAAGGTAAAAGCCACTAGGTAATAGTAACTAATGCCTAATGCCTAATGCCTATAAAAATGATAAACGGCTTCAAAATGTCAATGCTTTCGCTTCGCATCAGGATTTTCCTGTCGATGATTATATTGATATTAATTGCCTCGATTTTGATGGCTTCTATTTCGATTATTCAGTTTAAGAATGAAGCCAAAGATTACCATCAAGAACGGTTAGACAGAAAAGAATTTGCCATCAAAGAGCACATCAACTATGTGCTTTCCACGACAACGTATCCGCTGACACCTGAAAATCTTCGATTGATTTTTAAGGATAAAATACACGAACTGTCAGACATTCACAACCTTGAAATCAATATTTATTCTTTAGAAGGAAAATTGGTCAAATCTTCTAAGTCAACCTTTTCCGTGGATAAAGTGGCGCCGCCAATTCCTAACTATATCCTGAAACTCGTTCAATCTTCTGTTGACAAAAGATATGTTGACATTAAAAATATTGACGGTGTAAAAAACCGTTCCTCTTATAGCCAAATCAAAGATGACAAATTTAAACCCTTGGGCATTCTAAATCTTCCTTATGTTGAAGACGATGGTTTTTATGAGACTGAACTGCGTGAATTTTTACTCCGCTTGAGTCAGGTATATTCTTTTATGTTGGTTATTGCTTTCGCTTTGGCCTATTTTCTATCCAGTTATATCACCAAATCGCTGAAAACCATTTCGGATAAAATCAACGAAACCAGTCTGAACCAAAAAAACGAAAAAATTGTCATTGAAGCCAATAGTAAAGAAATCAACTCTTTGATCAATGCTTATAACCAAATGGTAGACAAACTGGAAGAAAGTGCCTCCATGTTGGCCCAAAGCGAACGTGAACAAGCTTGGCGTGAAATGGCAAAGCAAGTCGCCCACGAAATCAAAAATCCGTTGACACCAATGCGTTTAACGGTGCAAAGTTTCGAAAGAAAATTTGACCCAAATGATCCTGATTTGAAGCAAAAACTGAATGATTATTCTAAAACCATGATTCAGCAAATTGACACGATGAGTTCAGTCGCATCGGCGTTTTCTAACTTTGCTTCGATGCCGGCGCAGCAGAATGAAAATCTGAATGTGGTTGATGTGGTTGAATTGGCTTTGGATATTTTTAATGAAGATTATATCGTTTTTGAAAGTGATAAAGAAGAAATTATATCGAAACTGGACCGAACACAATTGATTAGAATCATTACCAATTTAGTTAAAAATGCCACGCAATCCATTCCGGAAGATCAAGAAGAAAAGCAGGTTTTGGTTTCGGTAAATGAAGTGAAAGACAATGTCATTATTTCGGTTAAAGACAATGGAATCGGAATTAGTTCAGAAAACATCGATTATATTTTCGAACCAAAATTCACCACCAAAACCAGCGGTATGGGATTGGGATTGGGAATTATCAAAAACATTATAGAAAATTACAAAGGAACTATTACATTTGAAACCGAACTTGGAAAAGGCTCAACGTTTATTGTGTCGCTTCCTATTGTTAAATAAACACAGATTTCACAAATTACCACAAATTGTTTTTACTTAAAACTATAAACTATGAACTTCGAAAACATACTTGTTGCTATTGACAACGGCATCGGACAAATTACTATTAATCGTCCGGCAAAATTAAATGCTTTGAACAAAGCAACTATTCAGGAATTACACGATGCTTTTGAAAGCCTAGAAAACAATACTGATGTTCGAGTAATTATCATCACTGGCGAAGGCGAAAAAGCTTTTGTAGCCGGCGCTGACATCTCGGAATTTGCTAGTTTTTCTATTGAAGAAGGCGCACAATTAGCGGCTCAAGGACAAGAATTATTATTTGATTTTGTAGAAAAATTGAGAACTCCGGTTATTGCAGCTGTGAATGGCTTTGCGCTTGGCGGCGGCTTAGAATTGGCAATGGCTTGTCATTTCCGAATTGCTTCCGATAATGCTAAAATGGGATTGCCTGAAACTTCTTTAGGTGTTATTCCGGGTTATGGCGGAACACAGCGTTTGCCACAATTAGTCGGAAAAGGACGCGCCATGGAAATGATAATGACTGCAGGAATGATTGATGCAGAAACGGCTAAGTCTTATGGCTTGGTCAATCACGTAGTGCCTCAAGCCGAACTATTAGAATTTACCCAAAACATTGCTTCGAAAATCATGCGCAATTCTCCAAACGCTATCGGAAAAGCGATAAAAGCAATCAATGCCAATTACAAACACGATGTTGACGGTTTTGATGTGGAAATCAGAAACTTTGGAAAATGTTTTGGAACAGAAGATTTTAAAGAAGGAACAACGGCATTTTTGGAAAAAAGGAAAGCCAGTTTTACAGGGAAATAATTTTTAGTGTTCATTGTTCAGCAATTAGTGTTCAGTTCTTCTGCTTACTAACAACTGAACACTGCATACTACTTCTCGCCTTCCCATTCCGCATAAAACTGCGACAGGAAGTTTTCCATGTATTTATGGCGTTCCAATGCGATTTTTTTGCCGGTTTCGGTGTTCATTTTGTCTTTTAGCAACAATAATTTTTCGTAGAAATGATTCAGCGTTGGCGATTCTGAATTCTTATATTCTTCTTTGCTCATGTTTAATTTGGGAGCAATCGCCGGATTGTAAAGCGCTCTGTTTTTGAATCCGCCATAATTAAAACATCTTGCAATCCCGATTGCCCCGATTGCGTCTAATCTGTCTGCATCTTGAACTATTTCGAGTTCAATTGAACTAAATTTCTTTTCAAAATTGCCGCCTTTAAACGAGATATTTTCGATAATATTAATCACATGCACAATTGTGGCTTCATCCACCTTTTCGACTTCTAAAAAAGCACGAGCCGTTTTAGGCCCGATTGTTTCATCGCCATCGTGGAATTTACTGTCGGCAATATCATGAAGCAATGCGCCAAGTTTAACAACCGTTAAATCACAATCTTCATCCTTCGCCATCAAAATGGCATTTTTGTATACGCGTTCAATATGAAACCAATCGTGTCCGCCTTCAGCGTTTTCGAGTTTCTCTTTTACAAAAAGTATGGTTTTATCAATTACTGACATCTGTTGGGTTTAAAAAAATCCTTTCGTTGGAAAGGATTTAAAAGTCTATTTATCGAATCAAAGCAGGTTCAACCCATTTGAATGTTTTAGTTTCTTCTGGCAAGACCATTCTTTCAGAAATTTTTGCCATTCTTTCAGGTAATCTCATCAAATAATCTCTAGCTTTTTCGGCTTCCGCTGTAAGATTAGTTATTTTATCAATCTCCCATTTTTCAGTCAATTTCTTCAAAATGTCTACATAATCCGTAGCAGTATAAACACCTAATTTTTGTGCTGAGTTAGAAAATTCTTCAAAAGCAGTGCTTATTTTTTCTCCTGATTCTCTCAAGAAAACCGCAGGCATCACGATTTTTTGTTTCATCATGTATTGAAACGACAACATCATTTCGCTTGGGTCAACTTTGAAAATTTGGTTCACAAATTCACTATAGGCATGATGGTGACGCATTTCGTCTCCGGCGATCATTTTACACAATTTTGACAATTTCTTGTCGCCATACTGTTTGGCAATTTGCGAAACTCTGTTGTGTGAAATATAAGTGGCCAATTCTTGAAAACTAGTGTACACAAAATTTTTATAAGGATCGCGACCGGTTCCAATATCAAATCCGTCATTGATTAAATGTTGTGTTGTCATTTCCACTTCGCGCATGTTCACACGACCGGATAAATATAGGTATTTGTTCAATAAATCACCATGGCGGTTTTCTTCACCGGTCCATTGGCGAACCCATTTTGCCCAGCCATTTCTTTCCACATTATCAATGCCTTCAACATCCATCAACCAAGCTTCGTAAGTTGGCAAAGCTTCTTCTGTAATGGTATCACCAACCAACACTACCCAAAAATCATAGGGTAAATCTTTGGCAATTTCTCTTAATTCTTTTACTTCTTCAAAGAAATTTTCACTTTCGGAATTGGGAAGTAAGTCTGAAGGTTGCCATATTTTTTCTACCGGAATCAGAAACTCATCAACAAATTTGTCGACGTCTTTTTCCAGAAATTGCATGACTTCAAGTCTAACATTTTTTTGAGGCATTTTTTATTTTTTTATAGATTCTACTATCGCTTGTTCTGTTTTCGCCATTAATTCTTCAAAGGAATAATCTTTTACAGCTATTGGTTCGTGAATGATAAATTGCAAACGATTGCCTAAGCCCATCGGGAAAGCACCAAATTTAACCATTTTCCACGAATTATTAATGGTAATTGGCACAACATAAGCAGAAGGAGCATATTTACATAGGATTTTTAAACCACTTTGGGCAAATTCTTTAGGTTTACCGTTTTTACTTCGCGTGCCTTCGGGAAAAATTACTGCGGAACGTTTGTGTTTTTCGATGTATTCAGACAAACCTTTGATTAGCGGAATGGCTTGTTTAGGGTCTTTTCTGTCAATCAAAATAGAACCGCCATTCCTTAAATTATAGGAAACACTAGGAATGCCTTTTCCTAATTCTTTTTTGCTAACAAACTTGGCGTGGAATCGTCTTAAATACCAAATGATTCCGACGATATCGTATAAACTTTGGTGGTTGGCTACAAAGATAATTGGCGCATCTTTGGGGATGATATCTCGGTTCTCAAAAGTGTAAGTCGTTCCTAAAATATTAGTGCATTTGGTTAGAAAAAAATTCAAGTAATCGACACTTTTTTTATGGGCTTGGTAGCCAAAAACATTAACACAAACCCACTGAATTGGGTGAAAAATGACCAATGTCAATCCGAAACACAAATAATAAATTACTGAAATTGGATAGGATATAAGTTTTTCCATGACTTAAAAATTGGACACAAAAGTAAGGAAAAATCAAGGGATGAAGAATAAAGTGAAGAGAAAAAAGAGTTTAAAAATTTAACAAAATATACACTTTTAGTATATCACTGTAAAACCAAAATCTTTTATCTTTAAAAAAATAAGTGTGGCTACTTTAAAAGTTTAAACAATTTGTTCAAAACTCCTCTAGTTAGTCTCTTAGGACATCAAAAAAAGCATTATTTTTATGCCACTAAATTTTTAAAAAATGAGTTCAGAAAAAGAAGCCAAATTAAAAGCATTACAACTAACACTAGATAAATTAGACAAAGCCTACGGCAAAGGAACCGTGATGAAGATGGGCGATAAAGCCGTTGAAGAAGTAGAAGTTATTCCTTCGGGTTCGCTTGGTTTGGATTTAGCTTTGGGCGTAAACGGCTATCCAAGAGGAAGAGTTATAGAAATATATGGCCCGGAATCTTCGGGTAAAACTACTTTAACCTTACATGCTATTGCTGAAGCCCAAAAAGCCGGTGGAATTGCAGCTTTCATTGATGCAGAGCACGCTTTTGATAGAAATTATGCCCAGAAATTAGGCGTAGATATCGAAAACTTAATTATTTCCCAACCGGATAACGGAGAACAAGCTTTGGAAATTGCTGAAAACTTAATCCGTTCAGGGGCGATTGATATTGTGGTTATTGACTCTGTTGCTGCTTTGACACCAAAAAGCGAAATCGAAGGCGAAATGGGTGATTCTAAAATGGGATTACATGCTCGTTTAATGTCACAAGCTTTAAGAAAATTAACCGGAACCATCAGCAAAACCAATTGTACCGTTTTCTTCATTAACCAGTTGAGAGAGAAAATCGGCGTAATGTTTGGAAATCCCGAAACAACGACCGGTGGAAATGCATTGAAGTTCTATGCTTCGGTTCGTTTAGACATTCGTCGTTCGTCACAAATTAAAGACGGTGAAAACGTAATTGGTAACAGAACCAAAGTAAAAGTGGTAAAAAACAAAGTGGCTCCGCCATTTAAAACAGCCGAATTTGACATCATGTATGGCGAAGGTGTTTCAAAAACAGGAGAGATTTTGGATTTAGCCGTTGAATTCGAAGTGATTAAAAAAGCAGGCTCTTGGTTCAGTTATGGCGACACTAAACTTGGGCAAGGTCGAGATGCTGTCAAGGTTTTAATTAAGGATAATCCTGAATTAGCCGATGAATTAGAACAAAAAATTAAAGACCTCATCAAAGAAAATAATGCTTAAAAATTTAAACTCGTCTCGTTGAAAAACGGGACGTTTTTTTTTATTAATTTAACGCAACCATTTGTGAACATTTCCATCTAACACAAAAAATCATTTACCATTATGAAAAAAATAGTTTCTCTTATAGCTTTAATTTTTTTATTCAATTCTTGTGTTCCTGAAGATCAAACGGATTATTTATTTGAATTATTGCCCGTTGAGAGTGTTGAGATTCCGACGGAGTTTACCCTAGGCGCAACCTATGAAATTAGAATGTATTACAGAAGGCCGACATCCTGTCATACCTTCAACACCATTTATTATGACAAGAATTTAAATGTAAGAACCATCGCCATTGAAAGTGCTGTAAGACAAGAAAACGATTGCCAAGAGCTTACTGAGGACAATCTAGTTGAATGTCACTTTAACTTTTTAGTAACCAGTAATGGGTCTTATCTTTTTAAATTTTATCAAGGACAAGATGATCAAGGAAATAATATATTTTTAGAATATGAAATTCCGGTGGTTAACTAAACTATTAAACAATCAATTTTTGAAAATTGGATTTAAAACAACTCATAAATGATTGCAAAAATGACAATAGGAAAGCACAAGAACAGTTATACCGAATTTATTCACCAAAACTGTTTGCTGTATGCTTGAAATATTCGCGCAATTATGCTGAGGCACAAGACAATTTACAAGATGGGTTTATTCTCATCTTTAAAAAAATTGAACAATTTTCATTTAAAGGTTCTTTCGATGGTTGGTTAAAAAGAGTTATGATTAACAATGTTTTACAACAATATCGGAATCAGACTTTTTTGAGTTTAGTCAATGAAGATGTGGCTGATGAACAAGAAATTGAAATCGAAGACGACAGTATTTCAATGGATTATTTGCTGAAAATCATTCAGGAATTGCCCGACAGGTATCGATTGGTTTTCAACCTTTATGTAATTGATGACTTTTCGCATGCTGAAATTGCTGAAATGTTGACCATTAATATTGGCACCTCAAAATCAAATTTGGCCAGAGCCCGTATGATTTTAAAAGAAAAAATAGAACAATACAAAAATGAAGAAACTAAAAAGTTTCCTTCTGCAAAATGAGTAATAAAAAGAACATAGACAGACTTTTTCAAGAAAAGTTCAGAGATTTCGAAGCCAATCCGGCTAATGATTTTTGGAACAATATTGAAGCAAAGCTCGACGAAAAAAAGCGTAAAAGAGTGATTCCGTTTTGGTGGAAATTCTCAGGCGTTGCGGCTGTATTTCTGATTGGAATCTTGATTGGCAACCAAGTTTTAAATGATGACATTGCGCCAAGTAATCCAATTGTAGTTGAGGATAATTCAAATCAAAACAAAGGAAAAGCAACTGATGGTATTTTAGAAAAAGAGGGAACAAATGGAGTCAATCCAAAACTGAATACCAATACAGCTGAAGCAGTTTCAGAAAATAGCGGAACAACAAAGAATATTACCCCAAAATCAGACAATACTTCTGATGACGTTATAGTCGACAAAACTTCAAACGAACAAAAATCGTCAGGAAAATTGATTCCTTCTCCAATGGTTAATGATTCGAAAGCAACCATTGCCCACGGTAAATCAAACAAAAACAGTTCTTCGAAAAATAAATTGAATTTGGGGAAAAATAAAACTTCGGTGAACGAAACATTAAACAAAGAAGAGATTCAATTAGTTGTCAATAAAGAAAAAAACAACCAATCTATTAATGACATTCGAGCCAAAGGCGAACTGAATGAAACCAATCCGCTTGTTCAAACCGACAAAAATGATAACAACCAATCCAATACTATCAATCCTCTATTAATCAATAAAGACCTCAATCTTGATGGTCTAAAAGGAAACAATAATTCAAAAATTGCAACCAAGGAAATCGAAAACAAAATTAACGATACTACCACCAATAAAAGTATTGCCAAAAATGAGTTGGAAGAATTGCTAAATAAAAAAGAAGAAAAATTAAAACAAGAATCTAAGCTAAATAGGTGGCAACTCACCTCAAATGTCGCCCCTATTTTCTTAGGCTCAACCTCTAATGGTTCGCCAATTGATTCAACGCTCATAAACAATTCAAAATCATATAATACAGGAGTTGGTTATGGTATTGGTGTAAGTTATGCGGTCAGTAAAAAACTTACTGTTAGAACCGGATTGAACAAATTCAATATGAGTTACAACACTAATGATATTGTTTATTTTGCCGGAATGGAATCTAGATCCTTAAAAAACATCAATCCTACCGCTTCAGGCTCAATGATACAAGTACAAGATGATTTAATAAATTCTCCTACTGGCGTCACATCTGAGACTTCATTTTTACCTTTTGAAGAGTCTTTTGTACAAAAAAACAAAGGTTATATCAACCAAGAAATGGGTTATTTAGAAATGCCTGTAGAAATGACTTATGCGTTGCTCGATAAAAAATTTGGCATCAAAATCATCGGTGGTTTTAGTACGCTTTTCCTTCAAGACAACTCTGTGAGTGTAATCTCTGATAATCGGAGTACCTTTTTAGGAGAAGCCAACAATTTGAATAATATTCATTTCAGTACCAATTTTGGTATCGGATTAAAATATGGTTTTATGAAGTCTTTTGAATTCAATATAGAGCCAACGTTCAAATACCAATTAAACACATTCAGTTCAGATGCCGGTAACTTCAAACCTTATTTGTTTGGAATCTACAGCGGCATCAGCTATAAATTCTAGTTTGTGATTGTTTAAAATTAGTTAAGTGGTGTTATTGCTTTCGAGTAATAACTGAAAAGAGTTCCTCAGTTAGGAACTCTTTTTATTTTAAATCGTCTTGCAAATCTTTTAAAATCAATTCTCTAACATTGCCTTTTAAAGTCTTTTTAAGATCTTGCCCTTGATTTTTAGTTTCAAAAAAACGATGTACTTTGGCTCTCATCAATCCGGGACTTCCGCTAAAAAAAGTATACGAAAAAAGTCTTTTGTTGTCATAAAAAGTCATCGGTACAATTGGAATTGCATGTTCAATCGCTAAGCGAAAAGCACCATCTTTAAATTCATCTAAAATTATACTTTCATCCGGAACGCCACCTTCAGGGAAAATACAAATGCTGACACCTTGTTTTAGTCTATTTTGAGCGCGTTCAAAAACGGCCATTCTACTTTTAGAACTACTTCTGTCTACTAAAATACAGGTACGTTTGTAGAAAAATCCAAATAATGGAATCTTTGACAGCTCTTTTTTGCCGACAAAAACAAAAGGATTTTTCACAATTGAAAGCATCAACATAATATCGGTCATCGACGTATGATTGGCCACAAACATATAACTTTTGCCTACTTGCGGTTTTTCTTCAAACTCAACTCTTACGCGATAACCCATTCCGAAGAGAATGAATTTGGCCCAAATTCTAGCCATCACGAAAAAATAAGGATACCATTTCTCCGAAAGGATAGAAATAAAAAGAAACGGAAACATGATGATGATAGGAATCGCCATCAAAACGTAGAACCAAATGCGATAAAGCGTCCAAAAAACAATTTTCAATGCTCTCATGTCGTCAAATGTAATGAAAGGTATGCAATTTTTAAATCTATGTACTAACTTTGTTTATTAACCGCAGAGTTCACAAAGATTAAACGCAAAGTAAAAAAGAGTTTATGACCGAAAATGAAATTTCTACTAAAATTATTGGTTTAGCCATTGAGGTTCATAAAGTCTTGGTCCTGGATTACTTGAAAGTGCTTATAAAGAATGATTGTTTTATATGATAAATAAACATGGTTTGAAAGTAGAAAAAGAAAAATCAATGCCTTTAATTTTTGAAGAAGTTAAACTTGATTGTGGTTACAGAATAGATTTATTAGTGGAAAACAAACTAGTTATAGAAATAAAAAGTGTCGATTCATTGAATGATATTCATTTGGCGAAAACCTTAACTTATTTAAAACTTGGCAATTACAAGCTTGGTCTGTTAATAAATTTTAATGAAGTTTTGCTGAAAAGTGGCATAAGAAGAATTGTAAATAACTTATAAGAACTTAGTGAACTTTGCGAAAAACTTTGCGAACTTTGCGGTAAATTTAAAATAATGTCAAAAATATTAACCGGAATTCAAAGTACAGGAACACCACATTTAGGAAACTTATTGGGTGCGATTTTACCTGCGATTGAACTGTCAAAAAATCCAAGCAACGAATCGTTTCTCTTCATTGCTGATTTACATTCTGTTACCCAAATTAAAAACGGCGATGAACTTCGCCAAAACACCTACAGTACAGCCTCAGTTTGGTTGGCTTGCGGATTGGATGTCAATAAAGTGATTTTTTATCGCCAAAGCGACGTGCCGCAAACAGCCGAATTATCATGGTATTTGAGTTGCTTTTTCCCGTTTCAACGTTTGACTTTAGCCCATTCTTTCAAAGACAAAGCCGATCGATTGGAAGATGTCAATGCGGGTTTGTTTTCGTATCCGATGTTGATGGCGGCAGATATTTTATTGTATGATGCCAATTTTGTTCCGGTAGGAAAAGACCAAATGCAGCACATCGAAATCACTCGCGATGTGGCTTCTCGTTTCAATCACCAAATGGGTGAAACTTTTGTAATTCCCGAAGGAAAAGTACAAGAAGAAACCATGTATGTTCCGGGAACAGATGGTCATAAAATGAGTAAATCTCGCGGTAATCTCATCAATATTTTCTTGGATGATAAAGCGTTGCGCAAACAAATTATGAGCATCGAAACTGACAGCACGCCTTTGGAAGAACCTAAAAATCCGGAAACTTGTAAAATATTCGGGATTTATAAATTAGTCGCCAATGCGGAACAGATTGCTGAAATGAAAATCAAGTATACCAATGTCAATAGAGATTTTGGTTATGGTCATGCCAAACAAGCCTTATTTGAATTGATTTGTGAAAGATTCAAAACCGAAAGAGAAAAGTACAACTACTACATGAGTCATCAAGAAGAAGTTGATGCGCTTTTAAAATTGGGTGCTGCCAAAGCCGGAACTATCGCTGACGGTGTTTTGCAAAAAGTAAGAGTGAAACTCGGATTCGAATAATTTTTTATCTGTTAGTTTTCGATTAGACCTTCTGAATCTATTCGTAAATGACCGTTAACAAAGTTAATATCCGCGTCATTTTTAAACACATAATCGGTTTCGAGTACTTCTTTCACATTGGGGATGAGTTCGCTAAAACGGTATTCCACAATCGAACCGTTTCTGACAAATAAATGGTTGCTTTCCGTTTGGAAAGTAGCCAATTTTTTCCCCATATAAATATTGAAAATAGTTTTGGTATCGGCATTGTTAAAGTTAACCGCAACCGATTCGCCTGCTTTAATGAAATGAGCCGTTCTTGGCATTTTTATACTGTCATATAAAACGGCATTTTCCAAAAGCACCACATCATAATTGGAAGTATTTCTAACCCTTAAGTAATTATTACTTTCGCCTGTCGGCTGATTTTCATAAAAGGTTTCAAACGGATTTTGACCGGTTTTAATGTTGCTAAGCTTTGTTAATCTTCTGATTTGAGTTTGATTGTAATCGGCTAAAAACACTCGAAAACTATCAATTTTGAACTTCATATCTGTGTAATAACGGTCTATTTGTCTTGGTTCAGACTGCATTTCATAATCGTCATAATTCTGATAACTGTCGTACTGAGAATTCATCTCAGAAATATCACTTATAAACATGGAAACTCTGATAACCAAAATCAATCCCACTACAGCGTAAATCCAATAATATTTCTTTCTGTTTACAGCAAAAGGTTTGTAATTGATCTCGGCACTTTCCTTCAACATGCCAATATTTTTAGAGAGTTGTTCATCTAACGTATGATAATTTTTCATTGCGGTAAACGTTCGTTTGGCTAATTCCGAACTCTTATCAGCGATATACATATTCATTACCGTTGTAAAAAGTGCTTTAACTTGTTCTTCAATGGTTTCATTTTTAAACCCATTCAAAAAAGTGAAGAAATTCGCGTCTTTGATGTATAATATTTTAGAAAAATCTCCAAAAGGTGGTTTCAAAGCCTTATTGGCCAACTCCAATTTTTCAGTCGCGTAGTAAATGATTTTTTCTGAAACCCTGTCCGGCAAAAACTGATGCGCTTCAGTCAACAAAGCGATTTCTTGAAAATCATTGGCTCCAATTTTATCATAAACAATCGGATTGAGTTCGTCGATTAAATACGTTTGTATAAAACCTTTTATGGCTTGTTTGTCCTCAATTTCACTTTCTTCCTGAAACTGCTTTTTGGATAGATTTTTTTTAGCAAAAAAGTTGAACAATGCTCTATTGTTCATAACCGCTTGGAATGATTTCGAATGGTTTTTTAGTGCGTCAAAAAGCTGCGAAATTAATTCATCCGTTAAATCAGGGTGATTGTGTTTCTCAAGCTCTAATTTGCGTTCCATTTCAGCAAAATCTACCTCGGTAAATAAACCAATTTTTGAGGTTTCAACAGACAATAAAGCTGCCATTTCAATTATATTCATGCTATTCATTTTAAACCGCTTCAAACAATTTTCCGGGCAAAGGTCTGACAATTCCTTTTAATTCCATAGTCAAAAGAATGGAAGAAATTTTAAATATCGGGAAATCACACTCAAGCGCAACAATATCAAGCAATTGTTTGCCGTTTTTCTGTAAGTAATCGTAAATTTTTTGTTCTTCAAAATCCAAAGTCACAAAAAGTTGCTTTTGTATCGACTTTGTTTCTTGAACTTCTAATGCCCAGTTCAAACAATAAATCAAATCTGCGGCCGAGGTAATCAAATTGGCGCGCTGTGTTTTAATCAAATCATTACAACCTTGACTGTACTTATCGGTCGTTCTTCCCGGAACAGCAAAGACATCGCGATTGTAATCATTAGCCATATTGGCCGTAATTAACGAACCGCCTTTATCGGCACTTTCAATCACAATTGTGGCTTCGCTCATGCCCGCCACGATACGATTTCGTTTTACAAAATTTTCTTTTTCGGGATTCGAATTGCTCCAAAACTCCGTTAAAAAACCTCCGTTTTGTTCTAGTTTAGCGACATATTTTTTATGCGATTTTGGATAGATTTGGTTTAAGCCATGCGCCAAAACTCCGATGGTTTGCAAATCATTTTCCATCGCCGATTGGTGCGCAATAATATCAACGCCATAGGCAAATCCACTGACAATTATTGGATTGAAAATCGCTAAATCTTCTATAAGTTTTTTGCAAAATTCTGTACCATAAGAGGTGATTTGTCTTGTTCCGACTATACTAATCATTTTACGATTTTGGAAGTCAAAATTCCCTGAAGCAAACAGCAAAACAGGTCCATCAATACAATGCTTTAACCGATCGGGATAATCATCATTTTGAAAGTACAAAACTTTTATATTTTCATTTTGGATGTATTGCAATTCTTGTTCGGCTCTTTCGAAAACTATCTTATTTTTGAGATTCTTGAGCAAAACATCGCCTACACCATCTATGGCTTTTAAGTCTTTCAACTTTCCTTTAAAAACATTTTCAGCTGAGCCACAATGACTTATTAATTTTTTGGCCACAATATCGCCAACACCATCAATTCGTGAAAGGGCTAAAACGTGAAAAAGCTCATTTGTATTCATATCAATAAATTACTACAAAAATAAATATTTTTCTTTTGGATTGTTAATAAAATTTGTGAATAATTTTTTGATACTGCTATTGTTTCTCTAAATTTGTTCATATGAAGATTGAATCCTACATTTCCCAATTATTATATCGTTATCAATGTGTTACCGTTCCGGGTTTCGGTGCTTTTTTGACCGAATTCCAGTCGGCACAATTGGATGAAAATGCACATTCATTTTATCCTCCGAAGAAATTGGTTTCCTTCAATCCTTTCATCAAAAATAATGACGGTTTGTTGGCCAATCATTTGGCACAAACTGAAAAAATAGCTTATGAAATAGCTGTAAATGCCATTCAAAATGAAGTATCCGATTGGAAAAACAAAATTCAGGAGTTTGGTCGTTTTTCAATTAAAAATATCGGCGAGTTCACTTTAAACTCTGAAAAAAACTTGGTGTTTGTTCCGGTTGACCAAATCAATTACTTGAAAGAATCTTTTGGTTTGAGTTCGTTTGTTTCTCCTGCCGTAAAACGCGAAGAATACAAACAAGTCGTTGAAACTCTAGAAGAAAAGGCACCTATTACTTTCACTCCTGAAAAAAGAAGCAGTTACAAAGCGTTGAAATATGCCGCGATTGTTACACTTTCTTTAGGTTTAACTGGTGTTTTAGGGTATAAATTATATGATAATTATTTAACGCAAGTCGAGCAAGAAACTTTATTGGTACAATCCAACGTTCAGAAAAAAATAAATCAAAAAATACAAGAAGCGACTTTCTTTATCGAAAATCCGTTACCCAGTGTAACCTTGACCGTTCCGAATGAAAAAATGCCTTATCATGTGGTTGCCGGTGTTTTCAGAATAGAAAGCAACGCAGAGAATGCTTATCAATCCTTGTTGAAATTGGGCTTTAAAGCCAAAAGATTACCTGCCAATAAACATGGTATGTTTCCGGTGCTGTATGGAAGTTATGCTTCTTATCCCGAAGCACAAGACACAATGAAAGACATTCAGAAACTCGACAATAAAGATGCTTGGTTACTGATTGAAGAATTATAAAAAAGTCCTGAGAAATCAGGATTTTTTGTTTGCTGTAATTACCTTTGCAAAAAAATTGACATGACTCCAAAACATCCTTCAGAATCTTTAACGATTTTAACCGATTTAGTTTTACCCAGTGAAACCAATCCACTGAACAATCTTTTTGGCGGTGAACTACTTGCCAGAATGGACAGAGCCGCGAGTATTGCTGCCCGAAGACATTCGCGTAGAATTGTGGTAACGGCTTCTGTAAATCACGTGGCCTTTAACAAAGCCATTCCTTTGGGAAGCGTTGTAACTGTGGAAGCCAAAGTTTCGAGAGCTTTTACTTCCTCGATGGAAATTTTTATTGATGTTTGGATTGAAGACCGAGAATCAGGAAGTAGAACTAAGGCTAACGAAGCAATTTACACTTTTGTAGCAGTGAATGAAACCGGAAATCCAGTTCCTGTTCCGGCTATTGAACCGGAAACCGAGTTGGAAAAATCAAGATTTGATGCAGCGCTTCGCAGAAAGCAATTGAGTCTGGTTTTGGCCGGGAAAATGAATCCACACGACGCCACCGAATTAAAAGCGTTGTTTGTATAACAAAAAAGTCCCTAATTGCTTAGGGACTTTTTTTATCTTTTATCTTCCGGACAACCAAGTTGTTGGATTGAATAGCGTAGAGTTTTGTGAAACCAAAAATTTGAGCACTGTCCTGCCGTCGGCATCAGTTCTGATTTTGCCTAATGATTCTTTCGCCGAAACTTTGTCTCCTACTTGTACATTTACTGTGCTTAAGTTTTGGTAAATGGTGAAAAAATCTCCATGCTTAACTGATACTGCTTTTTTAAGCGGTGATATTTGTTGCACTTGGGTAACTTCTCCGGCAAAAACTGCTCTTGCTGACGATCCACTTTCAGTAGAAATCTCAATACCACTATTGTGAACTTCTAAAGTTTTAAATACCGGGTGCGGTTGATTTCCATAGCCTAAACTAATAGCGCCTTTTTCCACCGGCCAAGGTAATCTTCCTTTATTGGCTTTAAAATTATCGGAAACGATTTTACCTTCCGGAGTTAAAACAATTTTGGTTGACGTTTCAATAGCTTTTTTCTCAGCCGCAGTAATCTTAGGATTTGCTTTAACGTTAGCTGCCGCTGTTTTTCTATTAGCTGCTGCAATCGATTCTCGAATCATTTTCTTGATTTGAGCATCAATCTTTTTGGTTTCTGCTTGTTTTTTCTTTATTTCAGCCGTTATTTTTCCTTTTTCTTTCTTGATTTGATTGGCTATTTTTTCTTGCTCTTGCTTTTCTTTTACCAATTCCTGCTTTTCTTTTTCGTTTTCGGCGATTAGTTTTTCTTTTTCCGATTTTTGAGCGCCGATTTTTTCGTTGTAAGTTATCAGTTGTGTGGTTTTGCCTTTAATTTCTTCGCCTTGCATTTTTCGATAACTGGCATATTGCTTCATATACTGAGCCCTTTTGTATGCTTGAAGGAAGTTTTGGGAAGACAATAAGAACATAGCGCGACTTTGCTCTGAACGACTCTTATAAGACTTTAAAATCATCTCGGCATAGTCTTTTCTCAGTTGTTCTAAGTCGCGATTCAGTTGGTTGATTTTAAGTTGATTGATGTAAATGTCGTTGCTCAATAACTTGGTTTGCTTTTCAGTGGTTCTAATCAGTGTTTCTTTGAGCCCAATTTTCTCTTTCTGAATCAATAACTGACTCACTACAGATCTTTCTTTGCTTTTAACCGATTGCAAAAGTTTTTCTTTCTCTTTAATTTCGAGTTGAATTTTGATTTTTCGCTGTTCGAGTTCTTCTTGTGTAGGCGGTTGGCTCCACATTGGAGTAGCTAAACAAAAGAATAGTAGGCAGAAAAAGAATTTTGGCATAGTTAAATATATTTTGGCAAGTCTAATTTATAAAAATTCGGTCATATCCATCGGGAACGCTATAGGGAAATGAAAGATCTTCGTTAAAAGTAACCGAATTATAATCGATTGAAATTTCTGTTTTCCCTTTCTTTTGCATAGCATTTATCTGCAAATTTGCGGGTAAAATAGCGGACGCAAAATCTTGAAAATTCGGATAATTCACGGTGAATGTTCTGTCTTTTTCAGGTTGTGATATCTCTTGCTTTTTTAACAAATAATTTTTCGATTCAAAGGAAAAAGCCTTTTCAGTCTTGTCCTTAACGGTACTCAATTTATAGAACTTATCGGTTAATTCATAAACATAATTTTGTTGGGTCAAATCGTCAATAGGTTTTCCGACAAGCATATTTTGTATTTTATTGAAATCTAAATCGGTGCCCAACCATTCGCTCAAAGAAGCATAATCGCCTTCGAAGTAAGTACCGTTTAACTTTTCGTAATACTTCACTTCATTAGGCGTAATCAAGGCTTTGGCCATTGTAATTCCTAAAAAACGAATGCTTACTAAAATCTTTTCCCCTTTTTTAATTTTAATTTCAGCCGAAACATTTTGAGATTGCTTTTCATCTCGATACTTTGCGCTTGACCTAATGTATAACGTGGAAAAATCACTTTTATTATTGTAGTGATTCTCGATAATTTTTTGGGAACTTATTGCATTTTCGTCAATGCTGACAGTTGGTTTCGAATTTGAATCGACCAAAACTGCCTTTGATTTGCAGGAGGTTAAAAAAACCACGGATAAAATAAAATACCAATACTTCATTATTTCTTTTGTTTATTAATGAGTTCATTGGCTTTAGTAAAATACTTTTCTTTCTTCTTCATATCGCCCAAACCATTATAGGCTTCGCCTAATTGAATGTTGAAATTGATTTCCAAAGCCGTGTCATCGATAACAAAATCCAAGCCAGTTTCTAAGGTTGAAGCTGCTTTCTTGAAATTTTGCGTTTGGTTATAGGCCAAACCGGCATAATAATAAAACTGAGGTTGTGTTGGAAAAAGTTGCGTCAAATCATCTGCCTTTTTGCTTAAAACAATGAAATCTTGTTTTTCGGTATGCGCTTGAAGCATTATTATTTGTGTTTCTACATCGTCTTGCGCAGTCTTAAGATGCATGTCAAAATACTTGATGGCTTTGTCCCAATTGGCTTTCAGGTAATAGAATTTGGCAATTTCTTTAGCGACTTTCACTTCTTTATCATTGTCAAAATAGGAAATAGCTTTGTCTAAATCGGCTTCGTATTTTGGATTGTTTTTGGCAAAAATCAGAAATTCATTCAGGATTCTGTGTTTGATTTTGGAATCAATTTTTAAACTTGGCAAGACCAAATTCATCGCTTTCACCGCATTGTCTCCATCATTATTATTCAAATGAAATTTGAACAAACTCACTTTTGCCCAATCCGAAGTTGGAATTTCTTTTTCCAATTTTTTGGCGATTTCCAAAGCTTTTTCTTCCTGATTGCTTTGCGAATACATATAAATCAAAGCTATATAGTTTGATTCTTCCTTAGGGAATTTTTTAATTTGGTCTAAAAGATTGTTTTTTTCAGCTGATTGGTATTTGGCATCTTTTAGTATATCGGCTTTATACAATTCCCGTTTGTCTGACTTGCCTACTTTTTCATTCAACTCGTTAATGAGTTCCAAAGCTTTGTCAAACTGTTGCGTATTCATATATAGCGAAGTCAAATCTTCTTTATATTCTTCTTTAAATTCAACCAATTTCTCTACAATTACAATGGCTTGAATGTAGTTTTTGGTGTCATAACAAACGTCATACATGCCAACCCAAGCCCAACGGTTTTTAGGATCTATTTGGGTTACTTTTTCAAAATTATCGTAAGCTTCCTTATATTTTTTTTGGGCCAAATAATTTTTACCTAATTCGAAATACGTCACCGGATTTTCAGGTTGAATTGCTTTACATCTTTCTAACGACAAAATTGCTTTGTCATAGTTCTCGATGCTTTTTTGCTTTAACGCTTCATAGAAATGGTCTTGAAATCCATCGTCTATCACAGCAATATTGTTTGGTTCCTCTTGGGCCAAAACAATGTTAGGAACGAAAAACATTCCCAGCAATAAACCATAAATCACAAGTCTTTTCATCTTTTTTTTATTCTAAAACCGAATAATCTCCAATGCTGATGCTTTTAAATTCACCGTCAAAGGTAGCATGATTTCCAATCATTGCGTTATTCAATTGTGCGTTTTTAATATGAGCGTGAGTTTGCACCAAGCTGTTTTGTATGGTTGAATTAATCAAATGTGTTCCTTTACCTAAAGACACATTTGGACCAACCGTTGAATTAATCAAAACCACGTCTTCCCCAATATAACAAGGCGGAATAATTGTTGAGTTTTCTAATTTCACCTCAAAGTCAATCAAATGTTCGCCGTCATTGTGTAAAAAGCCTAACATTCTGGAGTTGGTTTCCACAGTTACATCTTTGTTCCCGCAGTCCATCCATTCATCTACTTTCCCCGGCACAAATTTCATGCCCTTTGCCATCATTTGTTTAATTCCATCATTAATTTGGTATTCACCGCCGTGAATAATGTTGTTATCTAACACCGATTGCAGTTCGTTTTTCAATACCGCAACGTCTTTGAAATAATAGATTCCAATTACGGCCAAGTCAGAAACAAACGCTGTCGGTTTTTCTACCAGCTCTACAATTTCATTAGCATCGTTTAAATTGATTACCCCAAAAGCTTCCGGTTGATCCACTTGTTTTACCCAAATCACACTGTCGGCGGTTTGGTCTAAATCAAAATCGGCACGGATTAAAGTATCTGCATACGCAATCACTGCCGGACCGCTTAAAGAATCTTTCGCACACATAATGGCATGACCGGTTCCTAAAGCTTCATTTTGGTAATAAATGGTTCCTTTGGCTCCTAGCTTTTTGGCTATTGCAATAAGTTCTTCTTCTACTTTTTTACCAAAACTTTCGTGGATGATGAAAGCTACTTCTTCTATCTCCTGATTTAAAACTCCGGCAATATCTTCTACCAAGCGATGAACAATTGGTTTTCCGGCAACCGGAATTAAAGGTTTTGGTATGGTTAACGTGTGTGGACGAAGACGTGAACCACGACCGGCCATTGGTACTATAATTTTCATTTTAATTTATTTTAACCGCAAAGTTCGCAAAGTCCTTCGACAAGCTCAGGATGACAACGCAAAGTTCGCTGGGTGTTTTTACTTTTTTTTACTGATTACTATCAACTCAATACTGAGCACTATTTCACTCCTGTACTACCAAATCCGCCTTCGCCACGGGAAGTTTCGGATAATTCTTCAACTTCAATCCACTCAGCACGTTCGTGTTTGGCGATGATCAATTGGGCAATTCTTTCGCCATTTTCGATGACAAAATCTTCATTGGATAAATTTACTAAAATCACACCGATTTCGCCACGATAATCTGCATCGACCGTTCCGGGAGAATTTAAGACAGTGATTCCTTTTTTGGCAGCCAAACCGCTTCTTGGTCTAACTTGGGCCTCGTAACCAATGGGTAATTCGATAAAAAGACCTGTTTTCACTATGGTTCTTTCTAGAGATTTTAACACGATTGATTCGGTCAAATTGGCTCTCAAATCCATTCCTGCAGAAGCAATGGTTTCATAATTGGGCAATTCGTGTTGGGATTTATTGATGATTTTGATGGTCATTTTATTTTGCTTTTCTTTTTATGATTCGAAGTAATGTTTCTTTTTCGTTGCGGTAAATAAAGTATAAAAATAGTGATAGTAACACTATCTTAACTAAATAATTCTCCCTTAAAATCGGAATGTAAAAAGAGATTCCCGAAAACAGAATTGAGAGTCCTAAATATTTTAGAATCGTATTGATGTCATACGGTATGGGATATTGCTTTTGCCCCATTTTATAGGAGATTATCATCATGGTTCCATAGGCTGCGATGGTTGCGATTGCCGAACCGTAATAACTGAATCCTTGTTTGATGAGCAAATAATTGAGCAGAAGTGTGACCAAAGCACCAATAATAGAAATATAGGCGCCAATTCTAGTTTTGTCAATTAATTTATACCAAACCGACAGATTGGTGTAAATACCCAAAAAGAAATTGGCTATTACTATTAGCGGTACCACTTTAATGGCTACCCAATAAGTCTCTTCGGGAACCAATGGCAATTTTAATAAATCAATAAACGCAATCACAAAAAAACTGATGAACGAACCGAAAATCACAAAGTACTTCGTTATTGTGGCATAGGTTTGTTGGGCATTTTCGTTAGAAGCATGACTAAAGAAAAAAGGTTCTATGCCCAAAGTATAAGCGGTTCTGAATAAAACCATAAACATTCCTATTTTATAACACGCCGAATAAGCTCCGATGTCTGCTTTTGAAACATTCATCCAATCTAAAAGGATTTTATCAAAATGTTCATTAATGGCAAAGGCAACGCCTGCAATTAAAATAGGCAAACCATATTGCATCATTCGTTTCCAAAGTTTGAAATCGAAACTCCAATTGATTTTCAAATAGTCGGGTGAAAGCACTACAAAAGTTAGGAAACTGGCAATCAAATTGGCTACAAAAATATAGCCCACTTGAAAGTTTTCGTAATAAATGGTATTGAAAAAACCCTCGGGATTGTCTTGAGCCAATTTGGGTAACAACAATAAGAAAAACAAGTTTAAAATCATGTTGATCATCACATTACCTATCTTAACAATGGCATACATCATCGGCCTTTTAGTCGCTCGCAATCGTGAAAACGGAATAATCGCCAAAGCATCTAAAACCAATATCCAAATGGTATAAGTGACGTATTCAACTTTGATACCAGACCAATGTGACAACGTATTTCTGAAGAGTAAAGCCAATCCTAAAAACGCGATTGACGTCCAAAATATGGATACTGTCGAAGTGGAAATTACCCTTTTTTTATTGTCTTCGGTATTGTAAAATCGGAAGAAAGCGGTTTCCATTCCGTAGGATAAAATGACATTAAAAAAGACCAACCACGCGAAGACGATAGACACGTCTGCAAACTCTTGTTTGGGCAATTGGTCAACATATAACGGATTGAGCAAAAAGCTAATCATTCTCGGTAAAACCGTGGCCAAACCATAGATTAGTGTTTGCTTAAAAAGAGTTTTATAAAGGCTCAATGAGAGAGTTTTAGGTTTTTAACAAAAATAACTATTAAATCCATTCCAAAAAAAAAGAGCGAACAAATGTTCACTCTTTCTTAAATATTATTCTAAAAATTTTTCCTTTCAAATGCTTCGCTTTTTGAAAGTTTGAAAAACTATCGTTTTTTCTTATCCTTTCAAAGCTTCTGCTCCACCAACGATTTCTAAAATCTCATTGGTAATAGCCGCTTGACGTGCTTTGTTGTAAGTTAATTTCAATTGGTTTCTCAATTCGGTTGCGTTGTCTGTTGCTTTGTGCATTGCAGTCATACGCGCGCCGTGTTCAGCAGCGAATGAATCTCTGATGGATTTGTACAATTGTGTTTTTAATGATTTTGGAATCAAGGTCAACACGATTTCTTCTTTTGAAGGTTCAAAAATGTAATCTCCGGCAGAAACAGGCTTATCAGAAGCAATTGGAGCTAAAGGTAAAAACTGTTCCACTTGAACGATTTGTGTCGCTGCATTTTTGAATTGGTTGTAAACGATTTCGATTTTGTCGTATTCACCTGAAACGAATTTCTGAGTCAATACGTCAGCGATTTCGGCTACGTTATCAAAAGTTAGATTGTCAAATACTTCACTTTTGTTTTCAATTACGGTATTTACTTTTCTGAAAAAGTCGTTTCCTTTTTTACCGATAGCAAAAAAGTCTACTTGTTTTCCGGTGTAACCATCAGCAACTTCTTTGGATTGCTTAATAACATTGGTATTAAATGCTCCTGCCAAACCTCTGTTTGAAGTTATAACAACAATTAATACTTTGTTGATCTCGCGTTGCGTCGTGTATTGTCCACCCGCATCTCCTTCTAAAGTAGCACTAACGCTTTGTAATAATTCCGTTAATTTTTCGGCATAAGGTCGCATCGCTGTAATAGCATCTTGTGCTTTTTTCAACTTTGCGGCAGAAACCATTTTCATCGCCGATGTAATCTGCATCGTCGACTGAACGGAAGTAATTCTATTACGGATTTCCTTTAAGTTTGCCATATTAATTTGAAAATTAGATGATTTGAAAATTTGAAAATTGTTACATCTTCAAATTTTCAAATCTTCAAATTGTTTTTAGTTATATTTCGCTGAAATTTCTTTAGCTGTTTTCTCTAAAACATCAGTAATGTTATCATCTAACTTACCGGCTTTTAAAGCGTTTAAAACATCTCTGTGTTTGTTGTTCAAGTACTCGATGAAATCTCTTTCGAATTCTTTTACTTTGTTTACAGGAACGTTTCTCAACAAGTTTTTAGAACCAGCATAGATAATTGCTACTTGATCTTCAACAGTATAAGGATCGTTTACGGCTTGTTTCAAGATTTCAACGTTTCTTCTCCCTTTTTCAATTACGTTTAAAGTAACCGCATCTAAGTCAGAACCAAATTTAGCGAACGCTTCCAATTCACGGAATTGCGCTTGGTCTAATTTTAACGTACCGGCAACTTTTTTCATTGATTTAATTTGAGCGTTACCTCCAACACGTGATACCGAAATACCTACGTTAATTGCCGGACGAACTCCAGAGTTAAATAAATCACCATCCAAGAAAATCTGTCCGTCAGTAATCGAAATTACGTTCGTTGGGATATACGCAGAAACGTCACCCGCTTGTGTTTCAATGATTGGTAAAGCTGTTAATGAACCGCCACCTTTTACGATTGGTTTCAAGGTATCCGGTAAATCGTTCATGTTTTTTGCGATATCATCATCCGCAATTACTTTACAAGCTCTTTCTAATAAACGGCTGTGTAAGTAGAATACGTCTCCAGGATAAGCCTCACGACCCGGTGGTCTTCTTAACAACAAAGACACCTCACGGTAAGCTACCGCTTGTTTTGATAAATCATCATAGATAATCAAAGCAGGACGACCTGAATCTCTGAAATATTCTCCGATAGCAGCACCTGCCATTGGAGCATATACCTGCATTGGCGCAGGATCTGAAGCGTTAGCCGCCACAATTGTGGTGTAAGCCATAGCGCCTTTTTCTTCTAATGTTTTAGCAATACCTGCTACTGTTGAAGCTTTTTGTCCAATAGCAACATAAATACAGAATACCGGTTGCCCAGCATCGTAGAATTCTTTTTGATTCAAGATAGTATCGATACAAACGGTAGTTTTACCAGTTTGACGGTCACCAATTACCAACTCACGTTGACCTCTACCCACAGGAATCATCGCGTCTATTGACTTGATACCTGTTTGTAACGGCTCAGTTACCGGTTGACGGAAGATAACTCCAGGAGCTTTTCTTTCCAATGGCATTTCGTATAAGTCACCACCGATTGGTCCTTTACCGTCGATTGGCTCACCTAGTGTGTTTACAACACGACCTACGATTTGCTCACCTACTTTTAAAGATGCAATACGTTGCGTTCTTTTTACGATAGAACCTTCTTTAATTCCGGTTGATGGACCTAAAAGTACAACTCCAACGTTGTCTTCTTCTAAGTTCAAAACGATAGCTTCTAATCCGTTTTCGAATTGTACCAACTCACCATATTGTGCGTTAGACAAACCATAAACACGAGCGATACCATCACCTACTTGAAGTACTGATCCCACTTCTTCTAAAGTAGCACCAGATTGAAATCCCTCTAACTGTTTTTTTAATATTGCTGAAATTTCAGCAGGTTTAATTTCCGCCATTTTGATATATCTTTAATGGTATTAATTACTAAATTCTCTTCTTAATTCTTGCAATCTGTTTGCTACAGAAGCGTTGTATTGTTTGTCTCCTATTCGCAAAATAAATCCACCAATAATAGATGGATCTACAATGTTTTCGATAGTTATCTTTTTGTCTGAAATCGTAGCAATCTTTGCCAATACTTTACTTTGTAAATCAGCAGTAATTGGGAAAGCAGTTGTTACTTTGGCTAATTCAACACCATTCATTTCATCGAATTGGGCGTTGAATTGTTTGGCAACCTCGGCTAAAATTTCAAATCTTTTATTTTCCTGAAGCAATCTAAATAAGGAATTGGTTTCTGACTGAACTGTAGCAAAAACTTCTTTTAAGGCACTCATTTTCACTTCTGAAGAAATGATTGGACTTGATAGAAATTCGCTTAATTCAGCACTTCCGGCCACTGAAGCAACGATTGACAACATGTCGTCGTTTACTTTAGCAGCGTTTCCGCTTGAAACCGCAGTTTCTAAAATTGCTTTCGCGTATCTAATCGCAGCTCTTGACATAACGATTAATTTAATTTTACATCACCTAACATTTTCTCTACCAATTTGGTTTGAGCTTCTTTGTTAGATAATTCGTCTTTTAATAATTTTTCAGCGATGTCTAATGACAAAGTCGAAACCTGAGCTTTCAATTCAGCCAAAGCTGCATTTTTCTCGCTTTCTATAGAAGCTTTGGCTTGTTCGATCATTTTTTGACCGGCAGTTTGCGCTTCCGTTTTAGCATCGTTGATCATTTTTTCTTTGATTTCACGAGCTTCTTTCATCATGGTGTCACGCTCTAATCTTGCTTCAGCTAATAATTTCTCATTATCTGATTTCAAGTTTTGCATTTCTTTTTTAGCACTTTCAGCAGAAAGCAAAGCATTTTTAATACCTTCTTCTCTTTCATTAACTGCATCAAGAATAGGTTTCCACGCAAATTTTTTCAAAAGGAAAACAAGTGCAAGAAACAAAACTGTTTGCATGATAAACAAACCTAATGAAAACTGTCCTAATAATTCTTCCATTATATATATCTTAAATTTTAATTGAGTTTAATAGTAAACAAAAGCTATAACCAACCGTTATAGCTTTTGTTATTTTTTAATTACGATGCAAAAATTGCAGCGAAACCAATACCTTCAACAAGCGCAGCAGCAATAAGCATAGCTGTTTGGATTTTTCCAGTAGCTTCTGGTTGACGAGCGATTGCGTCCATTGCAGAACCACCGATTCTACCAATACCAATTCCTGCTCCGATAACTACTAATCCTGCTCCGATAATTCTTGGAATTTCCATAATGTATATATATTTAATTAAACATTCTTTTTTAAGGCATTAGGCAAAAGCCATTAGCCATTAGTGATGAGCTTCCTCATGGTGATGCTCTTCTACAGCCGAACCAAAATATAAGGCTGCCAACATCGTGAAAATATAAGCTTGTAACAAGGCTACTAAAACTTCAAGCAATGACAACACGAAAGCCAAGAAGAACGATAACGGACTTCCGATTGGGCTATCGAATTTATACATCAACGAAATCAATGTCATTAATACAACGTGACCGGCTAACATATTTGCGTACAAACGGATTGACAATGAGAATGGCTTGATGATGGTTCCCAATAATTCGATTGGCGCTAATATAATTTTCATTGGTACAGGAACTCCCGGCATCCAAAAAATGTGTTTCCAGTAATCTTTCTTAGCGGTAAAGGTAGTAATCAAATAGGTTAAAATAGCTAATGAAGCTGTAACCGCAATGTTACCTGTAATATTTACTCCCAGCGGCGTTAATCCGAACATATTTAAGAACCAAATAAAGAAGAAAATCGTCAATAAAAAGCTCATGTATTTTTTGTAATGCTTCTCACCAATATTTGGGATAGCGATATCGTCTCTGATATATAAAATGATTGGCTCAAAGAATCTTCCGGCGCCTTTAGCGATAGAACCGTTTTTCTTGTATGACTTTCCTAACCCGGCAAATAATGTCAACATTATTAAACCAACAATAAGAATCATTAAAACGTTTTTGGTTACTGAAAAATCAATTGGTTGTGTATTGGTTACATGACCTTTTTCGTCTTCTGTAAAAGTCCCTTCTGCATCCGTTTTGTAAACTTTACCGTCGTGGTGGTTTATTTTGTAGAAATTACCTTTTGATTCGGCAACTGCTTCTCCGTGGTGGAATTTCGAAGACATGAAGAAATGAATTCCATTATCCCATAAAATTACCGGTAATGGAAAACCAATATGCTTAGCGTGTTCTCCTTCACCATAGGAAAAAAGTGTAAAGTCGTGAGAATCTAACAAGTGATGTTTCACATAGTTCTTTCGCTCTAACTCCGCTTTTTCGGCTTCAGATAAATTTTCTGATCCTGAGTGCTCATCATGCGTTTTTGCTTCTGCACTATGCGCTACTTCTGTAGGAACAGCAGTGCTGTCAACAGGGTTATTTGCAGAACTAAATAGAGGAAGACAAGCTACTAAAGCAGCTAATATAAATTGGAGTGGTTTTTTTGAAAACACCATATCTGATAATTAACTTAGATTAACTTTTTTCAAATTTGGTGCAAAAGTACAATATTAATTAATATTAAAAAGTATAAGTTTTAATTTTTTTGATAGAATTGTCATTTTAAAACAAGTTTATTGTTTATTATTTAAAATTCTGATGGTTACAAAGGTTTCTATTGTCAAAAAGTAAATAAAAATGATAAAAAAATTCATTTTTTCTGTAGGCGTTTTGGGAAGGTTTCCAGCCAATATTGGTCTTAAAAACGCATACGCAATTACCATCTTTAAAGTTGTAAGAAATAAAAAGGTATAACCCACCGAATTGATATTGTTCTGTTTGACTTTGTTCAAAATCAAAATAAGCATGGCAGAAAAGAAGAAAAAGAACAAATACAACAACTCAATCGAGTAGATAAATCCTTCTTCATAAGCTTTTGGAACAAAAAAATAAAATAATAGTTTCTGAACAACAAAACCTATTACTCCTAATAACAAAAGGGTGAAAATCGATTTGAATTTGTCTAAATTCATATTATTGGTTATCTGATTTATTAATTTCTTTCAATTGACGGTTGATGTTATAAAAGGCAATGGCAACGCCGACCATCGTTAAAATCTTTACATATATTCTATGCGGATTGGAATATTTTTCGTCGAGCCAACGACCGAGATAAGCGAATAAAAAAACAATTACGCCCATTTGAATAGGAATATTGATGAGTGTTAACCACTTGTTACGCGCTTTTTTCTTCGGGTGATTGTCCATTATTAGGAAGGTTTTTCACATGTGGTTTCATGACGCAAGTCGCACTAAATTCGGCTCCGGGCTCTACGGAAAGTTTACCACAAATCACTTCTCCAATGATATGGGATTTTGATTTTACATTAAGGATTTCCTGAACTTGTATTTTGCCTTCAAAAGTGCCTTCGATATCGGCGTTTTTACAAACAATATCTCCTTTTACACTTCCGGCCGGACCAATCACAATTTTTCCTTTAGATTGAAAATTACCAATCAGATGGCCATCCAAACGAAAATCGGCTGGAGAAACAATATCTCCTGTAATCGTAGTTCCTTCCACAATTCTGTTGGTTTTTCCTAAAAGATCAGTGTATGATTTTGGGCTTTTCTCAAACATAACTTTATCCTTTTTTGCCTGATTTTGGCTGTCCTTGAGGCGAAGGTGGTAAACCCATTTGCCCTTCATCTTCTTCTATTCCTTTTTGTGTTTTTACCGATTGATTGTCTTTAGAATTTTGTTGTTCTTGTTTCTGAACCGGTTTTTGTTCTTGGACTACCGGTTTTTCTATAGTGCCGTCCCAATTCGGTTTGGTTGGATTGTTGGTCAGGTTTCCGGCTAAAAATTCGTCTAAATTCTTTTTAATCTGAAGAATAGTATAATTTTCTGTTGAAATAATAATAGGCACTTCTTGAACCTTATAATCTTTATAATCTTTCAATATTGAAGTAATTCCAACCGCTAAATCATTAGAATTCATGCCGTGAATCACTACGAAATTATCAGTCATTGTATAAATATCCAAAGAAACAGTTAGTTTTCCTAAGTCTCTGTCTTTGATAAACTTTGCGATTTTCTCTCTAAGAATTTTGGTGTTTTTATCTTCAAAATCTTTAGTTCTGTACAAAATTTTCCAATTTTTAGAATCGAGACTTGACAATTGTAAAGCTTGTAATTTCGGCAAATCAACCGATAACATTTTTTCAGCTTTTTTGCCTTCTTCACTATTCGGATAATTCAAAGCGACAAAATTAAGGGCTTTCCCATATTCATCAAGCCCGGCTAATTTTCCGGCAATATTGGCTTTTAACAATTCTAATTTCGGAACAATTTCATCTCCCGTAAATCGGTCGATAGCACTTTCTGTATCGGTCAAAACTAATTTATAATCTCCTTCTTGATAGCGTTTGTAAAGGCTTTCATAAACTGATTTTGGCGAGTCACTGTTTTCAGCATATTCACCATTCGGATTGTTTAAAATTTGAGCATATCTCGAATTTGGGAAAGAAGTGATGATTCTGGTTTTCATTTCTTCGGCTTTCGACTTATCTATAATTTCATAAATTTTGTACAAATTATACATCGAAGGCAAAACCAATCTTTCTTCCGGATCATTTTGCAACAAACGCTCTAACTTATCTGCGGCTAACTGATATTCTTTGAATTTTTCTTTGTAGATAACTCCTAATTGGTAATAGGCAAAATTTCTCTCCTTACTCAAACTGTCAATAAGTGTCTGACTGGTTGGCAATTGTTTAATGTAAAAATCAGGTGTAAAACGCTCTTCCACCACTGCTTCTTTTGAAATTTTTTCAGAGTCTTTGTCAACTTGATCTGACTCTTCTTTCTCATCAGTTTTAGCAGGGCTTGTTTCTAATCTCCAATTGTCTTGAAGTGTTCGTTTACCCCAAATCTTTTGAAACTCTTTTTGTCCAAAAGCAACTGTTGTTGGGTTATAAAAATAAAATGTTCCTTCGCTTCCACCTGTATTTGAATTGGTTGTCGGACTTGCTTTTTTAGGATTGGAATTGATATCCGAATCTATTTTACCTTCACTTCTTTCTTGATTTTCTTTGATTCTGGCTTCTTTCTCGGCTAATTTTTGGGCGATTTCTTCCTCTTTTTTCAGCTTTTCAATATGTTTTTGAAAATAAGCGGTTCTGTCAGCGGCTGACATAGAAAACAATGAAATAATGCTGTCGTTTGTTTGAGCAATAGCTTCATATTTAATTACATCTTCAAGATTTTCTCTTTTCTTTTTAATCAAATTGAATTCGCGAGTTCTTGGTTTTAAATGAACTAATGTGCTGTCAAAATATTTTCCTGCTGTAACAAATTTAGAATCGATGAAATATAAATCGGCTAAATTTCTATAATTAGAAGCAATAAGATAAGTATCCTGTGTCTTCTTTTTTAGGGAAGCTTCATAATATTTTTTAGCTGTGCCATTGTTTCCTCTTTTCTCATAGAACAATGCCATTTGATGATTCAAGACATCTAAAAAAGGACGGTTTTCTCGGTCTTCAAGCAAGTCATTGAATTTTTTTAAGAATGCAATTGTATCACCGCTTTTGTAATCAAACTGACCTGCTTGTTTGGCATGCGCCTGAATCACATATTGGCGAGCCGATTTTCTGTTCATGTCGATTACCTCTTGGTATTTCGCATAAGCGCTGTCTTTGTAACCCAATCCTTCATAGAGTTGTGCCAATATGAATCGGTATCTTGCTTTTTCTTCGTTGGATTTGGTGAACTCTGTAGCCAATTTTATTTTGGCCACGGCGCTGTCTTTTTCTTCCAAATTCAAAAATGCTTGAGCCAATGCCGCATTAGCATCTGCAAAAACTTGGTCTTTGAATTTGATTTCTTTTAAAAGTTTGGTCAGGTTATTCACTGCAATCGCGTCGTTTTCTAAACGCATATTGGTTTTTTCACGCCAAATTTTTACTTCGTAAATTTTATCGCTTTTAGGGTATTTATACAATACATAATTGAAGGCTTCCAATGCCGGCACAAATCGTTGTTCGTAATATCTGGATTGTCCCAAAAGCAAGTGCGCTTCGTCCATTTGAGGGTTTTTCTCAGAACCCTGAATGTTCATCGAATGCTTTTGGATGGCTTTAGTGGCTTTGGTTTCCGCTCTTTCGAAATTGGTGTTTCTGTTTTCACCGGGTAACATTCTTTCTTCGGTAACCTGCATTCTCTCAATTGGTAGTAATTCCCAAAAGTTGTCGCTGTTTTGCAATTTAACATCATCAATACCTTTTTCCAAGGCCATTTCGCCATTGTATAAGATGTTGTATTTGGTGCTAAGTGCGTGGGAATTTCGGGAAAGGAAAGTGTTTCTTTTGGTAGAACAAGCTATCAAAAAAACAAGCAATCCGGTATAGATAAGATATTTAATAGTATTGGTTTTCAAAGCGAAACGTATTTTTATAATAACGTGAAAAAGTTATAAATAGTATAACTAACTGGTAAAAATACGTTTCTTTTTGATATGGCAAAAAATTAGACTGCAAAAAATGCTTCCAACTCTTTTAAAGTTTCTGGTGAAGTTTGAATATCTTTTACGACTTCGCCCAAATGCAAGGCTACAATTCGGTTACAAACCTCAACAGTGTGCACCAAATCGTGGCTCGAAACCAAAACCGTTCTGTTAGGATCATCAGCCAATTCTTTGATAATTTTTTTCAAACGGTTTACCGTTGTCGGGTCAAGATTCGCAAACGGTTCATCTAAAATTACCACTTCAGGATTACCGATTAAGGCGGCAATAATCCCAACTTTCTTCATGTTTCCTTTCGATAAATCTCTTAGGTATTTTCGGCTGTTTAGGATTTCTCCGTTAAAAAACTCTTCATGTTCTTTTAGTAAGGCATCTACATCGGCTTTGTTTTGTCCACGCAAATCACCTATAAAATAGAAGTATTCTTCGGCAGTCAAATAACCTATTAAAAAACTCTCGTCAATAAAAGCCGCAGTAAAAGGTTTCCAAGCTTCGCTGGTATTAACCTGAACTTTATTGTTTATAATATGTCCGGAACTAGGTTGGATTAAGTCGAGCAATAAACTAAAGAAAGTAGTTTTTCCGGCACCATTGTTTCCTACTAAACCGAAGCTTTGTCCTTTCGGGATTTCAAGATTTTCAATGTTTAAAACGCGAACGCCATTTGCATATGTTTTGGAAAGATTATTGACTTGTATCATTTTTCGTGTAATTAATAATTAGTAAAAAGTAATTAGTTTTTTTGTTTGTAAGCTGCGATGGTAGCATACTTTTCGGTTTTGTATATTTTCTCAATTTGTGTGAAAACATAATTTCGGAAAGCAAAGCCTAAAACACCGGCACCGGCTACGAATATCAGTCCGACATTCGGAGAAAATAAATAATAGCCTAAAGCGTATAATCCCATGGGCAACAACATTTTTGGTATGGCGATTAACATGGTTTTTACATTAAAAGCTTGTTTGTCACCAAAGGCTTGTTTGCTGGTCGTTAAGTCGATTGGCGTTTTTACAAAAGCACCACCAAGCATCACCAAATGCGAGTTGACACCAATATTAAAAATTGCAGCAGCAACAATAATCAAATAAGTATGCAATCCGAAATACAAATAGAACGACGCCACAATTGTTGAAATTACAGTCCCGATGACCATCAACCACCATTTTGAACTAATATACTCTCGGTATTGGATATTCTGGCTCATCATTAATTGGTAATAAGCGCTGTCCCAACTCGGAATAAACTGCCCAAAAGTGAACAAAAATCCTCCTGAAACAAAGACGCCGGCAAATACTTTCATCCATGGATTATCATAGGCTTCGATAGATTGTGTAAAAAATAACAATCCATAAAAAATGAATATAAAACTCATAATCAATGTCATTCTCGAACGTTTATTTCTTTTTAATAATCGAATGTCATTTTTGAGGAATGTTCCTAAAGTGCCGAATTGATTCAACCAAGTGAAATTTTCAGTTGTCGCCAAGTCACTTTTCTTAGCCAAACCATCATCTAAATTCAAGCGATTTTTGAAGTAGTTATAAGCGCTGTAATAGACAATGGCAACCAAAATAATCGGAATTAAAAACCAATAATTAGTATCATACATATTTTGGAAAAACCCTTGACTGTAAGCGGTAATATCGAAAACATTGTAATACTGAGACGCTGCCAAAGCCACTAAAAGTGTAAGTACAATATAAAAAACAATGTTTTTACTGTTGACCAAAATGTTCAAAAAATTATTGGTATAAATCAGCGCCATCATAGCCAAATGCCACAATATAGCTTGATAGCCGTAACCTTTATACAATAACACTATCGTGAAAGGGACAAAGAAAAAAGCATGTAAAATGTTGAAAAACGAGAGGATTGTTTTGCCTAAAGAATAATGAACGATAGTGCTTCGTTTTATGGGTAAAATCAACAGCGGTTTGATATTGGTTACCGGCATTTTTTGAAGAAAATAACGGATAATCAAATCGAACAGCACATAATAAATCATGAATTTATTAATGGCTGAAAGTGGTTCCATGCCGTTGTCTTTCAGAATAAAAAAAACGGCTGTTCCCATGATGGCAAAACAAGCCATAAAATATAACGCTCCTAATCCCATGATGATTTTCAGCGCGAGATTGGTCCCAAAAGAAGCCGAACGGACAAAAGATTTCCATTCGAGTCTAATAAAATGTTTGAACATATTGCTTGGTATTAGGTTTTGTGTGTTAGTTTATAAAGATAGAAAAAAGTTACAAATTAGTTGGCAAATTCGTATTCAGGATAGGTTTGTTTCAAAATTGTTTCGGCTTTTGACGGAATTAAAACCAACACAATATATTCGCCAAGCGCCATAATAATCAACAGAAAACTAAAGAACAACAAAGCCCAATCGCTGTAGTTTTCACCTCTGATATTTAAGGCGATTTGTATCGGCAAGTTCATCAATCCTGTGATAGAACCGTAGCCGAAAATAATTTCTTTGAGCAACCATTTCTTTCCGGTTTTTTGGCGATTCTTTTTGTTTTTTTTGGACAACCAAAAAATCCCGACAAAAAAGGAAACGACCAAAACCACAAAAGCCATTTGTACTATTACAACATCTTGTTGGAATAACTTTAAGGCGTAAAAAACAATACCGATAGTCGCTAAGGTTCCGATAATTTTGGGCCAACGGAAAAAGTTTTTGAGCTCATTCCAAACCAATTTATGATACTTTTTTTGCAACGCTGCTTGTCGTTTTTCTACCACTTCCATAAACCCAAAAACGCCGAATTTTTTGAATTCAATTTTAAGGCTTCCTCAAAAGACAATTTTGGAATTTCTACCCATTGTTCTTCAATGGCATTCGCCAAATGATCCACCAATTCGGTTTGCAAATCGTAATATTCTACATAATGTTGGCGCGTGAAAGTATAAAGTCTTTCGACTTGTTCGGCGTTGAGTTTCATGCTAAATGTAATTAAATCGGTGCTTGTGAAATTTTATCAATTCTTGTATAAAAAAGACAACATAGCCAAAAAACAAAAAACTGAAAACAGTAAGTGTCCAATAAGAAACTTGTTCTGTCCCGAAAACCGGGAAGAAAAATAGGTGTCCGTAATAAATTATTGCCAATATAACTGCCGTTTTTTCGACTGTGTAAAATCTCTTTTTAAGATAAAAATGAATGTATCCCGACTGAAAAAGGATAGCCGTCAAGACCAAAACAAAAAACAAATTTTTAAGGGTAAAATCCTCAGAGAAATAAAGGTTAACATTTACATTCTTGAAAAAGAAAAACAGCAAAACCCCAAAAATTACCATATAAGGTTTGACCAAAAACAGTAAAAATTGACAAATGGCTTCCCAAGAAAAACTCCAACGCTTTTTGTTGTTTTTGAGAATGTCTTTTTTATGGACCAGCATATAGGATTTGAATGCATGGTAAAAATCCTCACGCTCCAATTCCATTTTTTCTTCAACCGCAGAAGCAATATGGTCTACCATTTCCTGACGGATATCAGAGTAAATGACCTCGTTGCTTTCCAAATAAGTATCAATAAATTTGATTTCTTCTTTTGATAATTTCATGGCTTATAATCTAATTTAGGTTGTACTAAGGTTTGCATATTTCGTATAAAATCTTCCAATTCCGCCAAACGGTTAATGGTTTCTGCCGAACCTTTTTCGGTAAGTTTATAGTACTTTCTCAGGCGATTGTCTACATTTTCCACTTCGACTTCTAAAACGCCTTCGGCTTCGAGTTTGTGCAACGCGGGATACAAGGCGCCTTCGGTGATTTTCAACTCTCCTTTGGTGATTTCCTTGACTTTTTGGGTAATTTCATAGCCATACATTCTGCCGTTTTCTTCTAAAAGTTTCATCACAATCGTGGTTAAACTTCCTTTGTACAATTGAGAACTTTTCATCGGGTTTTATTTTTGAAATTCAAATATACATAAGTTTTTTATATACATAGAAATCTTAGGTATAAATTATTATTTTCTCAAAAGTGAATCGTTCGTTACCTTTGCAAAAACAAATTTCATGTCTTCATTTTATAAATTACATATCAAAGAAGTAAAGCGCGAAACACCTAGTGCTATTTCTGTCGCTTTTACCATTCCGGCCGAATTAAAATCGGCTTACCAATTTACAGCCGGTCAATACGTTAATCTTAAATTGACGCTTGACGGACAAGAAGTGCGTCGCGCCTATTCGGTTTGTTCATCGCCTAATAGTGATGAATTGCGTATTTCCATTAAATCAGTAAAAGGTGGGCACTTTTCCAAATTTGCCAATGATAATTTGAAAGCCGGTGATATTTTAGAAGTAAGTCAACCCGAAGGAAGATTCACTTTCGAACCTACCTTTTCAAACTTAAAAAACTACGCCGCTTTTGCTGCGGGAAGTGGAATTACCCCGGTAATGTCAATTCTAAAATCGGTTTTAGAAGGCGAACCAAACAGTTCTTTTGTATTGGTTTATGGGAATAAAACCCCGGAAGAAACTATCTTTCACGATGAACTTCACGCTTTGCAACTCAAGTATGTCGGAAGATTTTTTGTCCACTTTGTGTACAGTCAAGCCAAAGTAGAAAATGAACTTTTTGGTCGAATCGATAAATCAACTGTAAACTTTGTGTTGAACAACAAACACAAAGAAAAAGAGTTTGACAAGTTCTATTTATGCGGTCCCGAAGAAATGATTAATTTGGTTTCTAATGTATTGAAAGAACACAGTATTCCGGAAAAAAACATCAAATTCGAATTGTTTTCGACTTCCACCGCTGCTGAAAATACCGCTGCTGCTTCTCATGAAGGCCATACCAAAATTACGGTAATGGTCGATGATGAAGAAACCACTTTTGAAATGTCACAAAAACAAACTTTGTTGGAAGCGGCTTTAAAACAAGGTATCGATGCGCCTTATTCTTGTCAAGGAGGCATTTGCAGTTCTTGCTTGGCGCGAATCACCAACGGTTCGGCCGAAATGAAAAAGAATTCTATTTTAACTGATGGCGAAATCGCTGACGGATTGATTTTAACTTGTCAAGCGCATCCGACTTCTTCGGAGATTTATGTGGATTTTGATGATGTATAGAAAAGTGTTCAGTGTTCAGTAAATAGTGTTCAGTTTATGCTAAATGCGACTGAATACTGCTTATTATTTTCTGAACTGATATTGTTCTCATCACATCTTCGTAACCGACTACTTTTTTGTTTCCGTATACCGAAGTTGGTAATAAAGGATATTCTTCTCTATCGGAAACTAAGCAGTTTTCCATCGGTTGGTTGAACGGTTTGAAGCCCGCGTAAGGATGCGTTGCGCCCCAAAGCGTGATGACATTGACGCCTAACATTGCCGCAATATGAGCATTTCCGGAATCCATGGAAAGCATGAGGTTTAAGTTGGAAATGAGTTGTAATTCTTGTTCAAATGATAATTTTCCGGCAACGACAATCACATTTTCTTTGGCTGTAGCCAAAATATTTAATTGGTCTGTTTCTTTTTTTCCGCCACCAAAAAGGAAGATTTTATAGTTTTGATTGGTAGCCAATTCATTAACTACTTTTTGCATCAAATCTAACGGATAAACTTTACTTTCATATTGAGCAAACGGTGCAATGCCAATCCATTCTTGACTTTCTTTTTCACCTGAAATCCTCAAAATTTCATCAGACAACATGGCTTTTTCGGGAAAAATCGGGTTGGATAAATCAACGAAAAAACCAAGTTCTTTGAAGGTATCAACATGTCTTTCCACCATCGATTTTAACGGTTCGAAGATTTTATTTTCGGCACGAGTTAATGCTTTTTTATCGGCGCGACCTTTATCAGTATGCGCGACTTTTTTTCCGCTTAGCGCGAATAAATTTCGAAGGACTATAGAACGTAGCACGTTATGCAAATCGGCAATAGCATCAATATTTAGCTTCTTCAAATCGGAATACAATTTGACTAAACCAAAAAACCCGTTGTGTCTTCCTTTCACATCGACAGCAAAAAAATTTACATTCGGAATTTCGTCAAAAAAAGGTTGGAAAAACGGACGCGAAACCACGGTAATTTTCACACTCGGATTTTGATGCACAAATGCGCGGATAACCGGAACCGTCATTGCGACATCGCCCATGGCAGACAATCGGATGACGGCTATATGTGTGATTGGGTTTGACAAAAGTTTGTCGTTTTTTATTTTTTATTTTGGTACAAAACCGGATTCAAATCGTCGTCGTTGTACATTTTCATTTGCTTATAGACTTTCATGAATTTGTCTCCGTTTTCAATATCGGTCAACAAATCGTTAATGGAAATAAACATATCGTTTTTTTGGTCTAGCAGTACATTCAATTTCTCCTGGCATTTGGCTCTGTGTTCGGCCGTTGCTTCTGCTCGATTCGCTTCTTCATTCATATGATAAATCTTCAAAGCCAGGATAGACAAACGGTCGATAGCCCAAGCCGGACTTTCGGTGTTGATTTTGGCATTGGGTTTTACCTGAACGTCTTTATGTTTTTGAAGAAAATAGCTGTCGATGTATTCTACCATATCGGTACGCACTTGGTTCGAGGCATCGATTTTTCTTTTCAAAACCAAAGCGGCTACCGGATCAATATTGGGGTCACGGATGATGTCTTCATAATGCCATTGTACAGTATCAACCCAATTTTTGGCATACAATAAATACTCGATAGTTCCTTTGGTGTATGGATTTAACGTTGGTTGATAAACATCATCAATAACGTGGTAATCTTTTATACTTTGCTCGAAAATAGGAAAGGCAAATTGTGAAAACATAACTTAGATTTTTATTTTATTTAACTTCGTTCCGTTCACCTTGACGGCTCGGGTACATAAAATTCGACCAAAAGGTCTCTGGTGCAAAGATAGTTTTTATACTTTTACCATAACATACAAAATTAAAGTCGTCCATGCACATTCATTACATTTCAGAGCAGAATAGTATTCTCAATCATTTTTTGGCCCAAATTCGCGATGTCAACATTCAAAAAGACAGCATGCGTTTTCGAAAAAACATCGAGCGCATTGGTGAGATTATGGCTTATGAATTGAGCAAAACTTTAGAATATAAAAACATTGAGGTACAAACGCCTTTGGGGATAAAACACACGACTACCATTGCTGACCATGTAGTTTTATGTTCCATACTTCGTGCCGGATTGGCTTTACATACCGGTTTTATGAATATTTTTGATAATGCCGAAAACGGATTTGTTTCTGCTTATCGCCATCATTATAACAACGATGATAAGTTTGATATTTTGGTCGAATACCAAGCAGCGCCGTCTTTTGAAAATAAAAATCTGATTTTAATTGACCCGATGTTGGCCACCGGACAATCTTTAGTAGCCGTTTTGAATAAATTACATTTGGAACAAAAACCAAAGGAAATTCACATTGCCGTTGTAATTGCCGCACCGGAAGGCATAGCATTTCTAGAAAAAAATCTACCGAAAAACTGTCATCTTTGGGTTGCTGCTTTAGATGAGAAACTCAATGAGAAAAACTACATCGTTCCCGGTTTGGGTGATGCCGGTGATTTGGCTTACGGCAGTAAATTATAACTGAGCAAAAAAGATAAAAAAACTTCCTAAAATTAGTATTAACAATACAATCTCTTTATACATCTTGTTTTGAGAAAACTCAATGTTATTGGTACACATTAAAGACAAAGGCATTAGGGTAAAAATCAACATACTGTTATTTTTATCGGGAGAAATTAGAAAAACAATCACTCCAACGATAAAGGCCAAAATCATTTTTTTATACGATGCTTGTAAAATAAGTGGTCTGTTTGATACTGTGAAAATTGTTGAAAAAACAAAGTATAAGGCAATTACGGAATAAAAAGAAAGCGCCACATTTTGATAATTATTAGTAAAATAATCAAGCTCAAAATTCATTCGCGTTTGATTAAAAATATGGTCTATCCATGTTTTATCAAAAAACAAAGCCGCGGCGAAAAAAACTACCGCTGTAGTTACAAAGGCTACGAATGGTAAAAGCCAATTTCTATAATCTCTCGACACGTGAAAGATGATAGAAATATAGACTAAAACGATAAAAAGTATACACCAAAAATGGAATAATGCGGCAATAAAAATCCAAATGGATGCATCAAAAATCTTTTCTTTGGGTTGTTTTAAGGTCTGCAAAGAAATTAATCTTCTGATGGCCAATAACAGAAAAAAATTGGCAAATAATATATTTGTATTGTTAAAAATTGACTGGAAAAGGGCCAGGAAAAGCAAGAAAAAGAGAATGGCAAAACTGCTGTCTTTTGTTAATCCATTTTTTTTTACAATAAAATTAACTAAGAAAAGAGACGCTAATAATAAGACCAATGCTTCAATAGTATTTAGAAATCCATCGGATAAATTTTTCGGGTGAAGGTCACTCGATTTATGTAGAAAAAAGAAAAACAATACTAAAATTACAATTAGCGAATAATTTAGAATTGTAGATTTTTTAAAAACACTTGTTATCATGAGGATATTTTATACATTTGTGCTGTAAATATAACATTTTATAAAATGAAAGCATTTTTTGAAGGCATTCAAACTTTATTCGTAGACTTTTTATTCAAACCACTAGATTGGTTGCGCGCATTAGAATTAAGCAATTGGTGGTTAGCCAATATCATTAGTTGGGTTTTAATCATTGTTTGTTGCAAATACATCGTTTACTGGTGTAAAGAATTGAAGAAGCATCAAGACAACAACGAAGAAAACCAAGACACTACGGCTCATTCTTTCTTAAGCTAGATCGAAACCGATATCTTTTCTAAAATACATCTTATCAAAATGTAGCTTGTCTATATTTTGGTAAGATTTTTTTATGGCCTCTTGAAAGTTGTCTCCAAAAGAAGTGACTACCAACACTCTTCCACCGTTGGTTACTATTTTGCCGTTTTCGATTTTAGTTCCGGCGTGAAAAACTAATGAATCTTCTACATTTTCAATTCCGGTAATTTCAAAACCTTTTCCGTAATCTTCTGGATATCCGCCAGAAACTACCATAATTGTGGTCGCGCTTCTTGGGTCGATTTCTAAAGTAACGTCATCTAGTTTTTGATTCGCAACCGCCTGAAATAATTCCACTAAATCTGATTGGATTCTTGGCATTACGACTTCGGTTTCCGGATCGCCCATTCTTACGTTGTATTCGATTACCATTGGTTCACCTTTGACAATGATTAATCCGATGAACACAAAACCTTTGTATTCGATTCCGTCTTTTTGCAAACCTTCAACAGTTGGTTTTACAACTCTGGTTTCTATTTTTTCCAATAAAATTTTATCCGCAAAAGGCACTGGTGAAACAGCACCCATTCCGCCGGTATTTAATCCGGTGTCACCTTCGCCTATTCTTTTGTAATCTTTGGCCGTTGGTAACATTTTGTAATTTTTACCATCAGTCAAAACAAAGCAACTCAATTCGATACCGTCTAAAAATTCTTCTATAACCACTTTTGAACTGGCGGTTCCAAATTTGGCATGAACCAACATATTTCGCAATTCGGTTTTAGCTTCTTCTAAATCATTGAGAATTAAAACGCCTTTTCCGGCAGCCAATCCATCTGCTTTTAAAACATATGGTGGTTGTAGTGTTTCTAAAAACCTGCATCCTTTTTCAACTGTTTCTGAAGTAAAACTGTCATAAGCCGCTGTTGGAATTTTATGTTTGATTAAGAATTCTTTGGCAAACTCTTTACTTCCTTCTAATTGTGCGCCAATTTTTGACGGTCCAATTACCGGAACATGATTTATGTCGTTGTCGTTTTTAAAAAAATCATAAATGCCAAGAACCAAAGGATCTTCTGGTCCAACAACCACCATGTCAATCTTTTCTTTAATTACAAACGCTTTGATGCTCTCAAAATCTGTTGGGCTAAAAAAAACATTGGTAGCAATTACAGCCGTGCCAGCGTTTCCTGGTGCAACAAAGAGTTTTTCGCACTGTGGACTTTGAAGTAATTTATAGGATAAGGCGTGTTCTCGACCTCCGGAACCAAGTAGTAAAATTGTCATTTTTAATGTTGTGTGTTGTGTTAAAAGTATGCAAAAATACAAGTATTCTTTTTTTGTTCCTCAATTTTGATTAATTTAGTTGCGAAATAAAAAAACTATACTCAAATGAAAAAAATTTTACTTTCTTTTTCTCTACTTATTTTAGGATTTAGTTCGAATGCTCAATCATGGAACGCACAAGCAACCGGTTTTGACTTTCTAAGCAGAGGTCTTTCAGAAATTCATATTGTAAATTCTAGTACAGTCTGGGCATTAGCTTATGATGGATTAGACGCAGAAAATGTAATTCAAGAGTTTACGATGACTACCGATGGAGGAAATACATGGACTCCTGGAACTATTAATGTTGGTGACCCAGCTTTATCCATTAACAATATCGCTCCAATTAGTGCTACTACTGCTTGGGTAAGTGCACTGACTCCAACTGTAGGAAATAATGGTGTTATTTACAAAACTACAGATGGTGGTGTTAGTTGGGAACAACAAAATGCCGGCGCTTTTAATGCTGCAAGTTCATTTATCAATGGGGTTCATTTTTTTGATGCTAATAATGGTGTTTCTTTCGGAGATCCAGTTGGTGGCGAATTTGAAATCTATACAACTTCAGATGGTGGTGAAACATGGACTTTAGTACCGGGAGCAAATATCCCAAATCCTCTAGGTTCAGGCGCATCAATTGAATATGGATACAATGGCGGAAACGCTGCAATTGGTAATACTATTTGGTTGGTAACCAGCAAAGGAAGAATTTTAAAATCTTCTAACATGGGACTTAATTGGACTGTTTCTCAAGCACCGGTGACTGATTTTGCCGGAACAGCACAAAGTGCAAGATTAACCATGAGTTCTCTTACTAATGGTTGTTTGTTAAAAACTGCCGGGACAACTTACACATTTTATAAAACCACTGACGGTGGTGCCACTTGGGATGCAGGAACTCCATTTACCGGAGCTTATAGAGTTTTGACTTATGTTCCTGGAACTACAACTTTAGTTGCTACATCAGCTGGAACGCCATCTGGTTCTGCCTATAGTAGTGATAATGGTACTACATGGATTCCAATTGATTCAGGAGAACAAAGAGGTACTGTTACTTTCTTAGATGGTTCTACAGGATGGTGTGCAGGATTTAATGAAGATCCTTTTACAGGTGGTGTATTTAAATTTTCCGGAACGTTATCTAACAATGATTTTAATACCAGTAAGTTTAGAGTATATCCAAATCCAGCTACTTCATTTGTAAATTTACAAACGGAAGGTTTAGATTCATACACTTTAAAAGTTACCGATTTATCAGGAAAAGTAATGGTTACAAGAGAATTCAATGGTGTTGAAAACACTCTTGACATTTCAAATTATGCCGCTGGTGTTTATTTCTTTGAAATTAATTCAGCAAGCAAATCAGAAACTATTAAGATTATAAAAAATTAATACTAATAAAATAGTATTTTTAAGGGCTGACATTTGTTAGCCCTTTTTTTTTACTTTATGCTCAACATCTTCAACTTATCGCTTCAACTCAATGGCTATCCGATGAAGGATGCCCAAGCTGAATTTGAAAAAATTCAATCCTTAAACGAAGCAAACTATGAAAGCTATTTAACTGAAAAAAGAAAAGAAATTGTAGCTTTTCATCTTAAACACAATACTTCCTACAAAGAATTAATTGGGGATAGAATGTCAGATAATTGGAATAAACTTCCGATAATGACCAAAAAAGATTTTCAAAAACCATTATCACAAAGACTTTCTGAGGGTTATAATCTCAAAAATGTCTATGTCAATAAAACATCCGGTTCCAGTGGTGATCCATTCATTTTTGCTAAAGATAAATTCTCTCACGCTTTAACCTGGGTCAATATTTTTGACCGATTTGGATGGTTTGGGATAGATTTCAATTCGTCTTTACAAGCTCGTTTTTATGGAATTCCGTTAGATTTTATAGGCAACACCAAAGAACGTTTCAAAGATTTTTTAAGCCATCGTTATCGCTTTCCTATTTTTGATTTATCAGATAAAGTTTTGGAAACCGTACTGGAAAAATTCAAACAAAAACGTTTCGATTATATCAATGGCTACACTAGTTCGATAGTATTGTTTGCCAAATTTTTGCAACAAAAAAACATCCTTTTAAAAACCGTTTGTCCAACTTTGAAATGTTGTGTTGTTACTTCGGAAATGTTATTCGATGATGATAAAAAACTACTCGAAAAACAATTTGGTGTTCCGGTAGTCAATGAATACGGCGCTTCCGAATTGGATTTGATAGCTTTTCAAAATCCTGACGGCGAATGGCAAGTCAATTCTGAAACTTTATTCGTAGAGATTTTAGACGATGATAATGCTGTTTTACCTAATGGAAAAGAAGGCCGAATAGTAATTACGTCTTTATACAACAAAGCACATCCTTTCATCCGATATGATATTGGTGATGTTGGGATTTTAGACGAAAAAAGCACGTTCAAAAAACCAATTCTTAAAAAATTAATCGGAAGAACTAATGATATTGCCATTTTGCCAAGCGGTAAAAAATCTCCGGGATTGACTTTTTATTATGTAACCAAAAGCATTATTGAAGACGATGGAAATGTAAAAGAATTTGTCATTAAACAAACGAAAATCGATACTTTTGATATTGAATACGTCAGTAAAATCGAATTGACATCAATACAAATAAAAAATATTGAAAAAGCCATTGCCACCTATTTGGAAAGTGGTTTAACGTTCAAATTCACCCGAAAATCAACATTAGAAAGAAGCAAAAGCGGCAAATTGAAGCAGTTTATTTCGACAGTAAAATAATTTATGAAAATCACCATAATTGCAGGCGCCAGACCCAATTTTATCAAAATCGCTCCCATCATCAAAGCGATTGAAAAAAAACAATCCAAAGGAACAAACATTTCTTATCGGTTGGTTCATACCGGTCAACACTATGATAAAAATCTCAGTGAAACCTTTTTTGAAGAGCTGAATATTCCGCAACCGGATGCCAATTTGGAAGTCAAAAGTGGGACTCAAGCGGAACAAACTGCTGCCATTATGACGGCTTTTGAAAAAGAATTAATCCAAAATCCGAGCGATTTGGTTTTGGTCGTAGGCGATGTCAACTCGACTATGGCTTGCGCAATTGTTGCCAAAAAACTCAATGTAAAAGTGGCACATGTCGAAGCCGGAATTCGTTCCGGAGATATGACTATGCCCGAAGAAATCAACCGAATTGTAACCGATAGTATTACCGATTATTTCTTCACAACTTCAACAACCGCCTCAGAAAATCTTATAAAATATGGTGCCAATGCAACGCACATTCACTTTGTCGGCAATGTGATGATCGACACTTTATATCAAAACCTCACTAGAATTTCGCCACCGCAATTTTGGGATGAATTTGGTTTAGTCAAGAATAATTACGTCATTCTGACTTTACATCGGCCTTCGAATGTTGACGAAGAAAAATCGTTGATTGCGTTGCTGCAAGGCATTGATAAAATGGTTGGCGACAAGAAGATAGTTTTTCCGATTCATCCGCGAACTAAAGCAATTTTGGGCGAAACCAAACTGACCCTAAAAAATATCCTCTTGGTAGAACCTCAAGGCTATTTGAATTTTATGTTTCTGATTCAAAACAGTTTTGCTGTGATTACGGATTCGGGCGGAATTTCTGAAGAAACTACGGTTTTAGGAATCCCATGTTTTACGATGCGAACAACTACTGAAAGACCTGAAACTATAAAAATTGGAACGAATAATTTAGTTGGAACTTCTATTGAAAATTTAACTTTAGAATTTGCAAAATTTCTAAAAAATGGTTTGTCAAAAAGAGGAATTCCTGAACTTTGGGACGGATGCGCCTCAGATCGAATTGTTGCTGTTTTGCTAACCAAATAATCTCTCGCACAAGCGCAAAGTTTAATATTGTTCTTCCATGAAAGAAATTCTAATCATATCCAATTATTATCCGCCCGAAAAAGGTGCCGCTGCGAACAGAATTGAGCAATTGGCTTTGAAATTACATCAAAATAATTATAAAGTTGCTGTAGTTTGTCCGTTAGGAAATTATCCCAAAGGCGAATTGTTTCCGGAGTATAAAGGTAAATTTTCTGTAACCGAAAATCGAGATAATATTACCGTGAAGCGACTTTGGATTTATCCCAGTGTCAGCAAAAACATTTTGGTTAGAATTGTTTCCATATTGTCTTTTTCATTGAGTTTGTTCTTTTATTTATTGTTCAAAAAAACACCTAAAAAAGTAATCGTTCAATCACCGCCGTTATTGCTTTCCTTTATTTCGGTTTTGGTGCTTTCGCTTAAAAACAAAAAAATAATTCTAAATGTATCCGATTTGTGGCCCTTGGCTGCAATCGAATTAGAGGCTTTAAAAGCAGGTTCCTTTTCGCATAAGCTTTCATTATTTTTTGAGCGATTTATTTATAAAAAAGCCTCTTTAATTTTGGGACAATCCAATGAAATTATTACGCATGTAAAAACCATTACTCCTGAAAAAGAATGCTTTTTATATCGAAATTATCCTGACCATCAAGTGTCTGAAATGGAATTGAAAACCGTCGAAAATCAACCGATTAAAATTTTTTATGCCGGATTGTTAGGCGTAGCCCAAGGCGTTTTAGAACTATGTGAAAAAATCAATTTAAAGGACTTAAATGTTGAACTGCATCTGTTTGGCGATGGTGCAGAGAAAAACCAAATAGAAGTGCTTATTTCGAGTAAAAAAGAACAAAAAATATTCTTCCACGGAATGATGGAACGAAAAGAGTTGCATGAAACTTTAAAAACTTTTGACATTGCCATTGTTCCTTTGAAAACCAGGATTTACGGATCAGTTCCTTCTAAAATTTTTGAATATGGTTCTTTGGGATTTCCTATCCTTTATTTTGGCGGTGGCGAAGGAGAAACAATAGTCGAAGAGCACAATATAGGTTGGGTTGCAAAAGTGGAAGATTTTCAAGATTTGAACCAAAAACTGGTTGCCATTTCAAAGATGAGCAAATCCGATTTGGATGAAATGAAACTAAAAATTTTCCATACCGCCAAAACTGCTTTTCATTTAGACAACCAAATTAAAGATTTGGTAGCGAAAAAGGTTTTTTAATATGCTTTTTCTTCTCCTTTGAAGATGTTAATTACCGTTTGAAAAATGATTTTCAAGTCCATGATGATTGACCAATTTTCTATGTAAAAAACATCAAGTTTGATACGATTGACCATATCTTCTTCGGTTTCGATTTCACCTCTGAATCCTTTGACTTGTGCCAATCCGGTAATTCCGGGTTTTACATAGTGTCGAACCATGTATTTCTTGATTTTACTGGCGTAGGCTTTATTTTGAGACCATAAGTGTGGTCTTGGTCCAACAACGGACATATCACCTAATAACACATTGAAAAACTGAGGCAATTCGTCCATACTGGTCTTTCTCATCAGTTTACCCATTCGGGTAACTCTAGGGTCATTTTTAGAGGCTTCTTTTTCGGTAAATCCATTGACTTGCATCGAACGGAATTTGTAACAAAAAAATTCTTCTTCATCTAATCCCGGTCTTCCTTGTTTAAAAAACACCGGCCCTTTTGATTCTAATTTTATTAAAATAGCCAGTACAGGAATCAGCCATGACAATATGAAAACAATCACGCATAATGAAAATGCTATATCAAAAGCGCGTTTGAAACCCTTAATAAGGGGATTATGTAATTGTGTTTTTTGTAAGGAAAGAACAGGGAATAATTCGTAATAATCGACTTTTAGATTTTTGGAGAATATCTCTTTTGAATCGGGAATAAACTTTATCGCCTTTTTATTATCGTCTGCAAACTCCACTAACTCTTTTAGTTTTTCGTTAGAAATTTCATTTAAGGAGCAATAGATTTCGTCTATTTTATTTTCAATGGTGTATTTTTTCAGGTCTTCTATTTTACCTATAATTTCAGGATTTTGTTTCTTATCTGAAAAATAACCATAAAATCGATAGCCATAGTCTTTTCTGTTTTCGAATACTTCTTTTAAACGAATGGCTTCCGGCGTGTAGCCAATGATTACGGCATTTCTGAAGTTACTTCCCGTTACAATTCGGTATTTCTTTAAATAAAAAAACAAAAAATATTTAAACGTCAGTATGATCACAAAGCTCAAGGTGATAAAAATAGCAATCGCACTACCACTAAAAATTGCCGTTTTGGCAAAAGGAAAAAAGGCGATAACTACGAGTAAAAAGAGACTGAATTGCTTGACCAGTTTCGTAATAATCTCAACCGGTGTGGTAAACCTAAACACTTCATAGTATTTTACAATTACAGCAATCAGAAACCAGGTAAATGTTTGATATAGCAAATAGTAAAACTCGTTAAGTTTCAATTCACTAAAGAAATACAAACTCAATGTTATTACTACAATCAGATCGAATAAAATGCTTATCGGTCTTATGTATTTTGAATATCTTCCTGTTTGCTGTGCAACCATAAAATACTAATGGATATATCCTTTAAAATCTTTGTGCTCTTCTTTTAAAAGTTCTTCGTTCGAAAGGGATTTGAAATAATCGTAAGTTAATTTCATTCCTTCGTCTCTCTTTACTTTGGCTTCCCATCCCAAAATTTCTTTGGCTTTGGTGGTATCAGGTTGGCGCTGTAAAGGATCATTTATCGGGAGTGGATGATACACTACTTTTTGATTGGTTCCTGTTAGTTTTATGATTTCGTCTGCAAAATCTTTAATGGTGATTTCATCAGGATTTCCAATATTAACCGGATACACATAATCTGAATGGAGTAATCTGAAAATACCTTCTACTTGGTCTGTTACATAACAAAACGAACGCGTTTGGCTTCCGTCTCCAAAAATCGTTAAATCTTCACCTCTCAAAGCTTGTCCGATAAAAGCGGGAATTACACGACCGTCATTGAGTCGCATTCTTGGACCATAAGTATTAAAAATTCTAACGATTCTGGTTTCTACACCGTGAAAAGTATGGTAAGCCATAGTTATCGATTCTTGAAAACGCTTCGCTTCATCATAAACACCTCTTGGGCCGATGGTATTAACGTTTCCGTAATATTCCTCTGTTTGAGGATGAACCAATGGATCGCCGTATACTTCTGAAGTGGAAGCAATAAGAATTCTGGCTTTCTTAACTCTGGCCAAACCTAAGAGATTGTGAGTTCCCAGTGAGCCTACTTTTAGTGTTTGAATTGGAATTTTCAGATAATCTATAGGACTTGCGGGTGAAGCAAAATGAAGGATATAGTCGATTTTTCCCGGTACATGAACAAACTTAGTCACATCATGATGATAAAACTCAAAGTTTCTATCTTTAAATAAATGCTCAATGTTTTTCAAATCTCCTGTAATTAAATTATCCATTCCAATTACAAAATAGCCTTCTGCTATAAACCTATCACAAAGATGGGAACCTAAAAAACCTGCCGCTCCGGTAATTAATATTCTTTTCATATAATTTTATGCTGCTTTGGAATTATTTATTGTAATTCCGGAATTAAAAAGACAATACATTATCGTAAAATACACTACGCCTCTTTGTCTCCATAAAAATGATTCCGTCAAAAATAAACTTATCATTAGAATTGCGAAAGCAAAATGGACAAAATCTTTCGATTTGTATGCGATTTTAACGTTAATAACAAACATTAACAACAATAATACAAAACCTAAAATACCTAATTCGGCGAAATTTTGAATATACTGGTTGTGAAAATTTTTGGCTTGATAGCCTTCTGTTTCGTCATTACCCATGAAAAGATTGTAATGCTTTGCCTTTTCTTCAATTTTTGGATAAGAAGCATTTAGTCCAAAACCGGTTAAAAATACATTTTCTTCACATAACAATTCTGTAAAAATTCTAAATTGGTATACCCTAAAAGCTGTTCCCGGAAAGTAATCATTTGGTGTGAAAGTCTCATTTGACCATGCTTCTTTCAAACTTACATAATGAACTCCGACCGGAACTCCTTCTATGACATTAGCACTTAAACTTTTATTGGTATTGGTTTGAAATTCTTGTTGGAATCTAGTTTTTATTCTGCCAAACGAAAAAATTAAGCCGATGATTAGACCGAAGACGATTAAGTTTCGCAAGCGCAGTTTGTGTGATGCTTTTGAAAAAAAGAAAAGATGAAGTATGACCAATAAAATAAATACCAAAATAATATTTTTTGAAGAAAGCAACAGTACAAAACCAAAAAGCAATACCGATAAAAAAATATCCATTCTCGATTTTATTTCCTTGGTGAAAAAATAGAAAAAGGCTACGGCCACAAATACAGAAACATGAATCGCATTGAGCAATTTAGGCACTAATCCAAAATTATCTTCGTTGGTTCCATGATAGAAAAATACTCTAAAATCTTGTAAAACGAAATAGCGAATAACTGCTCTTATCAGATAATAAACCACCAAAATGGCAATAAAATAGCTGTAATAAGAGATGATTTTCTTTTTTTCATCTTTAGAAAAATCTTTGATAAACAAAAAGCCTAATGGGATAATCAGTAACGAAACTTCCTTTGATAAGGCTGACAAAGTGCTCTCTTTATCGATGGACCAAAAATAGGATGCTGCCATTAAAGCATAGAGTAATATTGGTAAAATCAAATGGCTTTGAAAGAAAAAATTAGCTTTTCGGAAGTTAATTACGGCTACTGCAAAAAACAATCCTAAAGCAATGTTATTCATTGCGTAACTCAGCGGAACGGTAACTAAGACTAAAAGTACAGGAATAAAAGACCTATTTTCTTTGCTTTCTTTTATCAGATTTTGAAAAACATTCTTCAAAGAGTTGTAAGTATTCCCCATTTATTTTTTCCCAATTAAATTCATTGACGATAGCGTCAAAATTGTTTTGAACTAATTGCAAGTTATCATTTTTTTTGATAGTATTCAGAATATTTTTTACCTCTTTGGCATTAGAAAAATAATGACTATTCTCTTTTAAAATACCTTTATTAAAGTCGTTATGGTGAGCAATTACCAATGCTTTTGAGGCCATTGCCTCTAACAATGACGGATTGGTACCGCCAACCGAATGTCCGTGGAAATATAAATTTGAAAAGTAGCGAAGGTTATTTAAATGTTCCAAATTGTACAGACCACCGATGAAACGAATATTTTGATGGGCTTTGAATTTGTTTTTCAAATAGTCGCCATATTTGGTTTGGTGTTTTCCAATAACAAGAATAGGGGTTTTATCTTCGTTCATCGCAACGCCTTCCAAAACCATATCAAGGTTGTTTTCAGGTTCGAAGCGCGCCATTATCATATTGTATTGTTCTTTTTCGACGTCATATTCTTTGAGAATGGCTTCATCGGGATTGGCAAAAGGGTAAGCTCCGTAAGCAATATAAGTTGACTCTTTTTTGTATTTCTGTAGCAAGAACGTTTGAATTCCCAACGAATCCGAAACTAAAAAATCGCTGCTGTTGGCAGCTAATCTTTCGGCAAATCTCAGGAATTGCTGAACCGGTTTGGAATACTTGGTTCTTTTCCACTCTAAACCATCCATATTGGTGATGATAATTGATTTTTTTGGTAGCAAAAAATACCAAATAGAGTTACTGGTATAGCCCAATTGCAAAATGATGTCAAAATCTCTTTTTCGAGAATCCATGATGCAATTGTAATCATAAATAAATTGTCCAAAAGTTCCCATTTTGTGTTCGGGATCGTATTGGTGAATGATATTTACACCATGAAAATATTTTTCCTGAAAAGGATGGTCGTGTGAATTATAGCAATACACTTCGTGACCTTGTTCAACCAGATATACCGAAAAAAATTCGGCAAATTGTTCAAAACCTCCGTAATAATTGGGCACACCACGAGTTCCTAGTATGGCTATTTTCATGCAGAAAATTTTTTTTTTAAAGGTGCAAAAATAGGGATTTAAATACCGGAAATTTAAATTTTTTCAAAAATGTCCTCGAATTTTTCAACGTGTTTTTGCAAAGAAAAATGATTAACGGTTCTGGTATAACCATTTTCGCCAAAAAGTTTTCTCTTTTCACCATCTACTATAATGCTTTCTAAAGCAGAAGCCAACGAAGAGGCGTTTTTTGGCTCGAATAATATGCCTGTTACATTAGGCAATACTATTTCCGTTAAACCACCATGATTGGCAGCAATTACCGGTTTTTTTGAAAGCATTGCTTCAATAGCCACCATTCCAAAAGGTTCCGGTTCAGTTGACGGTACGACTGCAATATCGATTGAATCCCAAAATTTCCAAATCTCTTCCTGAAAAGGAATAATCACGACTCTTTCAGTAAGGGCGAAATCGGTTATTTTTTGCTTTAAATCTATTTCAAAAACGTCTTGGTTTGGTGGTGCTGAACCGATAAAAACCAGTTTGACATTTTGATAGTTGCCGGCAATTTTGTGAAATGCTTCCAACAGTAATTGTTGTCCTTTCCAGCTGTTGATTCTCCCGACTAGTGCTATGACAAGCTCATTATCAGCAACTTTGAAATATTCTTTCCTAATGGCTGCAATCTCTTCTTGGCTAGTGTTTTGCTTTTGGGCAACATCTAAACCATTCCAGACAAAATGGGATTTTTTAGCTAATTTTTCATTGTCTTTTATCCAAAAATCCATCGTGGTTTTCGAATCATAAGCCGCTACATGATTACAGTCCAACGATAATAATTTCACGAATCCTTTGTTAAAAATTACCGGTTTGGCTATAATTTCCTGAACATGCCAAAGGTGTTTAATTTTGTTTTTTTGGGCAAAAAAAATGCCTATCAAAGCGGCCAAAGTATGTGAATATACAATGCTGAAATTGTATTCTTTATGAAGTGCATTTAGAGTTTTTAGTCCGTCGCGGTATTCTTTGAAGAAATTTAAAATGCCTTTTGGGGTAAACATTTTTCGGTAAAGCTTTAAAACCGGAGCAATAACTACTTCAATACCATTCTTTTCGAACTCTCTTTTTAATGGTCCGTCAAAAGGAAGTATAACTACTGATTTGTATTTTTTTTTATCCAAACTTGAGATAAACATTAAAATCGTTTTGTCGGAACCGTAAAGTTCGGCCGATTGGTGTATAAAAAGGATGCTTTTCATTGATTATTTATTTTCTCTCTATAGGCAATTAAGAATCCTATAAGTATCGATTTGGTTTCTGTTAAATTATAAAATCCTAAAAATACCCAATTAGATACTAAGAGGAAAACACCTGTTCCTATAAAAAGAAGGTTAATATTATTGACAATTGGTTTCTCTGTTTTGAGTTTCCGGAAGAAAAATATTATGGTAAACAAATAAATAAAAATACCAAGTAACCCTGATTTCAGAAAGACAATCATAAATCCGTTGTGAAGTATAGATATGAATCTAAGATGCATGTCGCCCAGCCAAACATGTTGCTTCAAATCGATTTGGGAACCAATTCCTTTCCCAAATATTGTGGGTGTTACTCCATCTCTGGTCACTTGACGTATGGTTAAAATGTTTTCATAGGAACGATAATTGTCATTGAAATCCCTATAGTCTTCTCTATTGATTTTAGTTTTAAACGGCTCCATTGGTGCCACTTTTAATTTATACAAAAATCCTTCAAGTCCATCTGCGCCTCGTCTTGGATTGGTTGAAACTATTACAGAGTAGCCAACCACAGAGGTAATGATAATACTACCTATAATGATTAATGCTTTTTTATTGATTACCAAATAGCCTTTAACAGCTATAAAAAGTATAACGAATTGGATAAAATTGGTTCGAGCCAAATACATAAAGGCAGAAAAACCAACAATTATTGTAAGTATCCTTAATGTCTTTTTAGAATAATCAAGCTGAAACTCTTTGTGAAATAATAAAATGATAAACGTATAAATTTCATAGTCACTAAAATAGCCCGAATAAAATCTTAGTTCTGACACTGTTCTTACTCCATGGATAAAAATGGCATTTAGGATAATTAGTATGTGACAAATAGCAATAAAAAAACCTGTTTTAACTATTAATCTGAAAGCAGTTTGAAAATTCCGACCACACAACTGGTATCCTAAAAAGAATCCGATCATCGGTTTACACAGATAGGTTATGTCTCTAATCATCAAGTATTTTTGGTAGTCGTAATTAAACGAAACTACAATCGCAATGAGTAAAATTAGAGCGTAAGGAATGATTAATTTAAATAGAGAAACCGAATATTTTCTCTGAATTGTAAGTATAAAAGCTAAGCTCCATACTGATATCGTTGACTCAAAATTATCTAAATAAGGTACCGCAATACAAAGTATAAACAGGAATTGATGAAACCAATTATTAGGAATGATTATTTTCATTAGGCTAACGTTTTGATTACTTTGGCCGGAATTCCGCCAATAACAACATTATCCGGATAGATTCCGTTTACAACTGCTCCGGCGGCAACAACGGAATTGTTTCCGACAGAACAACCATCTAAGAAAGTAACTTTAGCACCAACCCAAATATTATTGCCCAATTTAATGCCTTTAGAGGTTACGCCTTGTTCTCTGATTAGTTTTGAAATATCGGTAAAATTGTGGTTTTCCGAATGAAAAGAAATATAGGAACCCATGATTACATCATTTCCTATTTCAATGCCACCCGGCGCACCAAAATGCGTAAAATCACCTATGGCCGAATTGTTTCCCATAGTCAATCCTTTACCGAATTTTGAAAAATGGCTGGTTGAAAGTAATTTGGAATAGCATCCAATTTTGACACAATCGCCTAAGATAATTTTCTCTGACGCAAAACCGTCTATTTCACAGTGGCTTCCGATGGTAACGTTTTTACCAAAAGTAATGTTTCGGGAATTGAGAATTCTTGTATTGCTACCGATGAATACTTTTTTTCCTGTTTTCAAAAACCCTCTAACCAACATAACCATTCGATTATAAAGTACCGAATAAATCAGTTTGGTCGGGATTCTGTCATCAATCTGATAACTTTTCCCTGATTTTGAAAGCATTTTTTGAAAAAATCTTTTAATCATCTAAGCGCAATTTTACTAAACGCCTCAAAAATACAATAGTTTTTAACTTGTGCGAAGAAATAAGCTGTTTTTAATCGTTTTGAAAAAAATGAATGAGGTAATAATTTCAGTGGCGATTAAGGCAATAAGCACTCCTAAAACATGGTAAATTGGCGTAATTAACACAATAATAATCAAACTTATTATCGTAATAATCATGGTAAATTTAACATATTCACTTTGCTTATTGGAACCTAAAACCAATTGTTTCATGGGAATCGTAATACTTTGTAGTATCGGAATAATGGTGGCAATCTTTAGTAGATTGCTGATAGATGTTATTTCTTTCGGATTAAAATAGGAAACAATTTCAACTGAAAAAAACATGATGCCTATCATTGATACAACAATAAAAAGCAAGTTCAAACCATTGTAAAGTTTCCAGAAACGAAGCGCTTCTTCGGTACTTTTTTCTAATAAATAACACACTCTCGGATAAACAAAATTAAAGAAAAGTAAAATATAGGTTTTAAAAATGACGATGATTTGGTCGATGATTTTGTATTGTCCTGCCATCACATTTCCACCAAAAAAACTGATTAACACTATTGGAGAATACATTTGGAGTGACACAAAAATCTGTGAAGAAAAGATGGAAAAATTCTCTTTAATCATTTGGATTACTTCGGTCTTTTTTACATTTGAGAAAGAAAAAGAATGATGAAAAACAATGTAAAACCAAGTAATTCCATAGGCAATAATCATTCCGATTCCCCAAAGGAGATTGCTGTAAACATAATCTTCTGCTTTGTTGATAAAGAGAAAAACACCAATTAGGTAGATTACTTTTGACAGAATATTGAGAATGGTTATCCATTTAAAATTCTCTATGCCTTGCAAAAACCAAGTTGGGTTGATGTACTGCCCAACGACCATAGACAAGCTGAAAAAGAAAAGTGTTTTTTCTTGATTGAAATAAGGAAAAAAGTAGAAAATAATTGAAACCAAAACCAACATTGCTATCAACAATATTAATTTGGTTAAATAAGTTACGACAAAAATTCGCTCCAATTCCGGCTGGTTTTCCCGATTAATGGCCACTTCTTTTACACCGACAATTTCAGAACCATAATCAACAAAAACCATGATAAAAAAGGCCAATGCCATTCCTACCCCAATTTTCCCATAACCTTCTTCGCCGCAAATAGAAACGATGTAAGGAATGACCAACAATGGTGTTATCAAATTAAACCCTTGCCCAAAACCATAAGTGATTAGGTTGCTGAGTGGTTTATGATTTGAAATATATGTTTTTAAAAATTTCAGCATTAAAAGGAAAAAAAAACCACAAATAAAAGACAGCTTTCATTTGTGGTAATTAATTTTTATTGTTTTGGGTTACTTAACCGTAATCTCATTAGGGAATTCTGCAGCTGCGCTGTATTTGATGGCATCTTCATTTAAAAAAATCTGAATGTAAGTGCCGGCAACTTCATACCCTAAATAAGGCACTAATTGTCCGTCAGCTAATTCTAAAGTCTTACCGTTTTTGATTAACTCTTCTTTCTCTTTAGAATAATCAGTTAAAAACATTTTATATTTAATTCCAACTCCTTTTTGCCAATTTTCATCTGTTAAATTAGTTAAGCTAAAACTATTTTTCTTTTCAACAGCAGTTTCTGCAGTTTTTGTTTCTTCAGCTACCTTATTATCTTTGCAAGAAATTATAGTAAGAATAGCAAATGCACATAAAATAAGACGTATTTTCATAAAAATGTATTTTAATTTTTTTGCCAAATTTATACATAATATAACAATATTCAACTTTTTTGTGTCTAAATTGTTTCTATTGACTCATAAAGATAGACTTTTTTGGAATAAACTAATTCAACCAACAATGACAGGTATTTTATGATAATGGCCAATAAGAAAAACAATCCCGAAAAACTTCCCGAAATCAAAATCATCAATGTTGTCCAACCTTCAATTGGTTTTTGATTACTGAAATAAATCATGAGTGTGTAAAAAACGGTTCCCAACGTGAATAAGAACAACAACATTGTTATAGCAATCGAAATTCTGAAAGCCAAATTAGTGTAAATAATCAGTGTGTTTATGGCCATTTTATTCCTAAAAAGATTGGTGCTTTTTTCTCTGTTTTGATTTGGCACATAATCAATCGAACTGATTTTTAATCCACTGTTGGCATAAAGCGCTTTTCTGTATGGAATTGATTTGCTGATAGAATAAGCTCTGTTGATTGATCTTCGTGACAAAACTCTGAATCGGTCAGACTGAATTTTATAACGGCTTAAGGAGAAATAATTATACACTTTATAAAAAAGTGTTGACATCAAAGAATTTGATTTTAAAGGTGAAACCGTAACGATATCGTTTCCTTCAATAAGCTGACGGTAAGATTTTTCAATTAATGAGATGTCGTAATCAATTAGCAAATCGTCAAATTCATATATAAAATCTCCTAATGACAAGTCTACACCTGCTGTCATTGACACTTCAATGCCTTGATGGAAGCTCATCTGGACAATGGAAATAGTGTAATTCTTTAGCTCTGAATTTTTTTTTATTAATTCAACCGAACTGTCTGTAGAGGCATCATTTACAATTACAATTTCAATCTTTTCAAATAGTGCTTCTAAAGCATCGGCTATTTTTTTAACAAACGGAACGATAACATTCTCATTGTTATAAAGATAAAGAACGGCCGAAACTACTTTTTTTTCTTTGTTAATCATCGTTTAAAATATCATTTAAATCGTATACCGTATTAATTTTTCCAGATAAGACAGAAACAAAGGTAGGTTTACTGGAGTGTTTTTTTATTATAGTTGGCCTGGAATCATCAATTTCTGATTCTTTTAATATTGGTTTTATGGAAAATAATGACTCTACATATTCTAACTCGATTTCTTCTTTTAAATATTTTTTGGCCAATGACTTCATGTATTGCCAAGAAGTTTCCGGTTTTGCTACACAAGCATTGCAATTCCCTAACTGATTTGGAGAACAAGTTCCGTTGCTTCTGGTTTGGCATTCAAAAGTCGGTAAATCATTATTACTGGTTGCATGCGGTGTATGGGAAACCGAAGTCAGTGTGTGAAGTCCTGTTTTTCCAAATGGCATTAATGAAAAAAAAGGGCCGTCCATTACCGTTATTCCAATGTTTTTAAAATTGTCACTAACCTTGCAAAGAATTACTTCACAAAGTTCATATTTGATCTTTATTTTTTCAAAATCTAACAGTGATATAATTTGATTTACTGAAGCATAGCTCGAGTTTAGCAGATAAGGTGTTGACAGCGTTTCTTCGTTTTGTAATGTGATTAAATAATTTATTTCCTCTTTTTTTATTTCTTTAATTCTGGAATTATAAACAATATCCACATTTTCTAAGATAGCCATTTTCTTTAGAATTCCTGTCATCAGAATTTTAGCATCATAAGTACATTCTCTAGACAGATAAGCTCCTTCACATACATTTGGGTTGAAAAACTCGGCGGTATTTATTGGTTTACAAGGTATTTTAGAATCATTGCAAAACTTTTCAAACTGCTTGCTATTGGTCCATGAAAAATTTTTAGAAATAGCGTATATTTTATCAAAACTTTCATTGATACAATAGCCGTAATCTTCTAGGAATTGATTGTAATAATTGGCTGATTTCGTTGCGGTCGTATAAGATCTAGGATAATGATATCCCATATGAATTCGAGCCTGATTAATATATGTTGCTCTCATAAAAGGTTGCTTGTCGTATTCTAAAACCAATACTTTTTCGCCTTTTTCGCCACAAACTAATGCAGAATACAGACCGTACAATCCGGCTCCGATTATGATTTTATCATACTGCTTACTCATTATCTATTGATGATTTCAATTATGTTTGGATAAGAAGCTACCTCAGAATAAACTTTTGTACTTCCGGCTATTTGTATCTGAATATAAGCTCCAGCTTTTGCATAACCAACAACATTAGCGATTCTTCCGTCTTTGAATTTTACTTTGGAAGCTCTTTTAATCTTTTCTTCATTTTCTGCAGAAAAATCCAACAATAACATATTGTAATTGGTACCTACGCCACCAATCCAATTTTGATCGGTAAGATTGGTTAAAACAATACTGCTTTCCGGAAAATTTTGTTTGTTTTTAACCACATAATGTCTAGTCCAGCAATCAAATAAATCTTTACTTTTTTCTACTATGAATTTTTGGTCTAAAAATTTCTGTTCTTGCTCCTTTACTTTATATGGATTGCCATGAGCATCAACATACCAAAAGGATTGCACTTTTGTTGAATCCTGTTCCATTTCAACTACATAGTCTTGCAATGGTTTTCCTTTTAATGTCATCATTACTTTGTCATTGGCCAAAAAATGGGAAAAATGCCAACCCAACGTTGTAACAACCGGATCATTAGAGGTATTGTTATTAATTATAAACTGGGTAATCTCTCGGAACTGTGTCTTTGAAATCGATGTGTAATAATTATTATTTACAATGGTTTGATATAACAATCCAACTGAAAAAAGAAGTACAACTAATGTGGCAATCAGGTTGCTTTTGATTCTGTAAATCGAAATCGAAATTAAAACAATCAAAGCCGGCAAAATAACTATAAAATAGCGGCTTACAATCATTGGAACTGTCAAATAGGAACGTAAAATTGGTATGGCTAACACTATTAATACCCATGAAAATAATATTATCGAACTCAAAAACAGCTTGTTGGAAACAATATCGGAATAGGTTTTCTTGGTTTTTGGTTCTTTAACTTGTATAAAAAGATAGTACAACAGCGCCAAGATGGAAAGCGTTAAAATAAAGTCTGAGTTGCCACAAAAATCTTTAAAAATTTGCTTGATAGTTTCTATCGTAGTCGGTTGAATCCAAAATGCCTTTATTTCGGTAACTCTTATTAAAATTTTTATAGCCGGAATAAAAAGCAATAAAGTAACTATGCCAGAAATAAAGGAATTGACAAAAAACGATACCCTTGTAGCTTTATCTGATAAGATCAAAAACACTAAAAGAACAAAATACTGTGAGACAATTACAAACAAACCAAAGAAATGACTTGAAAGCATTAATCCAGCAAAAAGACCATAAAAAATTGCGTTTTTTCTATTTGGTTTTTTTACAAATTTTACCAAAGCTGTAAATGCCAAAATGGTGAAAATCAGTAAAATAATATAAGGTCTGGCTTCCTGGGAAAAAAACAAATGAAACGGATTGAGACACAAAAGCAAAGCTGCAATTAAACCAACTTGTTTTGAGTACAACTCTTTCCCGAACTGGTAAATAGTAAATATGCTAATTATCCCTAAAACTGCCGAAAAAACTCTAGCAACTATTGTGGTATAACCAAAGATTTTAAAGAGAAAATAAATGCTGTAAAAATATAGCGGTGGCATTTGTTCACCAGTGCTAATGGCTACATAGACATCCGACATTGACTGCTTCGGATTGGCTTCAAGCATAGTGTGAATTTCATCTAGCCAAATACTTTGATAATCTAAATGATAAAATCTTAATATTGCTGCAAAAATCAGTATAGCTATTAAAGCATAATTCGATTTAGTCCAGTTAATTTCTTTCATTCTTTATGGTTTAATTTCTTTGATTTCCTCAATAAAGTCTTTGTAAATGTTTATTGAGGGACTTTTTATGTTTTTTCTGGAACTCAATTGCATTAACAATATAATTAATGTAACTGAAGACAGTTGCAGGATAATGCTGAAAATTATAAAGATTAAATTAGATGCCCAACCAGGTATAGCCGTATCGGTGACAAATTTCTTATACAAAACTATCAATACTGCCAAAAAACAAACCATTATACCATAAATAGACAGTTTTAAAATGCGTACTGACAAAGAGTCAAAATAAACCGAAATAGAACTCAAGCCGTGAATAACCAAACTGTTGAAATTCATTTTTGATTCACCTGCATATCTTTTGCCTCTGTCTAAAAAAACACCATCATAAGACGTTCTTGATTGGATAATACTTCCCGAATAATGGTTCCAAAGATTATCTTGAACTGTAATTCTTTTCAAAAGTTTTTTAGGAATACAACTAAAGTTACCAAAATTAATTTTTTGACCCGTAAGCAAATGGAATATGTACTTGTAGAAAAAATAACCAATCATAAAAAAAAGCGATTCCTGTCTTTTTTTTCTTTGGGCAAAAATAATATTCTTGCTGTTCTGTTCTTCACATTTTGAAACTAAAGTAACTATATCTTCCGGCCGATCTTCGCCATCGCTGTCTAAAACAACAACAAAATCAAAATCTGTTTTGACATCGTTTATATACTGTAATCCTATGGCGATGGCTCTTTGATGTCCTACATTGCTTTTTAACGTAATGATTTCAATTGGAACCTTCATTAAAAAAGCAGCCTCATCAAATTCTTCATTAGAACCATCATTAACAACCACTATGCGAACAGAATAATTTTCATTATTAGCATCAACTTCCGCTATTTTGGTAGCCAAAATCGTGAAGCTTTCCCAATCATTGTAGACCGGTGTCAAACAAATTATTTTTTTTGGCTCTTTACTCATTTACCCTGTTATTAAATTTATCAGAATTTGAAGTTAACTAAAAATCTTTATTTTACAATTCTAATGGGATTTGGATAGCTACCGCTGTTCACAAAATTCTTGACATCTTCTTTTACGCTTACCTGAATATAATTCCCGGCTACATTATGCCCAACAATAGTCGCAAATGTTCCGTCAGCAAATTTTATTTTGGATCCCGGCACCAACAGCTTTTCTTTATTAGGAGAAAAGTCTAGCAAAAGTAGGTTATATTTCAATCCAACACCACCTTTCCAGTTTTCATCATTAACATTACTCAAGGTCATAGCACCTGCCTTATAATTTTGAATTTCTTTTCCGTCATCTGAAAGAATGGCGTATTTTAAAACTTCTATCGGTTGATCAGCCGTGAACGTAATTTTTGAATTTCGAGTACTCCACCAATAATAGTTACTGCTAACTCTTATGGCATAACGATGTTTGCCTTTTATTATATTGAAATAGAACGACGCTAGGCTTCCTCTTCCGTCCATTAGCTCTATTTTGGCACCAAAATCAAAATTAGCATTAGCTTCAAGGTAAACATAGTAAGGTTTTCTAGTATTCTTAAGCTCCGATTTGTTCATCGAAATCGTCGTTTCATTTACATTTTCCTCAAGCGGCTTTACCATATCAAAAAGGGTTTGCCCATCATATTCTGCCCAAATTCTAGGAAGATTTAATAAGTAATAATCCTTTTTTTCCGGATTAGAAACAGTGCCTGACGAACCGGAACTAGCAGAAAAATTATTTATTGTAATCGTAGGCATATTAATCGCAACCATTAATTCTGAAGGCATTTTAGGAAAATCTAAACTCAAATCTGAAGTGCCTGCCTCTGTTATGGGAAATTCTTTAATTCTTTCTTCCGAATAGCTTTCCCCTGGCTCTTGATTATAATAAATTTTTATATTTCCGGCACCAACTGTAGTAATGTTAAAACGTAAAGTAATTGGCAATCCGTTACCATCGTTTATTTTATTGTCTGATTTCAGGCTTTGGATCATACCGCTGAAAAAAGCATTGGCTCCGGTACTTGTGATTATTGCCTTACCTTTAGGATCGGTTGTAATTTGCAAATTGCTTTTAGTTACTTTGTCGGCTAATAAAAACTTAAAATCTTCGATTTGGGTTTTATTATTAAAAAATCCTTTTGCTGTTAAAATACTTGAATACTGATTCTTTTTATCGTTTCTGGCATACACGTCAAAAGAGCCCATTTTATATAAAGGCGTATAATTGGCGTAAATATACTCTGATATTCTATAGAACTTATAATCAACATATACATCGTCAATAGAGGACCAAATGACATTTTTAATCGGCATTAAAACAATTGGAATTTGCGCAGTTTTGATTTCCTCTATAGTTAAATCCTGACCTTTGTCGCCGTTAATCATCAAAGGCGTTTGGTTCAAATAGCATGGGTTTTTTCTTCCAACCAAAGCGTGATAATAATTTTTAGACGAAAAATCAAAATAGGTTTCATTAGGTTTTAAAACTGCGTCCAATAAATTTTTAAACGTTTTGACTTCAGAAAGATCAGAGGATTGTCTGACTCTGGTCCCGTTAAATCTTTCGGCTTCTAAAAATTTTTCATGAAAAGAATAAGAAGCCAATTCTTGATTCAAGAAACTACTGTTTTTGTCTTTAAAAGTTGTGTTATTGGCATTGACTAACAAATAAGAAACAATAAATACACTTAAAAATTTCAATAACTTATTCGACTTACTCAACAAAAGTGTCAGCATTAAAAACACTAACGGAATAGTACTGGTAATTCTGATGATATTGCCATATTCGAAATTATGTCTAACGATTCCTCGTGGCGCATTAAAAATAAAGAACAAACTAAAAAACAAAAAGAAGATTAAGACATTCATTTGTTTTTTATTAGTTTTCAGCATTAGCAACATTTTCTCGCTAAAGATTAATTTAAAAAAAACATATCCCAAACTAATCATGGTAATTATCGGGAGTACATAATATGACAATCTAAAAACGATATGATCCATATCGCCCATTTTTACAACTGCCCAGTTTTGGTTTGACATGCTAGCCAATAGAAATTCTCCAAAACGAGCTATAGGATTTATGCCTTTTATCAAACACAATAACACAAAAAGACCCATAAGCGAAGCAACCGAAACTGCTCCGGTTAACGCTAACTTCTTTAAATTTAGTGTTCGGTTTTGATAATAATCGACTATTAAAAAAGTACCGATTCCGGACAAAATAGCCGCAAAACCAATATCTAATTTATACAAACAAAGGAAAAAAGCAATCGCCCAAAAATAATAGTACTGTTTGGTTGATTTATTGTTTACTATCTTTAAAATAAACAACGCTAACAATCCGGATACAATAAACTCATTGGAAACCACAGTAATAATTGGCAAAGACAATAGAATTAGAAAGGCGTAATAAGAACCTAAAACTCTTTTGAAAATAAAATAAACTACAAAAATTTCTATTACATAAAAATAGGGACCATAAAGAAATGGCGACCAAGGTTCATACCCATTCAGGAAACTAAATAGGTACGCAAAGAGTTGGATACTTAGCATATGAGCATCATAATTTTCAACTATCGGAATGCTGCCATATCTGAAAAAATGATCAATAGCTAATCCGTGATTGGCAGTTTCAAAAAACTCATTACCCGAACTTGCCATTCTCCAAGGCTGAGTTATTATCATCATAAATCCCAAGAACAACAAAGGATAATAATATTTTCCTATCATGTCAGTTTTTGAGACATTGACTTCGGTTTTCTGACTATTTTTCTTGAATAAAACGAAAGAAACTACTCCGGCTAAAACAAACAACAACGTGAACAAAAGAAACGGATTATTGAATACAATATCAAATCTGATGTTGAAAATATTAGTAATTTCGATTAGTATCGAAAAAACTATCGGCACTAATAATACCGGAATAAAAGAAATCAAAAAAGCATTTTTGATACTATAAAAATTGCTCTCGGTCACATTTTTAAAAATCTGATTTCTAAAAAAATAAGCTGTTAATGCGGTAATAAGCAATAACAAGACAAACGTCAAAAGCGCAGGATCTAAAGGAATTGGTATCTTTTTGAAAACAAATTTTTCAGGGGTTATTTGAAATAAATTATGCTTTTTGAAGAAAATAAATAAGTACTGAGCAATAGGAAGCGCTATTAATACTGGCCAAATTGCTAAATCAAAATCAAGAAGTTTGTGATTTCTTTTAAGGTTTAAAACCAACACGAATCCTAAAATAACTAAAAAATAAATCGAGATGTCAACCTTAACTATAAAAAAGCTGATAATAACCACAGCGATTCCTATTAAAGAAGCTGATAAAAGTGCTTTGATTACTTTGTCTGATTCGTTCTCATTGCTTGCTTGATAGGTTTTGCCAACCCATTGGTACAATAAATAATAAAACAGAGATCCAAAAAATAAAACCGAAAACAAGCCATAATAATAGTAATTCACACGCTTAGAAATGTCCAAATCATTCAGAGCTACATTTGAAATAATGTGCGAACTAAAAGAGGTCATTTCGGGTTTTAAAGCAAAAAGGAGATTTAAAAACGGCGCGCCAAAAGCCAACGCCAAAAACCCACTAAAAACGATAAAGGTTTTTGACAGATTAGCGTTGTTTTGATGAAATTGTATCAGATTTTTTAAACTTAATTTTATTTTCATTTTCTGCTGAATTATAAAGTATCTTGCTGTTTATTTTGGGTTGTATTTTCCTTTTAAGTTATTGAATAGAATTTTAATCAAATTCATATTTCCTTTAAAAAAACTGATTTTCGTTGGAACTTTCCCTTTTTCAGGATAACGCCTTTCTACAGGAACTTCGCCAACTTTTAATCCGATTTGCGTTGCTCGCACCGATAAAAAAGCCAACAATTCATAAGTAACAAAAATATCTCTGAAGAGTTGCACTTTAGGATGTGTTAAATATTTTTTAGAGTAAGCTCTATAAGCATTAGTGGAATCCGTAAACTTGTGCTTTGCCGTTAACGAAATCATGGGAGAATGGATAAACTTTACTGCAAAACTTCTGATTAACGGTGTATTGATCGCTTTTCCGCCTTTGACATATCTTGATCCTTGAATAAAATCATAACCTTGTTCCAATTTTTCAATAAATAATGACACTGATTCTATACTGTCTTTATTATTTCCGTCAATGGTTAAAACGCCCTCATAACCTCTTTCTAAAGCAAACCAAAAGCCCATTCTTAGTTGTGCGCCTTGCTTGCCAAATCCTTTTTTTACCAATAACGTGTTTACGCCCAAAGCTTCCATTTTGGACAATTCGGTTGAACCGTCTTTAGAATCTCCGTCACAAATGATGATGTCAACTAATTGGTCAACGCCACTTTTTTTTGCGCGTTCCAACTGCAAATGAATTCTTTCAGCCTCATTAATTATAGGAATACAAAGACAATACTTAGTTTTTTTTTCATGAAACTCAGTAGAAATATAGTCTGGAACTCCTGAAATATTTTTATTTTCTTTTGAATACATCTTTTATGTAATGAATGGTGTTCTTAACTACTGAAATATCGTTGGCATTTTTCATCTCAATGGAAACAAAATTACCATATTTATACTCTTTTAATAAGCCATACAACTCGACGTGTATAGCTCTTTCTGTAATTGGTTCCAAATTAGGTTCACTGATGTGAATATGATTAATCAAATCAATATTATCGGCAATCGTATCAAGTGTTTCAGTGTTGTAAATTATAGTGCCTAAATCAACATTGACTTTCAATCCTGTGCTTTTGATTTCTTTTACAAAATTGATAGCTTCGGTTGTTGTATTCAGGAAATTGGTTCCATAAATTTCCGGATTCGGTTCCATGGCAAGAACAGTATCTTTTGAAGCGGCATAAATTCCTAATTCCTCAAAAAAAGAAAAGGCTATCGTTTCTTGGCCTTTGCCAATAATTCTGTTTTTGGGCGAACCAAAAACCAAGTTTTTGCACTCTAATACTGCTGCAAAATCGATAGCTTTTTTTATATATTCCATGATACTACTTCGCTCTTCTTCTGTTCCGAAAATGGCTTCGCTTCTGCCAAAACAAATAGCTTGCATAGACGGAATTTCTAAGCTGTAATTACTTAGTATTTGCTGTTTAAATAATTGGGCTTCCTCCAATTGATCATACGCTTTTTCAGGAAATATCCTCGTTGGCGCAATTTCTAATCCTTCAAAATCTACAGACTTTAAAAAAGTATACATTGATTCATCGCTTTCTGCTGACCACGCTATGTTAGATATGGCTAATTTCAATTTTTATTTTCCTTTAGGAATTCAATAATTTCTTGCAATACAATTGTTTTATTTTCGATATAATCTTCATTGTTGTCGAAGTATTTTGCATAAACCGTTTGGAAATCATAGTGCGGAAATGTTGCGCCCAACTCATTGACAAATTCTTTGTGGAAAACCGCTTCATATATCTCCTTAACGCCCAATGGTTCTGTGGCTAAATTCAGTTTTTTAAAGTGATTATCGGTAGCAATTTCAATATGTTTCCAAAGATTTTTAAGATTGTAGAACTGAAAAATTCCACGGCTGTCGGTAAAATTTAAAGCCGAAAATCCTATAGAAAGAAAATTGAATTTTAAGATTTCACGCTGTTCTTTTGATACAGCATTCAACTTATAGAAACCATTATCTTGTAAAGTATAATTAGAAACTATCCAATGATGGTTACTGTATTTTTGGTAAAGCGCTTCATTTAGCATTGCCGGAATAATATGGATTACATCATAAATAAAATTCTTTTTGATGTTCAAACCAAACAAAGCAGGTAATCTTAAAATCAAATAATCTTCAAAATTATTTTCTATCCACTGTTCAAGATACAATCTGTTCTTCCCATATGGTTGCAGCGTTTCTTCATCAATAATAGTTTCTTCATTTACGTTTACTGCCGAAGGATAAACATCAACTGTAGAAATTAGAATTATCTTTTTAGGATTTATTTTTTTAATATTATTGATAGCTTCTTCAATGATTGCAAAATCTTTTTCGGGTTCTTTATTGGCTAAAAATTTCTCGGCTCTCACTCCCGAATAAACCAAAACATCCGGATTTAATCCGAATGCTTCCTGAATGTTTTTGGAATTAAATTGTTTATCAAAATGTGTTTGAGAACTAAGATTAGATCCTACAAAACCAGTATAGCCTACCAAAAACTTCATAAATAATTATTTAAGGTTGTTTTTCAATACTTTTTTCCCAATTTTTAATTTCCAAACTAAATGCTTCCTTAATTTTTGATTTATCTAAAACACTAAAACTTGGTCTTTTTGCCGGCGTCGGAAAACTCGAAGTTGGAATGGGTTGTAAATTTATATTTATCTGATTGATTTCAAATATTTTTTTAGCAAAATCATACCAACTGCATTGGCCTTCATTGCTAAAATTGTAAATACCGAACTTGTCGGTTGTTGGTTGTTGGTTGTTGGTTAAAATAATTTGAACCAAAACATTGGCTAAATCAACCGCATTGGTTGGTGTTCCAATTTGGTCATTCACTACAGAAAGAGAATCTCTTTCTGAAGCCAAACGCAACATCGTTTTCATGAAATTGTTTCCAAACTGAGAATAAACCCAAGACGTTCGAATTATAAAATAATTACCAAAAACTGCCTGAATCGCTTTTTCTCCATCAAGTTTAGTCTGCCCATAAACTCCGGTTGGATTCGGCAAATCTTCTTCTGTATATGGAATAGTTTTTTCTCCGTCAAAAACAAAATCGGTGGAAATATGAAGTAAATTAACGTTGCCTTTTTTACAAACCTCAGCCAAGTTTTTAGCGCCAATTGTATTAATTAAATGGGCTTTCTCGGGTTCGCTTTCTGCTTTGTCAACTGCTGTGTAAGCCGCAGCGTTAATGCAATAATCAGGTTGGTATTTGCTAAAAACTTCTTTGCAATTCTCTAAATTGGCTATGTCTAACTCCGTGGAAGCACAAAATACAAACTGAATATCAGGATAGTTTGGCGCAATAAATTGCAAACTTTGACCCAATTGTCCTGCACTTCCTGTGACTAAAACTACCATGCTTTTTTGGCGTTTTCTATGGTGGGTTGTACTTTATCTTTTTCTGAAACTATAAGCTTTTCCAGAGGAAAATTCCAATCAATATTGATGGTTTTGTCATTGTAAATGATGCCGCCTTCACTTTCTTTATTATAGAAATTATCACATTTGTAAAAAAATGTAGCCGTATTGCTCAGCACTAAAAATCCATGAGCAAAACCTCTTGGCACAAAAAACTGTCGCTGATTGTCTCCCGATAAAACCACTGCTTCGTATTGTCCGAATGTTGGTGAATAAGGGCGAATGTCAACCGCTACGTCTAATACTTCTCCTTGTAATACTCTTACAAGTTTAGCCTGAGTGTGTTCTCCGGTTTGATAATGTAATCCGCGTAAAACACCTTTGGAAGAATAGGACTGATTGTCTTGAACAAAATGAACCTTTTGGTTAACGCCATTTTGAAAAGTTTTTTCGTTGAAACTTTCCATAAAATAGCCTCTTTCATCGAGGATAATTTTAGGTTCAATAATAAAACATCCTTCTAGTTTTGTTGGGATAAAATTCATTTAAATCAAGCTTAATAAGTGATTACCATAACCACTTTTTAATAACGGTTGGGCTAATTTTTTTAATTGTTCCTCATTGATAAAGCCCATTTTATAGGCGGCTTCTTCGATGGCTCCAATTTTTAATCCTTGTCTCTCCTCGATAACTTGAACAAACTGGCTAGCTTGCATTAGCGAATTGAACGTTCCGGTATCTAACCAAGCTGTTCCTCTATCGAGTATACTTACTTTGAGTTTTCCTCTATTAAGGTATTCCTTGTTGATGTCTGTGATTTCTAATTCTCCTCGAGGACTTGGTTTTATATTGGCAGCAATTTCAACTACATCATTGTCATAAAAATAGATTCCGGGAACCGCAAAATTGGATTTAGGTTGCTCAGGCTTTTCTTCAATAGACAAGACTTTGCCATTAGCATCAAAATCAACCACGCCATAACGTTCCGGATCATGAACGTGATAAGCATAGATAATGCCGCCATCAGGATCATTATTGGCCAAAAGCAAATCAGAAAGTCCCGTGCCGTAAAAAATATTATCACCCAATACTAAAGCTACTTTATCGTTTCCAATAAATTCTTTACCAATGATAAAAGCTTCTGCCAAACCATTTGGATTTTCTTGTACAGCATATTCAAATCGACAGCCTAAACTAGAACCATCACCTAAAAGTTGTCTGAAAAGCGGTAAGTCATGAGGTGTTGAAATAATCAATATTTCCCGAATCCCTGACCACATCAATGTTGACAACGGATAATATATCATCGGCTTGTCATAAATAGGCATCAATTGCTTACTCACAGCCAATGTTAATGGATGCAGTCTTGTTCCGGAACCTCCTGCTAATATTATTCCTTTCATTTGTCTTTATTATTGTTTTAATTGGTCAAATGTAATAGCCTTTTATCGTTTTTGTTTTACAATTAAGCTATTGCTATTTCATAAATTAATTGTTCAATTTAGCCATTTGATGCTTATAATAGGCCAACAGTAAACTCACAAAAACAAATAATGAAACTAGTAAAATAGGCAAAATAAATTTCATTTTGCCAGTTGTTTTTTCTTTGTTTCTGATGTTTAAGGTAATGCTATTTTCCTTGATGATTTTACTCAGATTAATTAAGTCCAATCGGCGCATCCCTTGTTCATAAACCAATTCATTTTTGGTTTTTAAAACATCCGCCAATTGTGAATTTTCGTTGTAGTACACTAATTTATCACTTTTCTGTTGGCTATTAGAGGTTGTTGAAAAAGTGTTTAATATGTTGTTAATTTGAGAAATAATAGAATCATTTTCAACCATCTTTATTTTAACATTTTCAACAAACTGCTGTTGAATAATAGTGTAATAATCTGAATCGTTTAAAAATTTCAATATTGGTTGTAAAGTTTTTTCATCCGTAGTTTGATTGAGCGTCCTGTAGGTAATCAAATGGTAAGGATAATTTTTACTGGTCAAGTTTTCATTGATGATTTTTTTTATGTCGCCATCTTCTGACATGAGTTTTAAGACCTCAAAATTTCTTTCTTTGTCTTCGATAAATTTATAAATATCAAGTATCGGCTTTACTGTAATGCTTCTAAATTTTTTAGGTTCTTTTATTCCAACTTTCTCCTTCAAAAAAATGGTGTCGCCTTCTTCTATTTTAGAATTAATCAAATCTATTTTAGCGTATAAATAATCTGTTGAGCCGAAATTAGGACAAACAATCATCTGATTATCATATAATTTGGTTGTTTTATCCATATAATATCCTAATACCGCACCTAGAATAAAAAGTATACCGGTCCAAATTATATTTCTTTTGAAAAATAAAAACACTTTGAAAATTTGAGTAGAAATATTTTCAAAAAAAGATCCAATTTTCTTAGAAATCTGAGATAAGTCTATTTCCTGATTGTCAGCATTATTTTGAGGTGTTGCGCTCATAAAAAATTATTATTTTACGTTAAAGATTTGTTCTAATATTTTGATGGTAATTAAATACGTTGGCTTTACGCCAGTTGTTCCCAATCCACCGGACGCTAAAGTACTTCCTGTTTCCAATGGGTTATCCGAAGCGTAATAAGCATAACGAACTTTTACATTGGGATGGATACTTTTTCTGATTTTTGAAGCCGATTGAATCGCTTTTTGATAGTAAGAACCTTCCATTTCAAGACCAATTACTTCCCATGTCGACTCATGGAAGAATTTTAATAAATCCTTATTCTGAAGTGATGTTCCTAAAACGGTTACCATTGGCCCGGAAAACACCGGAATGCCATTGCCTTCAAACATTTCTGCGGTCAATTCATTCTCGAAAGGATAATTATCGGCTGTTCCTTCGTTGATATGTGCCGAAGGAATCATGATGTCGCCTTTTCCGCCTTGCAAAATGCCGGCTTTTCCCATAATGGAAACCGATTCTACATTGAGAAACGTTTTATTCTTTCCGTCTTTGTAAGGTTTCAATAATTCATCTATCGTTTCAAAAGCTTGCTCGCCAAAAGCATAATCCATTACGATTAGCACCGGACTTTCTTTTCCAATTACCGCTTTTGGGAAACTTGATTTGGCCCAATCCACTTTGGCGGTATCAAAAATCTGAACATCTATATTGGTTCCTGATTGGTCCGGCAAAGAAATCATACCGTGTTTTACAGCAAATTCTTCTACCTTATTTCTAACCGGATCAGCACCCGATTTACTCAATTCCTCATAAATAAAGAAATCCGATTTGTCTTTGAATTTGGTTTTCAAAACCGTTGTGGCAAAAAGCGAATTCATCACACTGTGCATATTAGCACTAATAATATGAATCGGTCTTTCCAATAAATTATTGGATTTCAAGGTTTCTTTGATAGTCGTGGCCCAAATTTCTCCGTGGATATGATGTCCTAATCTTTCTCTCAAAATCGGACTGAACGTGATGGTTCTTTTGTTGTTGTCAACAATTTCTTCGATGGCTAATTTTCCTAACCAATAAATGACATGTAAAAATCTATCCGGCTTTTCTTTAGTGCCAAAAGAGTCATAAATATCTAACACTTCCGAAAAACTTCTGCCTAAAACATTGGCCGCATGCGAAATTGCGACTTCTTTTTCCGATTGGGTGAACTTTTTGTTTTGTAAAACTGCTTGCTCCAATTTTTGCCAATCGCGGGTAAGTTCTACATTGGCCTCATCTAACATTACACGGTCTTTAATTTTATGCGATTCGATAAAAATAAAAGTCAAATGCGTTAAAATATCATAGATATCTGAACGGCCGCGCGTGATTTCCACGTTCATTTGTTCTTCATCTATACGGTAACAATTTCTTCTTCTTTTGGGTGGAACTATCGCCTGAAAATGCGATTTAGAATAGCCTTCGTCAGAAGTTAAGTTGATAAAACGACATTCTTCAATACCAACCGGGAGTCTTTCAATTACATAAAGCAAACCGTTGAGTTCTACTTTTTCTTCAGCAATACTGCCATAAATTTCCGGTCTTAGAGACAATAATGCCTCTCTTAAAGTTTCTCCTGAAACACCCATAGGTTTATAGAAACCTCTGTTAAATAAATGTCTCATGGTGATGTACAATCGTTCGATAGCTGCCGACGATTCTTGCGCTCTGGAGCGCGAAATGTTCTTAATTTCCTTCATTAAATTTTGTTTTCTAACCTGCAAATATAGGGTTTTTGTCGTTTAGTTGGTTAGAATTAGGTTGATTGCCGGTTCATAACCTTTGACTTTTTCCGCTATTCCGTTGGTCTCTTTAACTTGTTTGTTCCATTTTCCTCCCGAAAAAGTATACAACGCATCTCTTTCTACATAGTTATAAAGGATAAATGGATAATAGGTTTTTAGAATCTTTATGGTTTTAGTATTCTGGTCGGTAATGGTTTTTTCTTTCTTGTTTTTTTCAATCATCAACTTTTCAAAACCAACAAAAAGACCATTTTTAGGCATGACCAAATTATAATCGGACAAGTCAATTTTGTTATTCTTAGTTCCGTTTTTAACCGAAACAATTAAATCCTTTTTGAGCATTTCTTCACCGGGAAAACCATTAGCGTCAACACTATAAAATCGAATTCTAATCGTAGCGTCTTCAATCCTGCTATCGGTAGAAAGTGTCACTTTTTTGATGTATCTTGTTTTTTTATAAGCCTGACTGTACGGAAAATATTTGACGTCAATTCTGGGTCCGTTGTCAAAAGCTTGCGCGATAGTATTTTCTGTTTGACCAATGACAGTTCTTTTGGTATCAATACTATTGGAAATGACTACTTCATCCAAATCGAATGCTTTGGAATTTAAAAAAACTTCTGTGGCTTGAGAAGCTTTAATGGTTTTCTTCTCATAACCTAAAGCAGAAAAAATAAGATTCTTTTCGGCAGCGACACTGATGGAAAAAGTGCCGTCTTCTTCAGAAGTTGTAGCGACATTTTCATTTTCGACCCAAATATTGACAAATGAAATCGGTTGACCGGAAAGACTGTCTTTTACAACACCTTTAACTTCATTTCGTTCGGCTATACCTCGGTTGGTTTGAGCGAATAATAACAAGGGAAATAAAAATAATAGTAATGTTGTTTTCATCAATTCGTCAATATCAAATTTATAGCGGGCATCATTATTTTATTGTACCAAGGTTCCTTGCTTTTCTTTTCGGTAAGGAATACTTTGCTTCTATGCCATTTCCCTTTAGAATAGGTAAAAGCATTCTCTTTGACAGAATAATTGACAACCAATGATGGAGCGTAATCTTCCTGTTTTACCAATTTTTTAGTTTTAGGATCTTTGTATTCAAAATCAGCCCTGTTTTCTTGTATAATCATCCATTCTAAGCCAATAACGATTCCTTTTTCAGGAAATAACAGATTGTATTTAGAAACATCAATTACATTTCGCTTCATTCCTTTATTAACCGTTACAATCAGGTCTTCCTCTATTAAGTCATTTCCGGGTATAGAATCGTTGAATTCGAAAATTCTGATTTTAAGTTTGGCGCCTTTTTTATCACTATCTGAATAAAATACAATCTTCTTTATAAACGGCGTTTTTTTATAAATAGTATCCTGTTCAAATAATTTACCGTAAATCCAAGGCTTATCTCCGGATAATTGTCTGTGGTGTATTCTTTGGGCATCGCCGATTTCAATTTCTTTCTCCTGTTTTCTTTTGGATATTAGCACTTCATCCAACTTATAAATAGCTTCTTTTAAAATAACTTTTCCATCATTTTGTATTGTAGTCTTTTTAACCTCAAAGCCAACGGAAGAAAAAACAAGTATCTTATCCTCAGAAGTATTGATGGTAAAAAATCCCTTGTCATCAGAAGTTGTTCCAATGTTTTCATTTTCAACCCAAATATTCACATACGGAATCGGTTGGTTGTTTTCATCGATTACAAAGCCTTTAACTTCGTTCCGTTGGACTATGCCTTGCGTGGTTTGAGCGGAAAGTGACAAAAAAGAAAATAAAGCGAAGAATAATTTCATTTAGTTTGTGAGTTTCATTTTTAAGGCAATTTCTACGTTTCCATATCTTGTTAAACGAGGACTTCCGTCACGGTTGAGTAGTAAAAGTGATTCACTTCCCGGAAAAAAACCTTTGATAGATGGTTCATAAGCATATCCTTTTTGACTTCCTTTTTCCCCTTTTACTGTATAACTATACTCATATTTGTTTTGTTCTAATTTTAGATATTCAAAACCTACTATTATTCCTTCCTCGGGAATTTTAATGTTGTGTTTTGTTAAATCTACGATATTATTGTTCTTCCCTTTTTTTATGGATACCAAAATGTCTTCTTCTACCTCATCTTCCTTGGGGAATCCTTCATTATTCACCTTGAAAATCCTAATTCTCAATAAAGCATTTTTTAGTCTTGAATCGGTAACAAATTCGATTGACTTAATAAAAGGATGTTCTTTTATTTTTTCATTAGATTTTATAAATTTTGCCCAAACGTGAACATTCTCTTGTCCGGTATTGGTAACGCCCGAATTTAATTTTATCCCCGAAAAATCCCCAATCACTATTTCACTTGTCCCTTTTTTTCTTTCAACAACAACTTCATTAAGTTCTAAAGCTTTTGAATGCAATACGACTACAGTGAGATTTGTGGATAAAATAATTTTAGTTTCAAAGCCTAAGGCCGAAAAAACGATGTTTTTTGTTTCTTCTAATAGTAATGAAAAAGTACCGTCTTCTTCTGCCGTTGTTCCGATATTTTCATTTTCAACCCAAATATTGACATACGGAATTGGTTTGTCGTTTTCATCAAGAACAATGCCCTTGATTTGGGCAAAAGAAGAAAAACCAATAAAAATCAACAAACACAACCATCTTTTTTCTTGCATCTTTCTTCTATTTTCTGCTAAAAAAATCCGCAATCTTTCTATCATTGGCCAATCGAGGCAATTTGTTTTGTCCGCCGAGTTTCCCGATAGATTTCATATAATCTTGGAAGCCGTTTTTGTCCACTTTTGAAATCACTAGTGTTCGCAACACATTCCCTACAATCAAATCATCATAATACGTATTTTGTTTGCGCATAGCCTTGTCAATTCTTAAGGCAAAATCTTCCAGGTTTTCAGGTTCTCCCGAAGCTTCGGGATCAAATTCGATAAACCATTCATGATATGGTAATCCTTCTTTTGGTGTAATTTGTGGTGCAACCGTAAATTCATTAATACGAACGTTTGTTCCTTCCATTGCTTCTTGTAAAGCGCTTTCCACTTCTTTGCCGATGACATGTTCGCCAAAAGCCGAAATATAATGTTTAATCCTTCCTGAAACGATTACGCGATAAGGTTTTAAACTTGTGAATTGAATGGTGTCGCCAATGTTATAAGCCCAAAGTCCGGCATTAGTGGAAATGATTAAAACATAATTGACGCCTAATTCGACTTCGCCTATGGTGTGTCTTTTAGGCTTTTCTGTATAAAATTCGTCGGCTTTTACAAATTCGTAAAAAATTCCCGAATTCAGCAATAGCAACATACCTTTTTCTTTCTGCGAATCTTGGTAAGCAAAAAAACCTTCTGAAGCCGGAAATAATTCAATAGAATCGACTTTTCGACCAATTAAATTTTCAAATTTGGCGCGATAAGGTTCATAATTTACGCCGCCGTAAATAAACAAGTTGAAGTTTTTGAATATTTCACCAACGGATTGATTGGCTTTTTGTTGTAGTTTTTCAAAATACATTTGCACCCAAGAAGGAATACCCGAAATGACCGTCATGTTTTCGTTAAGCGTTTCTTCTACAATTGCATTGACTTTGGTTTCCCAATCTTCGATGCAATTGGTTTCCCAACTTGGCATGCGATTTTTTTGTAAATATTTCGGAACAAAATGCGCTACAATTCCGGAAAGTCTTCCGAGTTTGATTCCGTTTTTTTCTTCCAGAATCGGACTGCCTTGCAGGAAAATCATTTTACCATCAACAAAATCTGCTTTGCCGGTTTCATGGATATAACTTAGGATGGCGTTTCGTGCTGCTTCGATATGAAACGGCATGGATGCTGCCGTCAGCGGAATATATTTTGCCCCGGAAGTCGTTCCCGAAGTTTTGGCAAAATAAATGGGTTTGCCTTTCCACAATATGTTTTCATCGCCTTTTACTACTTTATCAATATAAGGTCGCAATGCTTCATAATCCCGAATCGGAACTTTAGCCGCAAAGTCTTCAAAGTTTTTGATATTGGCAAAATCATGGTCGTTGCCAAACTGAGTAAATTTGGCTTGACCGATTAAATCATTCAACACTTTTTGTTGGGTTTCAACAGGTTTTGATGCCCAAGCTTTGGTTTTTTTGTGAATGTTTTTGGCTAATAATTTAGCGGCTATTGATTTGATGGACATCTTATTCGAATGCTATAAAAATAGTTGGATCAATTGGGTAACCGTCTTTCCATAATTCAAAATGCAAATGCACACCGGTTGATTCGTTTCCGGTTGAACCCGCTAGTGCAATGACTTCACCGGTTCTGACAGCGTCACCTTGACTTTTGGTTAAAGAAGCGGCGTGTTTATAGGCGGAAATAAATCCGTTATTGTGTCTTATAATAATCACGTTTCCGGTGGTTGGTGTCCAATCAGCAAAAATTACGGTTCCTCCTAAAATGGTTTTTATCGGTGTATTTTTGGCTAAAGCCACATCAACGGCATAATGCTTTTCTTTAGGGTTAAATTTCTCGGTAATCATACCTTTGGCAGGAGAAAAAAACACGACGCTTACTTTTGGCTTAGCCTTTTCAAAAAGATTGTACTTGTCTTCTCTGGCAACTTGCTCTCTTAGTTTTAAATCGGCTTCTGTGGGTTGTAAATCTTCCTCAGAAACAGGTTCGAGATTAGTTGCGGTTATCGAATCTTTACTGAATTTGGCATAATCCAAATCTCCGGTTAAAACTTTCTTGATAGAAGCGATATAAGCTTCATTTTTCTTTAAAGCGTTGCTTAACGAATCTGATTTCAAAGCTAACTCTGTCGCGTCTCTTTTCAATTTGGTGGAGGCATAACCCGGAATATACTCTCGCAAAGGCGTAAATGCGATAATGTAAGTAGTAATAAAAATAATCAATAACGCACCAATACTGGCAACCACAAACACATTCATCAACGTCAAACGCAAAGAAAATACTTCTTCAAATGTTTCTTCATTCAAGATAACCAAACGGTTTTTCGTGAATAATTTTTTCTTTATGATTTTGCGTTTAAGCCGTTTTCCCGACATAGTTGTTGATTATACCACAAATATAGAAAATAATATCTGCTTCCTATTTTATAAAGTTTAACGTTCTTTAGGATTAAAAGAATCTCTCCTATTGATTTATTTTCTACATTTGCCTAATATTTAATCTAATTACACTAATCATGAACTTTTTAATGATATTTTTAGGAGAATTTGGAATGCCTCAAATTCTATTAATTTTGGCCGTTGTTTTATTGCTTTTTGGTGGTAAAAAAATTCCGGAATTGATGAAAGGTTTAGGTAGCGGCGTGAAAGAATTTAAAAATGCGGCTAAAGACGATGCTGCTCCCGTAAAAAAAGAAGCGGAAACTAAAGACGAAACAAAAGAATAAACTATAATTAATAATAAGATGAATTTTCTAACCATATTTCTTGGCACAATTGAATTCCCTCAAATGATGTTGATTTTGGCCGTTGTTTTATTACTTTTTGGAGGTAAAAAAATTCCGGAACTAATGAAAGGTTTGGGTAGTGGCGTGAAAGAATTTAAAAACGCAGCTAAAGATGATGTACCAGTAGCAAGAAAAGAAGAAACTACTAAATAGTAACTTCATCATCCCGAAACTTCTGGATCAAAAATAAAAATCCCTAATTTCAATAGGTTGAAATTAGGGATTTTTATTTTTTAGAAAACCATCGTCAACTGAATTCGTTTACGCTCTTCGTCAACTTCAACAACTTTTACCTGCACATGTTGGTGCAGCTTAACTACTTCATTCACATCGGAAACAAACCTGCTGCCGAGTTGGGAAATGTGAACCAAGCCGCTTTCTTTTATTCCGATATCTACAAAACAACCAAAAGCGGTAATATTATTGACGATTCCCGGTAAAATCATTCCGGAACGAACATCTTTAATGGTTTTGACATTGGCGTCAAATTCGAAAACTTTCGCTGCTTTTCTTGGATCTAATCCCGGTTTTTCGAGTTCTTTTAAAATGTCTTTGACGCCTAAAATTCCAATCTCTGACGTAATATAACTTTCGGGTTTTATCAAACTGATTTTATCTTTTTTCCCAATTAATTCTGCCGTTTTTAAGCCTAAGTCTTTCGCCATTTTTTCCACAATTGGATACGCTTCAGGATGTACGGCTGAATTGTCTAAAGGATTTTTTCCATCTTTGATTCGGATAAAGGCTGCAGCTTGTTGGTAAGCTTTGTCGCCCAAACGCGGTACTTTTTTCAATTGCTTTCTGTCTTCAAACGGACCGTTTTCACTTCGGAAAGCGACGATATTTTCAGCCATTTTTTCTCCAATTCCTGAGACATAACTCAGCAATGATTTACTCGCTGTGTTGATATTAATCCCAACCGAATTCACGCAACGAACGACTACAGTATCTAATTCTTCTTTGAGTTTGGTTTGGTCCACGTCATGTTGGTATTGCCCTACTCCTATCGATTTTGCATCAATTTTCACCAATTCTGCCAAAGGATCTGAAAGTCTTCTTCCGATGGAAACAGAGCCACGAACAGTCACATCATAATTGGGGAATTCCTCTCGGGCAATTTTACTGGCGGAATACACCGATGCTCCGGCTTCCGAAACCACAAAAACTTGAACCGGTTTATCAAAAGCAATCTTTTTGATAAAGAATTCGGTCTCTCTGCTTGCCGTTCCGTTTCCAATGGAAATCGCTTCAATATTATAAGCATTGACCATCGATTTGATTTTTTTCATCGCCATTGCGGTTTCGTTTTGCGGTTGATGCGGATAGATGGTTTCGTTGTATAATAAATCGCCTTTTTCATCCAAACAAACAATTTTGCAACCACTTCTAAATCCCGGATCAATGGCTAAAATTCGTTTTTCTCCTAATGGTGGTGCTAATAAAAGTTGGCCTAAATTCCCGGCAAAAACTTCTATTGCTTTGGCATCCGCTTTGGCTTTGGCTTCCTGTAATGTTTCATTGGAAATCGCCGGTTCTAATAATCTTTTGTAGCTGTCTTTAATGGCTAAACGCAATTGGTCTGCGGTTTCGCGATTGTTTTTTATCGTATTGTTTTCGATAAATTCGATAGCTTCTTCTTTCTCTATTTCAACATTTAATTTGACAAAACCTTCGGCTTCGGCGCGCAACATCGCTAATAACCTATGCGATGGCGCTTTAGAAATCGGTTCGGCCCATTCGAAATACTGGGAGAATTTTTGAGCGGCTTCGTCGTCTTTTTTGGTTTTTACGACCTTCGTTTCCACAATGGCTTTTCTTTGGAACAAACGACGCAGATTTTTCCGAATGTAGATATTTTCGTTTATCCATTCGGCGGTAATGTCGCGCGCGCCTTGTAACGCATCGTCTTCATTCGGAACTTTAGCATTCAAATATTTGGAGGCAATGAACTCAATATCGTCTGAATTTTGCGCCATGATAATTTTGGCCAACGGTTCCAAACCGTTTTCACGCGCGATATCGGCACGGGTTTTTTTCTTCTTTTTATAGGGTAAATACAAATCTTCAATCTCTTGTAAATCGAAACTGTTTTCAATTTTACTTTTCAGTTCCGAAGTCAATTGTCCTTGTTCTTCAATCGATTTTAAAACACTGTCTTTTCGTTTTACGATTTCGTCGTATTGCTTTATTAGCTTGGCAATGTTTTCAATCACCACTTCGTCCAAATTTCCGGTTTGGTCTTTTCGATAGCGTGAAATAAAAGGGATTGTGCAATCTTCGGATAATAATTTTAAAGTTGCTTCAATGCTTTTTGGCGAAGCCGTAACATGGTTTTGAATAAATTGTATGTTGGTCATTTTTGTATATTTGAGCAAATCTCATGCAATGATAAAATATTTTTTCCTGAGGATTCTATTGTTGATTATACTTTGTTTGGGAAGTATCGTTTTCTTCCTTGATTTTGAGGAGTTTTACTTAGCCTATGCTTTGAGTATTTACACGGGTTTGTTTTTTTGGTCTTTTTTTTTTATTGGTGGAAAGTTATTTTTTTCACAAAAAGACCTTGCGACTTAAACGAAATTTAAATCTCTTAGCCGGAATACCTATTTTCCTTTTTATTGTAGTCAGCTTTGTTCTATTTTGGAAAGCAATTCACAGCTAATCAGCCTTTTTTATAGTTTATCTTTTGGAATGCTTTCCCAAGATTTTCAATCACATCAGTAATTAACATGCTTTCTTCGCTTTGGGTTTCTAAGGTAATATCAGCAGCCAATCCGTGAAGGTAAACACCAAGAATAGCGGAGTTTATCGGTTCATAACCTTGGGCTACAAATGCGGTTATGATACCGGTTAAAGCATCGCCTGAACCGCCTTTAGCTAAGCCTGAGTTTCCTGTGGAATTTTGAAAACTTTGGTTTCCATCGGTAATGAAAGTTTTGTGTCCTTTTAAGACAAATATACAGTTTAGTTCAGCTGCTTTCTCTATGGCTTTTTGTTGTCTTTTTTCGACTGAGAAATGAATACCAAACAATCTATCGAATTCTTTGACATGCGGTGTTACAATTGATTTTGCTGGAAGTGTAGCTAATAATTGTTGGTTTTTGGCTAAAATGTTGAGCGCATCAGCATCAAAAACAACAGGTAATTTGATCGTTTCAATTACAAATTCTACTTTTCTTTTAGCTTGTTTGTCGGTTCCAAAACCCGGTCCGATAGCGATAGCATTGTACTTTTCCCAATCGTTATTGTCTTCTCTAAATTCAATCATCGCTTCCGGTATTGAGTTGAAAATAACCCATTTTTCTTTCTTAGGAATGTTGACCGTCAGCAAACCAACTCCGGCTCTTAAACATGCTTTTGCAGCAATAATTGCAGCGCCCATTTTGTCTTTACTTCCGGCAATAATCAAAGCATGACCGTGACTGCCTTTGTGTGAATCGGGCAAACGTTTTTTGAAAATTTTTTGGATAAGGTTTTGGTCAACCGTAATCATGTTGAAAAATTTTTAATCCTGAACGATGAAATCTTTTGGATCTTCTTTTTTGAATTCAGGTTGGATGTTGATATGATTGATGTTAAATTTAAGAAATAAAACCTGTTCTACTTCATGCAGTAACTCATTGAATTCACTCATTTTAATATCATCTGAACAATCTAAATGCGCTTCGAGATGTAATTCTTCATCGTTGAGATGCCAAACGTGGATGTGGTGCAATTTATTCACGCCCGGAACCTTATGTACTTCTCGAACCAATTCTTTAATATCAATAAAATCTGGTGTAAAAAGCATCAACATTTTTGTAGAAGTAATTAATAATTTGACTCCAACCACAATCAAATAAATCGCTATGGCAATGGTCATTACGCTATCAACCCAAAACCAACCGTAAAATTTCATCAACAAACCACCAACCAAAACAGCCACTGAAGCCATCATATCGGTAAGCAAATGCAAATAGGCTGATTTCATGTTGATATTGTGTTCGGCATCTTTACGGAGAAAAATTACGGAAAGACCATTGACAATAATACCGAGTAAGGCTAACCAAATTACCATTCCGGATTCGATGGGTTGTGGATTAACAAATCTTCCAATTGCACCATAAATCAGAATAAACGCGACAATTACTAAGGTTGAAGCGTTGACAAAAGCGGCAATCAATTCGGCTCTTTTGTAACCAAAAGTATTGTTTATAGATGCTTTTCTTCTGGATAATTTGTGTGCAATCAAACTAAAAATCAACGAAAGCACGTCTGAAAAGTTATGTAAAGCATCTGAAATCAGTGCCAAACTTCCTGAAATGATACCGCCAATCACTTGCGCAATGGTAATAATCAGATTCAGGATAATGGAAAGGACTAAGTTTTTACCCTTTACTTCATGTTTGTGGATGTGAACTTCGCTCATTATTATTGACAAGCGATTTTATTCACTCTGGAGGCATGTCTTCCGCCTTCGAAAGCTGTATTTAAAAAAGTATCCACCATTTCAACGGCTTGTTGAACCGAAGTAAATCTTGCAGGAATGCTTAAAATGTTAGCGTCATTGTGTTGACGAGCTAAAGCGGCAATTTCTTTAGTCCAACAAACTGCTGCTCTAATGCCTTGGTGTTTGTTAGCAGACATCGCAATTCCGTTTCCGGAACCACAAATTACGATACCAAAATCGGCTCTCTTGGTTTCTACATCAACCGCAACCGGATGACCAAAATCAGGATAATCCACACTGTCAAAAGTATCTGTTCCGTGGTTAAATATTTGATAGCCTTTTTGTTCCAAAAAAGAGACAATGGCTTTTTTATAATCCGGTCCTGCGTGATCGTTTCCGATGGAGATTTTCATGGTGTTATATATGTAGTTAAGGATACAAATTTACGTAAACTATCGCTTCTATTTCTACTTTAAGGTAACTACTTGATTTTAAAAACTTAAGATTTTGAACCAACTGAGATTTTTCTATAACTCTTTGAAAATCATTGCGTAAATTTTAAAACAAATGTTAAAATTTTAGAATGTTGATAGTGTTTTGTAAATCCTTGACAATCAGTTAACTTTAAATTAACATGAATTGTTAACAACTTTGGATAGAAAATTAGAAGTTTTTTGAGGTTGTATGCCTTTTTTTTCTAATCCAAAATGCAAACGAGAAAATCAAATTTAGTTTGATCTTTTTTTAGATTACTTATCAGCATAAAAAAGCAGGTTTTCAACATAAATCAACTATTAAACTTATTAAAAATTTACTTGTTTTTTTACATGTTAACAACTGTTGATAAGAATCAAAATTTTACTCATTTAAAGAACTTTACAATTACATAACATTGTTAATTTCTCTGTATAAGTTTCTATAACTTTTAAAACCCTACGATTACCAAAAAGTTATTGCGACTATTAACACACTATAATAACCATCATAAATTTTAAATAATTTTAAAAATCTTTTTGTTGTATTTAATATATGTTGACAACTTTGAAGTTTTAAACGATTTTTAAATTGTTATTTAAGTCATTTAAAATCTTTTGAACGGTTTCAATATCATTAGGATGAATCTTTAATTGGATTCCGCCATAAGCCAAACTCGCAAATGGATCAATAGAAATAAGGTTTTCATTTTGGAATAAATACGGAATGTTTTCTCTTTCTAAAATGGTTTTTAAAACCATAACTTCATGAGCGAAATTAAAAGTAGCAATCGTGATAAATTCGGTCATCTTTTTGAGTTTTTATAAAGATACAAATTGTTATTTTTTAATTAAAACTAATCGTTAATTACTATTTACTAATTACTATTTCGTAATTTTCAGCATTAATAGAACTGATACAATGAGTAAGAAACCAAAAAAATTCGGGAAGACAACCAAAACATTTTCCGAGAAGATTTTTAAAATATTATCAAAGAATGCCAATAAACCATTCAATTATAAACAAATAGCCACTATACTTGAGTTGGATGATACCAAAAGTAGAAACGAAATTATCAAAGATTTAAAAGTGTTAGCCGCTCAAAAATTGATTATAGAATCCGAACCCGGAAAGTATTTAGTCAAAGCTACCAGCCAAAAATATTACGAAGGAACTATTGACATGACCAGTAGAAAAGCCGGTTATTTTGTTTCAGATGAATTAGAACATGATGTTTTTGTTCCTTTTGTCAACTTAAATCACGCTTTGGATGGTGATAAAGTAAAAGCTTATGTTTACGACCGAAGAAGTTCCAGAAAACCGGAAGCAGAAGTTTTAGAAATTTTAGAAAGAGCCAAAGAAGAATTCGTTGGTGTGGTTGATATTCAAAAGAATTTCGGCTTTGTAACTACAGCGAATGCTAAAATGTACACTGATATTTTTATTCCAAAAAATAAATTAGGTGAAGCCGAACACGGAGATGTAGTTTTAGTCAGATTAGAAGATTGGCCGGCGAAAGCGGATTCGCCTTTTGGTTCCGTGATTAAAGTTTTAGGGAAACCAGGCGAACACAATACCGAAATTCATGCGATTTTAGCAGAATATGGTTTACCGTATGATTTCCCGATAGAAGTAGATGCTTTTGCTAATAAGTTAGATACTTCCATTACAGAAGAAGAAATTGCCAAGCGTCGAGACATGCGAAAAGTGTTGACTTTCACTATTGATCCAAAAGATGCGAAAGATTTTGATGATGCTTTATCATTCCAAGTTTTAGAGAATGGAAATTATGAAATTGGTGTTCACATTGCCGATGTTTCGCATTATTTGAAAGAAGGGACAATACTCGATGATGAAGCTTATAGAAGAGCTACATCAGTTTATTTAGTAGATAGAGTTGTACCAATGTTGCCTGAGGTTTTATCAAATTTTGCTTGTTCACTTCGACCAAATGAAGAAAAATATACGTTCTCGGCTATTTTTCAATTGAACAACAAAGCGGAAGTTTTAGATTCTTGGTTTGGAAGAACCGTGATTTACTCAGACCAACGTTTTGCTTACGAAGAAGCACAACAAATTATTGAGACAAAATCGGATGTAATTCCGGCGGAAATTTCTCTTACCGGAAAAGAATATAAAGCACCAAAGGAAATCGTCGAAGCAACATTAAAGATGCAAGATTTAGCCAAAATTCTTCGTAAAAAAAGAATGGCTGATGGAGCGATTTCGTTTGATAAAGTAGAAGTAAAATTCAATTTAAATGAAGAATCAGAACCGGTTGGTGTGTTCTTTAAAATTTCGAAAGATGCCAATCATTTAATTGAAGAATTTATGTTGTTGGCAAACCGAAAAGTAGCCGAATTTATTGGGAAACAAAAGAAAACTTTTATTTATAGAATTCACGATGAACCAAACGAAGACAAGTTGATTAACCTTCAAACAGTGATTGCTAAATTTGGGTATTCAATTAATATGAAATCCAAACAAGACATTTCAAAATCGTTGAATAATTTGTTGATGGAAGTCAATGGGAAAAAAGAACAAAATTTAGTAGATACTTTGACCATTCGAAGTATGAGTAAAGCCAAATATTCTACTGAAAATATTGGACATTACGGATTAGCTTTTGATTTTTACAGTCATTTTACGTCACCAATTCGACGTTATCCGGATGTAATGGCACATCGTTTGTTGCAGTTTTATCTTGATGGTGGAAAAAGTGTCAGTCAAGAAGAATACGAAGAAAAATGCGCACATTCCAGTGATATGGAAGGTTTAGCAGCGCAAGCTGAAAGAGATTCTGTTAAATACATGCAAGTTAAATACATGCAAGACCACAAAGACCAAGAATTTTTAGGGGTTATTTCAGGTGTTACCGAATGGGGAATTTATGTAGAAATCATCGAAAACAAATGTGAAGGTATGGTGAGAATTCGTGAAATAAAAGAGGATTATTATACTTTTGATGAGAAGCAATATGCTTTGGTTGGTCAAGCCACCAATAGTATTTTGCAACTTGGAGATGAAGTTTATGTTAAAGTAAAAAATGCTGATTTAGTGAAAAAGCAATTGGATTTTCATTTTATCAGAAGAAACGAATAAATAGTCAATGTTCAGTTATTAGTGTTCAGTAAAAATTTAAAATATGAAAAATTTAGTTTATAGTTTATTAGTATTCAGTTCGATAGCTTTCGGACAAGTTGAAAAAAATGTTGGTGATTTTACCAAGGTGACTTCTTTCGATCAAATTGATGTTTATCTGATAAAAAGTAGTGAAAACAAAGTTGTTATTGATGGTAAAGAAGCAAACGAAGTAGAATTAGTTAATAAAAACGGAGAATTAAAGATTAGAATGCCTTTAACTAAATTACTTGCCGGAGATAATATTTCTGTAACAGTTTATTTCAATAATCTTACCGCAGTAGAGGCAAATGAAGGGTCAAGAATTGCATGTGGCGACAAAATTGAATCCACTGCTTTTGAAATTAATGCTAAAGAAGGCTCTATTCTCAGATTAACTTTAGATGTTGGAAAATTGAATGTTAGAGTAGCCAATGGATCTACTATTAATTTAGAAGGAAAAGCTGATAATCAAGATGTTTTAGTGAATTCGGGTGGTATTTATGACGCTCAAAATTTTAAAACTAAGCAAACAACTATAACAGCGAATGCTGGAGGAAATGCAAATGTTTATGCTACTGATTTAGTGGAAGCTAAAGTTCGTGCCGGTGGTGATATCACTATTTACGGTAAACCAAAGCAAATCAATCAAAAAGTGATAGCTGGCGGAAGTATTGAGGAAGCAAAATAAAAATAGTTTTAAATTGTTAAAATTTAGTTCTAAATTGCATTGTCAAAATTCAAAGCATGATTTTTCTTAACGATATTTTATCCGCAATTCCGCTTGGTTTCATTCTGAGTTTTATGATTGGACCGGTTTTTTTTGTATTACTTGAAACTAGTGTAGTCAAAGGATTCAGAGCTGCTATAGTTTTCGACTTAGGAGTGGTTCTTGCCGATATTGTATTTATTCTTATCGCATTTTTTAGTAGTTACCGATTGATACAAAGTATTAAAAATGATCCGGCTTTGTTCATTTTTGGTGGATTGGTGATGCTTACTTACGGAATCATTTCCTTTGTAAAAAACAAAAAAGAATCCAAAAAAAGCATTGATGAAATTGACCCAAAAGAATTGGCTAAAACCAACTATGTTTCTCTTTTCTTTAAAGGTTTTTTCCTCAATTTTATCAATATTGGTGTATTGGGTTTTTGGTTAGCCATCCTAATAACAATCGGACCACAATTAGAGTTAAAAGCTTCTAGAATGATTACTTTTTTCTCAACATTAATCATTGTTTATTTCATAACCGACATATTTAAAATTCTTTTAGCCAAGCAATTAAGAAATAAATTAAATCCAAAAAATATTCTTTTAATCAAGAAAATGATTAGTATAGTTTTGATTATTTGTGGAGTGGTTTTATTATCCCAAGCTTGGTTTCCGAAAGAACAAAAGATGGTGAATTCCGCTATTGAAAAATTAGAAGGCGAGAATTAAAATTAAAATTTACCAATTAAAAAGTTCCAAATTTCCTTGAAGGTTTATAGTAAACACTGTCAGGGTTTGAACACATCTTTAACTAATTTTCTAAAAATTTGCCAATAAAAAAACCTCCAAGTTTCTTTGAAGGTTTTTAGTAAACACTGTCCGGGTTCGAACACAACTTTAATTAATTTTTTCTAAAAATTTACCAATAAAAAAACCTCCAAGTTTCCTTGAAGGTTTTTGAGGCATCGTCCGGGTTCGAACCGGAGTAGTCGGTTTTGCAGACCGGTGCCTAGCCGCTCGGCCACGATGCCAGTTGGACGGCAAATATATAAAACAATTGATAATTATCAATTATCAATTGATAATTTTTAGAATTCGTAATTCGTAATTTAAAATTTCTAATTCTTTTAACTACGATATTCTTCCATTTCAATCGTAACCGCTTCAACATCACCGCCAATAGGTGGATTTAGTTTTGAAACGCCTAGTAAAATTCGGGAAACAGATGGTATTTCTCCAAAGATTCTGGTAATGATTCTATGGGCAACATGTTCCAATAATTTTGAACGAATCGCCATTTCTTCCTCTATAATTCGGTTTAAAAGCACGTAATCAACCGTATCTTTTAGTTCATCAGTCACCGAAGATTTTCTCAAATCAGTTTTGATTTCAAGGTCAACACGGTAATCCGAACCAATTCTTCCTTCTTCTTCCAAACAACCATGAAATGAAAAGGTTCTTATGTTTTGTAGTTTAATAGTTCCCATATTAAGCAGTATTCAGTGTTCAGTAATTAATAATCAGTTTGTATCAAATAAATAATATAGGTTCTATTATCTATTCATCTCTTATCTATCATCTAAATTTTTATCTTTGCTAAAATTACAAAAATAATGTCAACAGAAGAGAAGTCCCTTAATTTCCTCGAACAAATTATAGAAGAAGATTTGAAAAACGGTTTGCCTCAAAGCAAATTGCGTTTTCGTTTTCCACCTGAACCTAATGGTTATTTACACGTTGGACATGCGAGTGCTATTTGTTTAAATTTTGGTTTAGGAATTGATTATCAGTCGCCTGTAAATTTGCGATTTGATGATACCAATCCGGCTAAAGAAGAACAGGAATACGTTGACGCCATCAAAAAAGACATCGAATGGTTGGGTTATCAATGGGATACAGAATGTTATGCTTCAGATTATTTCCAACAATTATATGATTGGGCAGTTGAATTTATCAAGAAAGGAAAGGCTTATGTCGATAGTCAATCTTCTTCAGCAATGGCCGAACAAAAAGGAACTCCAACGCAAGCTGGAACTGATTCTCCTTACAGAAATCGTTCTGTTGAAGAGAATTTAGACCTATTGGAACGAATGAAAAACGGAGAATTTCCAAATGGAACCCATATTCTTCGTGCTAAAATAGACATGTCACACAACAATATGTTGATGCGCGACCCAATAATGTATCGCATTTTGCATTCGCATCATCACAGAACAGGCAACCAATGGTGTATTTATCCGATGTACGATTGGGCGCATGGCGAAAGTGATTATTTGGAACAAATTTCCCACTCATTCTGTACGCTTGAATTTTTACCTCACAGAGAATTATACGATTGGTTTTTAGACCAAGTGTATGATTCAACTAAAGTTCGTCCAAAGCAAAGAGAATTTGCCAGAAGAAACCTTTCACATACAGTAGTTTCTAAAAGAAAGCTATTACAATTAGTGGAAGAAAAACATGTTACTGGTTGGGACGATCCAAGAATGAGCACGATTTCAGGGATGCGCCGTCGAGGTTATCCGCCAATGGCGATTCGGAATTTTGCCAAAACTATCGGAATTGCGAAGCGTACCAATCTGATTGATGTTTCACTTTTAGAGTTTTGCGTTCGCGAAGAATTGAATAAATCTACGCATCGTGTAATGGCAGTTTTGAATCCGGTGAAGTTAGTAATCACCAATTATCCTGAAGGTCAAGAAGAATGGTTAGAAGCAGAAAACAATCCGGAAGAAGCAGTAATGACTTATAGAAAAGTCCCGTTTTCAAAGGAATTATACATTGAAAGAGAAGATTTTCAAGAAGAAGCCAATAAGAAGTTTTTCCGTTTGACATTAGGAACAGAAGTACGCTTAAAAAATGCTTATATCATTAAAGGCGAAAGTGTTGTCAAAGATACTGAGGGCAATATTACTGAAATTCACTGTACTTATGATACCGATTCACGTAGTGGAAGCGGAACAGAAGCTTCTCAAAGAAAAGTAAAAGGTACGATTCATTGGGTTTCTATTACTCATGCAATAGAAGCAGAAGTACGTATTTACGATCGTTTATTTTCGCACGAAAGTCCGGATGGCAATAAAGAAATTGACTTTAAAGAATTCATTAACCCAAATTCTTTAGAAGTAATTACCGGTTATGTTGAACCAAGTTTGCAAACGGCTAAAAATTTAGACCAATTTCAGTTCCAACGTTTGGGTTATTTTTGTGTTGATAAAGAGTCGAAGGCTGAAAAATTGGTTTTCAACAAAACGGTAGGCTTAAGAGATACTTGGGCAAAAGTGGAAAGCAAAGAATAAATTTAAAAATAGATTTTATAAATGGAAAGCTGACGTAAATGTTGGCTTTTTCTATTATTAACAAAAACTATCGTAATTATAAAAAGCATAATTTTAAACCATAAAAAATGGCTTTCATAAATCGATTTTATTAGAGTTTTGAGATTTTGGAATGTCTATTTACGATGATTTAAATGAACGGTGATTATATCGCTTTAAAATGAATTTCGACTGTTTAACGACCTCTTAACAGCTTTTCGGTAAAATTTTTGTAACTTTAATAAAATTAAAAAATTCAAAGTTATGTCTAGTAGAACTGGTGATAGCATTTTGGCACTTTTAGCCGGTGCTGCAATTGGAGTTGGAATCGGAATTTTGTTTGCGCCTGATAAAGGTTCGAAAACGAGAGAAAAAATCAAAGGCAGTTTTGATGATTTGAAAGATCAAGCCAAATCGAAGTTTAATTCTTTTGAAGAAGAAGCTAAAGAAAAATTTACACATTCAAAAGACGAATTAAAAGAAACGGTTGACAACTTACTTTCGAAATCGAGTTATAAAGCCGAAGAAGCGATTTCATTTTTGGAAGAGAAATTAGCCGAGCTTAAAAAACAAAATGCCAAATTGCAGAAATAATGGCTTTTGAAGAAATAAAAGAAAACGTAGACAATATTCAGGAAAATGCCAAAGCTTATATGGAAAGCAGTATTGCTTACTATAAACTTTGGGGTTTTAAGGTTGCCATGAAGTCAACTACTTTAATGGTAAAGTTTATGTTGATTGCACTTTGCCTGACAATTGTTTTACTTTTTGTCTCTATTGCCGGAGCTTTAGCTTTTGGAAAAATGTTTGATAGTTATCCTTTGGGATTTTTGGCCGTGGCCGGAATTTATGCGATTTTGGCAGCTCTTTTATTTTTGGTAAAAGACAAAGTGGTTGAAGGTCCAATTCTGGAGAAATTCTCCGAAATATTTTTTAACGACTAATTATGGGAACTAAAAAATATTCTTCCTACGCCGAAATTGAGCACGATTTAGAAATCCTGAAGCTGGAAAAAGAAATTTATTATCAGAAAATGAAATTGAGTTTCGATAAAACCAAAGAAAGTATATTGCCGTCACAACCATTAGAAGGTTTGTATGCTATTTACAATAAAGTCTTTTCAGGCACTTTCGGAATGATTTTAAAGATGTTGATTCCGTATGCTGTCAGTTGGTTTATAAATAGAAAAAGAGGCGATTAAGCCTCTTTTTTTGTGTAATTATTTTGATTAAGATTCCGTTTCAGAACTTTCTTCATTCGAATCATAATCGTTCGGTTGGTTTTTACCTTTTTTAGGTTCCACTTTTCTCATTCCGGTTTTCATTGATTCTCCAACCAAATTACTTGCCGTAAAACTAGCGACCATGTTGTTCAACATATCGCTTCCGGCTTGTGGTGAATTAGGTAACAAAATCAAGTTCGAATTGGTATCAGCACCAATCGCTTGTAAAGTATCATAATGTTGTGTCACGACAATCAAAGCAGAAGCTTCTTGTGAATTGATGCCAACTTTATTTAAAACATCAACACTTTCTACCAAACCTTTGGCAATTTCCCTTCTTTGGTCGGCGATACCTTGTCCTTGTAAGCGTTTGCTTTCGGCTTCTGCTTTGGCTTTGGCTACAATTCTGATTCTTGAGGCTTCAGCTTCAAATTCAGCTACCGTTTTTTCTCTATCGGCTGCGTTAATTCTATTCATCGCATTTTTTACTTGAATATCCGGATCAATATCGGTAACCAAAGTATTGATGATTGTGTAACCATAAGTAGTCATGGCTTCGTTCAATTCTCTTTTCACAGCGATCGCGATATCATCTTTTCTTTCGAAAACATCATCCAAAATCAATTTTGGTACTTCGGCACGAACTACGTCAAATACATAAGAAGTGATTTGATCATGCGGATATTCTAATTTATAAAAGGCATCGTAAACGGTATCTTTAACGACCATAAACTGTACAGAAACTTTCAATTTAACAAACACGTTGTCCTTGGTTTTGGTTTCAATAATCACATCCAATTGTTGAATTTTCAAATTCACACGACCTGCAATTCTGTCGATTAAAGGAATTTTTAAATGAAGTCCGGATTGTCGGATACTTAAAAATTTCCCAAAACGTTCCACAATTACAGCGGTTTGTTGCTTGACAGTAAAAAAAGAAGAGAACAACACAAAAAGGCCGAAGACCAGAAAGGCAATTAAAAAAATATCCATTTTTGATTATTTAAATTGTTAATACAGTGTTTATACGAAATATATGTATGTTTGTTACAAATTAACTATCCTCATTTCATGAACAAAAATCTTATCGTCCTTTTGTTGTTTGTTACAACAATTGCGAACGCACAATATGGCTACAGAGATTCCAATATGATTGGAATAACTTTAGGATTAAATCAATTCAATTTAAAAACTTCAGATTTCGAAACCAAACCAGGCGATGGTTGGAACATTGGACTTTCCATGAGAGGAAATGCCTTTAACGATTGGGATGCAATTTACGGATTGCAGTTTAGCGAGTACAATTTCAAAGTGGCGACTTTAAACCAACTCATGAATGAAAGAGAAACCAACTATAAGCTATCTTGTGCCAATATAACTTTTCAATTAAGCTATAAGTTTATCGAAAACCATTTGAGTGTTGAGTTTGGGCCAATGGTTCAAGTCAATGGCAAATTGACCATAGAAGAAACCGATGAAGACTATATTGTCAAAGGAAATCCAACTGTTATGGCCAAAGACTTAACCGACATCAGTAATTTTACAATTTATCCCGTAGTTGGTGTAACTGCCGGCGTTAGAAACGTAAGGTTGAATGTTACGTATCAATACGGACTCAACAATATGCTCGGAAAAATGGATGGCGATTTTAAAGGAAACGCATCGGTTTTAAACGGAAACATTATATTTTACTTCTAATAAAAAAGTCCCGAATAACTCGGGACTTTTCCTTTTTATAAAGTTGCAATCGCTTTCTCCAATCGCTTAATGGTTTCTTCTTTACCAATCAATTCGACTATGTCAAAAAGATGTGGTCCTTTTAAAGCACCAACCAAACTCAAACGAAACGGTTGCATGACTTTCCCCATTCCGATTTCTTTTTGTGTCATCCAATCTTTGACAATGGTTTCAATATTTACCGAAGTGAAATCTTCAATAGTATTTAAAACAGCAATCAATTGTTTGATAAAATCAGGTGTTTCTTCTTTCCAGTTTTTAGCTGCTTTTTCATCATAAGACGTTGGCGCCACAAAGAAATAATCCGCTAAATCCCAAAACTCTGAAACAAAATTCGCACGTTCTTTTATCAGTGAAACTACTTTTGTCATATTGAGCGCAGTCGAGATGCCTTTTTCAGCTAAAATAGGAGCAAAGGCTTTCGCCAAACTTTCATCGCTTTGTTTTTGCAAATATTGATGGTTGAACCATTTGTTTTTATCAGGGTCAAATTTAGCTCCGGCTTTATGAACCCTATTCAAATCAAATTTCTCTGCTAATTCTTCTAAAGAAAATATTTCCTGTTCTGTTCCGTCATTCCAGCCTAATAAAGCCAAAAAGTTAACCACAGCTTCCGGGAAAAACCCTTTTTCTCGGTAACCTGATGAAACACCTTCTTCGCTTTTCCATTCTAACGGAAATACTGGGAATCCCATTTTGTCACCATCGCGTTTGGATAATTTTCCGTTGCCAATTGGTTTCAAAATCAAGGGCAAATGCGCAAATTCAGGCGCTTCCCAACCAAAGGCTTTGTATAATAAACTATGCAAAGGCATCGAGGGCAACCATTCTTCACCACGAATTACATGTGAGGTTTCCATCAAATGATCATCTACAATATTCGCCAAATGGTAAGTTGGCATTCCGTCTGATTTGAACAAAACTTTATCGTCTAACAAATTCGTTTCAAAATTAATATCACCACGAATGATATCATGCAAATGCAAAGTTTCATTCACCGGCGTTTTAAAACGGATAACATAAGCTTCGCCGTTGGCAATTCTTTTCTCAGTTTCTTCTTTTGAAATCACCAAAGAAGTATCCAATTTTTCTCGGTTGTGCCAATTGTAAATGAATGTTTTTCCTTGCTCTTCGTGTTGTTTTCTTTGCGCATCCAAAGCTTCAGCAGTGTCAAAAGCATAGTAAGCCCAACCCGAATTCACCAACTGATCTGCGTATTGTTTGTACAAAGGTTTTCTTTCGCTTTGACGGTATGGACCGAATTTTTCATTCTTACCAATGGTTTCGCTTGGCGCAATGCCTAACCATTCTAAAGCTTCAAAGATATATTGTTCGGCTCCTGGAACGAAGCGATTTTGGTCGGTATCTTCAATTCGCAAATAGAAAACACCGTTATGTTTTTTGGCAAATAAATAATTAAATAAGGCTGTTCTAACACCACCAATGTGTAAAGGTCCTGTCGGACTTGGGGCAAAACGAACTCTAACTGGTCTTGACATTTTTTATAATTTATGGTTATTCATATTAGCGCTGAGCTTGTCGAAGTGTGTGCAAAGATAATCAGAAGTTGGAAGTTGGAAGTCGGAAGGTTGAAGTTTTTGATAAGGTTTGGAGCGTCATTTTCAGCACTTTTTCATTGGCAAATTTTTAACGTTGGTTATTCAGCAAAAATTGTACATTTATCGGTTATATAAAAGATTGGCTAAAAAGTGGAAAAATCAACCCTTATTTATCAAAAGTTAGAAGACTTTATTCGAAAGTTTTATACCAATGAATTGTTGCGCGGAACGATATTTTTCGTTGGCTTAGGTTTGTTGTATTTTATCTTCACGCTTTTTGTGGAATATTTCTTGTGGCTCAAACCAATGGCGAGAACTATTTTGTTTGCGGTTTTTATTTTGGTGGAATTGTTTCTGTTGTTGAGATTCATTTTATTTCCGCTTTTCAAATTGTTCAAATTGCAAAAAGGAATCGATTACAATCAAGCTTCAAATATCATTGGAAACCATTTTAACGAAGTAGGTGATAAGTTGACCAACTTTTTACAATTATCACAAGACCTAAATAAATCCGAGTTATTATTAGCTTCGATTGACCAAAAAGCCAACACTTTGCAGCCGATTCCTTTTGGAAACGCCATTAATTTGGGGAAGAATAAGAAGTATTTGCCATTGGCAGTTATTCCGATTTTGTTCTTTTTGTTTTTCTTGATTTCAGGCAAAGGAGATATTTTGTCCCAAAGTTTGAATCGTGTAGTGAATTTTAAACAACAGTTTTTACCACCTGCGCCATTCGAATTTGTGGTTGTAAATGATAATCTGCAAACAGAACAAAACAAAGACTTTTTACTAAAAGTGAAAACTATTGGTAAAGTATTTCCCGAAAACGCGATGATTTTTATTGGTGAGGAAAGCTATTTTATGGAAAGTAACAAATCCGGTGAATTCCAGTTTGTGATTCCGAAACCTTCAGAAGATGTAGAGTTTCACATTGAAGCCAATGACGTTTCTTCGAAAGATTATGAATTGAAAGTCGTAACTGTTCCATCAATTGCCAACTTTGAAATGGTTTTAAACTTTCCGAGTTATCTCAATAAAAAATCTGAAGTCATTAAAGGAACCGGAAACGCCATTATACCTGAAGGAACAAGAGTTACATGGAGAATGAACACATTGGCTACGCAAAAGGTGGATTGGGTGAATGCCAACAATCATTTTGCTTTTATCAAACAAGATAATCAGTTTTCATTATCGAAAAACATTGTTCAAAACACCGACTATCAAATTCTGACCTCAAATGCAAAAGTTCAGAATTATGAAAAATTGAATTATCAGATTTCGGTAATCAAAGATCAATTTCCAACTATAACGGTTAACAATGCTCCGGATAGTTTGAAAGTGAATAAAAATTACGTTCTAGGACAAGTTTCCGATGATTACGGACTTTCAAAACTGCAAATTGTCTACTATCCAAAGGATACGCCAAACAGCGCTAAAAAAGCATATATAAATGTCAAGAAAGACGTATACGACCAATTTGTGTTTTCTTTTCCGAGTAATCTTCCGGTAGAAGAGGGTGTTTCGTATGAATATTACTTTGAGATTTTCGATAATGATGCGATTCACAATTCAAAAAGCACAAAATCTTCTGTATTCAGTAATCGTATTTCGACTGAAACTGAGAAGCAGGACGAAATGTTGCAACAACAAAATGATAACATTAATTCATTGGCTAAATCTTTAAAAGCTCAAGACAAGCAATTATCCGAGATGGAGAAATTGCAAAAAATGGGCAAAGAGAAAGACAATTTAGATTATAAAGAACAACAAAAAGTCAACGATTTTATTCAACGCCAAAAACAACAAGACGAGTTGATGAAAGAGTTTTCAGAAAAGATGAAAGACAATTTGGAGCAATTCAAGGCCGAGAAAAAGGATGAGAAGAAGGAGTTGTTACAAGAACGTTTAGAGAAAACCAAAGAAGAATTAGAAAAAAATAAAAAGCTTTTAGATGAACTTCAAAAACTGAACGATAAAATCAGCAAAGAAGAATTGTTTGAGAAGATGGAGAAATTCCAACAATCCAGTAAAAATCAAACCAAGAGTTTGGAGCAATTGGTAGAATTAACCAAGCGTTATTACGTAGAGAAAAAAGCGGAACAAATTGCTGATAAATTGGACAAGCTTGCTGAAAAGCAAGATAAATTGGCTGACAAGACAGATGACAATAATGCCCAAAAGCAAGACGATATCAACAAAGAGTTTGACAAGCTTCAAGAAGAATTGAATGAATTAGACAAAGACAATAAGGAATTGAAATCTCCTATGGATTTGCCGAATACTGATGAAAAGGAGAAAAGTATAGATGAAGATTTAAAGGACGCCAAAGACCAATTACAAAAGCAACAAAAGGAAAAGGCTAAACCAAAGCAAAAAAGTGCGGCCAAAAAAATGAAGCAAATGAGCCAACAAATGGCAGAACAAATGCAATCAGGCGATATGGAACAAATGGAGGAAGATGTGGCAATGTTGCGTCAGATTTTAGATAACCTTTTAGCATATTCTTTCTCTCAGGAAGAGGTGATGAAACAGTTTAAAAATTTGAAACGTGGCGCGCCGTCATTCAATAAGAACCTAAAAATTCAACAAGATTTGAAACAACAATTCAAACATGTTGATGACAGTTTGTTTGCTATGTCATTGCGTAATCCTAAAATTGCCGAAGAAGTAACTAAAGAAATAGGTAATGTTCAGTACAATGTGGATAAAGCTTTGGAAAATTTGGCTGAAGCTAATGTTCCAAAGGGAAATTCTCACCAACAGTATGCTGTTTCGTCTTCGAATAAGTTAGCCGATATGTTGAGTGATATACTCAACGGTATGCAAATGCAGATGCAAATGGAAGGACAAGGACAAGGAAAGCCAAAACCAGGAAAAGGACAAGGTGCCGGAATGCAATTGCCGGATATCATTAAGAAGCAAGACGGATTGGGTGAAAAGATGAAAAAGGGAATGAAAAAGGGGGAAAAACCAGGAGATGGACAAGAAGGTAAAGAAGGTGAGAAACCCGGAGAAGGTCAACAAGGAAGTAAAGACGGTCAGGGTCAAAAAGACGGAAAATCAGGGCAAGGCCAAGGGAATGAAAAGGGCGGAGAACAAGGTCAAGACGGTGAAGGTGATGCCAAAGCTATTATGGAAATATACAAAGAACAACAACAACTGCGCGAAGCTTTAGAGAAAGAATTGAAGAAGCAAGGTGTTGGCGGAAACGGTCAAAACACTTTGGATCAAATGAAGCAAATCGAAAAGCAATTATTAAACAAAGGTTTTAACAACGAAACGCTTCAAAAGATTCTCAATGTGAAGTATGAATTGCTGAAATTAGAAAAGGCATTACAACAACAAGGCGAAGATAAAAAGCGCCAATCAGAAACTAATAAGAAAGAATTTAGCAATCAGGCTAATGCACTTCCTAGTAAGCTTCAAGAATATTTGAATAGTATTGAAATTTTAAATAGACAAAGCTTACCTTTGCGCTCCAATTTTAACCAGAAGGTTCAAGAATACTTTATAAAAAATGATTAGTTTTAATTACGAGTCAGATTTCAATTTAGACAACGAAACGAATTATGCCGATTGGCTTTCCAAAGTCATTAGCTCCGAAATAAAGAACGAAGGTGAAATTAATTACATCTTCTGTGACGATGATTATTTGTTGGAAATAAACCAACAATACTTAGATCATGACACATTAACAGATATTATCAGCTTCGATTATTCTATAGGAAACGAACTACACGGAGATATTTTTATTTCCATTGAAAGAGTTCGAGATAACGCTCAAGATTTTAGTGTTTCTTTTGAAGATGAGTTAAAGCGTGTAATGGTTCACGGTCTTTTGCATTATTGCGGTTACAAAGACAAATCTGAAGCCGACGAAAAATTAATGCGTGAAAAGGAAGAAGAGAAAATGAAGATGTTCCACGTGAAACAAAATTAAAATGTTTTTAGAAAAATACGATACCATAGTAGTGGGTGCAGGACACGCAGGTTGTGAAGCAGCCGCAGCATCGGCCAATTTGGGCTGTAAAACTTTATTGGTAACGATGAGTTTGCAAAATATTGCGCAAATGTCATGTAATCCTGCGATGGGCGGTATCGCCAAAGGACAGATTGTTCGTGAGATTGATGCTTTAGGCGGTTATTCAGGAATCATTTCGGACAAGACGGCTGTGCAGTTTAAGATGTTGAACAAGTCAAAAGGCCCTGCCATGTGGTCGCCAAGAGTGCAAAGTGACAGAATGCGTTTCGCAGAAGAATGGCGATTAATGTTGGAACGAACTGCAAACCTCGATTTCTACCAAGAAATGGTCAAAGGACTTTTAATCAAGAATAATAAAATTGAAGGCATTGTTACTTCTTTAGGAATTGAAATCAAGGCCAAAACCGTTGTCTTAACTAACGGAACTTTCTTAAATGGATTGATTCATATTGGCGATAAACAATTTGGTGGAGGAAGAGCTGGCGAAAGTGCCGCTTATGGAATTACCGAGGACTTAATTAAAGTTGGTTTCGAATCAGGCAGAATGAAAACAGGAACACCGCCAAGAGTTGACGGACGTTCTTTAGATTATTCTAAAATGCGTGAGGAACCCGGTGATTTAATACCGGATAAGTTTTCTTATTCTGATGAAACGAAGCCATTGACACACCAAAAATTGTGTCACATGACTTATACTTCAAATGAAGTGCATAATATTTTGCGCGAAGGTTTTGATCGTTCACCAATGTTTAATGGAAGAATCAAAAGTATCGGACCAAGATACTGTCCATCAATTGAAGATAAAATTAACCGTTTTGCAGACAAAGAAAGACACCAACTTTTCGTTGAGCCTGAAGGCTGGAATACCGTTGAAGTTTATGTAAATGGGTTTTCGACTTCCTTACCGGAAGATATTCAATTCAAAGCTTTACGTTCCGTTGAAGGATTCGAAAAGGTTAAGTTTTTCCGTCCGGGTTACGCCATCGAATACGATTATTTTCCGCCGACACAGTTGAAACATACCTTAGAAACGAAGCTCGTCGAAGGTTTGTATTTTGCCGGACAAATTAATGGAACAACTGGATACGAAGAAGCTGCTTCTCAAGGAATGATGGCTGGTATGAATGCCGCTTTAAAAGTGAAAGAAATGGAACCTATGATTCTTCGTCGTGATGAAGCTTATATTGGTGTTCTAATAGATGATTTGATTACCAAAGGAACCGAAGAACCTTATCGCATGTTTACCTCACGAGCAGAATACAGAACTCTTTTACGGCAAGACAATGCGGATTTTAGATTAACACCAAAATCTTTTGAGATTGGTTTAGCCTCTGAAAAGCGAATGAGAAGAATGGAGCATAAATTCAACGAAAGTGAAAAAATGGTCAATTTCTTCAAAGAAACGAGTGTTACACAAGAAGAAGCCAATCCGATTTTAGTCGAAAAAGAAAGCGCTCCAATGAATCAATCGGATAAAATGTTTAAAGTGTTTTCTCGTCCGCAAATTGAATTGGAAGATATTTTAAAATTTGATAAAGTTCAAAAGTACATTCAAGAAAATCATTTGGATAAAGAGATAATTGAGCAAGCAGAGATTCATGTGAAATATTCAGGTTATATCGAAAAAGAAAGAAACAATGCCGAAAAGCTTATCCGTTTAGAAGATATAAAAATCCCTGAGAATTTCGATTACAACAAAATCAAATCAATGTCGATTGAAGCTAAGCAAAAGCTAAGCAAAATTCGTCCGGTGACCATTTCGCAAGCTTCCAGAATCAGCGGTGTTTCACCAGCAGATATTTCGGTTTTATTAATTTACATGGGAAGATAGTTGTAACGTTCCACGTGAAACTAACTTTGCCAAGCCTTACCAATACAGCCTTATATGAGTTTTCAAAACAATATTTTTTTTCAAAAAGTCAAAGATTATTCGGTTTCCAAAGAAGTTTTCGAATTGCACCACAATCCGGAATATGACCTCTTAATCACTTTTCCAAAGCCAAGTTTAGAAAAACTACCAAGCTATTATGAAAGCGATGACTATATTTCACATACTGACGGAAAGCGTTCTTTGTTTGAAAGAGCTTATCATTTTATCAAAGGAATTGCGCTCAAAAACAAGCTCAAATTAATCAACTCACAATCTTCAAAGGGAAAACTTTTAGACATTGGTGCCGGAACCGGAGATTTTTTAATGGTAGCCAAAAATGACGGTTGGCAAATTACCGGAATCGAACCAAGTGAAAAAGCAAAAGGAATTGCTATTAATAAAGGTGTAAATTTTGCTGAAAGTTTATCTGCTTTAGAAAGCAAATCTTTTGATGTAATTACCATGTGGCACGTTTTAGAACATGTTCCAAATCTGGATGAATATATTGCTGAATTAAAAAGATTAATCAAACCAACTGGAACAATTGTTATTGCGGTTCCTAATTTTAAATCTTTTGATGCGAATTTCTACGGAAGACATTGGGCGGCTTATGATGTGCCAAGACACATTTGGCATTTCTCTAAAACAGCGATTGAAAAATTATTTGCAGAAAAGGAAATGAAATTGGTGGAAGTGTTACCCATGAAATTTGACAGTTATTATGTGAGTTTGCTTTCTGAAAAATACAAATCAGGAAAGATGAATTTCATCAGAGCATTTTTTGTTGGATGGAAGTCAAATTTAAACGGAAAGAAGACAAATGAGTATTCATCGCACATTTACATCATTAAAAACCAATAAAACTTAAATAAACGAGCGCTGTTTAATCAAAACGATTTAAAATTCGTCTTTGGTTGACAGAAATGAAAAATGCGCTTAAAACGCTTTATTTGAAATCAAAAACAATAACGCCTGATTATCATTTCTGTTTAAACAATAACTAAATCTTATGTTGCGAAATTGTAATAGAATCTCAGCTTTCTAGCGTTAGATTATTGCCTTTTATTTTTATACTTTTGAAACCGAAAATTAATTTATCAAATCATAAATAAATAATGAAGAAAACAGTTCTACTTTTTGCATTGGCCATTTCAATAATTTCCTGCAACAAAACTACCGAAACAAAAGAATTCAAAACGGCTTACATCGATACTTCTAAATTAATGGAAGAATCTACGGAAGCAAAAGATATTGAAGTAAAATACAAAGACAAATCCAAAGTAATGGGAAGCCAATTGGAAGTTGAAGTAAATCGTTTCAAATCTGAAGCAGCTAATTTCCAGAAGAACGCTCAGGCAAATGGGCAAGTTTGGGCTCAACAAAAAGGGGCTGAATTACAACAAAGAGAACAAGAATTGAGCTACGCACAACAGGCGATGTTAAGACAATTGCAAGAGGAAAGCGGTGTTGAAATGGATTCTTTAGTTAAGAATTACAGAAAAGTAATCAAGGATTATGGTAAAGAAAAAGGATATGATTATATCTACGGAACAGGCGATGTAGCCTCAGTTTTGTATGCCAAAGACAGTTATGATGTAACTAAAGAAATAATTAAATTGATTAACGACAAATACAAATCTTCAGATAAGAAAGAAGAAAAACCGGAATCCAAAAAAGAAGAAAAGAAATAATTTCATTTCAACTTATAGATAGTAAAGCGCCATAATTTAAAGGCGCTTTTTTTGTTGTATATTGAAATACAATCCTTTAACTTTGTGTCTTATAAAACTTACAAGCCATGAAATCAGTAACAGCCGAAGCAAACTATGTTTTGCAATTCATCAACCAAACTAACCGATCGGTCTTTTTAACCGGAAAAGCCGGAACGGGAAAGACGACATTGCTTAAAGAAATAATTCAAACCACTCATAAAAATACGGTGGTTGTGGCGCCAACAGGAATTGCGGCTTTAAATGCCGGCGGTGTAACGATTCACTCCATGTTTCAATTGCCTTTTGGCGGATTTTTACCCGATAATTCATCACCACAATTTACCGAAAACACCAAATTCGAAAGCCGTTCTACTTTGCGTAGACATTTTAAAATGAGTGGATTAAAAAAAGCAGTTATCCGAAATATGGAATTGCTCATCATTGATGAAGTCAGTATGTTGCGTGCCGATTTGTTGGACGCGATGGATTTTATGATGCAAACTGTTAGAAAAAACAATCGTCCTTTTGGCGGCATTCAAGTTTTATTTATTGGGGATTTGCTACAACTTCCTCCGGTTGTTAGAGATGAAGAATGGCGAACACTTCGGAATTATTATAGAGGAAAATTCTTTTTTCACGCACATGTAATCGAAAGAAATCCGCCTTTGTATATTGAATTGTCTACCATTTTCCGTCAAACAGATGATACTTTTATTTCGGTTTTGAATAATCTTAGAAATAATAAAATCACTAAAGATGATCTTCAAATTTTAAATCAGTTTGTAAAACCTGATTTTGATTTGAAAGCAAACAAAGGTTACATCACTTTAACCACTCATAATGCTAAAGCCGATAACATCAATTCACAATCGCTTATTGATTTGGAAGGAAATTCTAGAACTTATAGTGCCGAAATTATTGGCGACTTTCCGGATAAAATTTACCCATTGGAACAAGAATTGGAACTAAAAATTGGAGCCCAAATTATGTTCATCAAAAACGATTTATCCTTTGATAAAAAATTTTTTAACGGAAAAATGGGCATCATCCAATCTCTTTCCGAAAGAGAAATTCTCGTTCATTTCCCCGATGAAAATACAACCATTGAAGTCGAAAAATATGAATGGGAAAATATTCGATACACGGTAAACGAAAACACTAAAGAAATTGACGAAGAGGTTTTGGGAACGTTTGTCCATTATCCGATAAAATTAGCCTGGGCAATAACGGTTCATAAAAGTCAAGGACTAACTTTTGACAAAGCAGCGCTCGATGTTTCGCAGGTTTTTCTTCCCGGACAAGCCTATGTAGCACTTTCGCGTTTGCGTTCGTTAAACGGCTTAATTTTGCTTTCTCCGTTGCAAATGAATGGCATTTCAAATGACCAAGATGTTATGGATTATTCCTTGAACAAAGCCACTGAAGAAATACTTCAAAATAATTTACAACAAGATACCAAAGCTTTTATTCATCAATACTTGGGTAACAGTTTTGATTGGAATGATTTGGCGCAAGAATGGCGAAATCACCAATTCAGTTATAACGAAGCATCAACTGTTTCAGCCAAATCTAAACACGCTTTTTGGGCCAAAAAACAAGCAGAAGAAATAGAAAAATTAATTGATCCGTCACGAAAATTTATTTCTCAATTGAATAAATTATTTACAGAAAATATTGATTTTCAGTTTATTAATGACCGAATTCAAGCCGCGTTTAGTTATTTTTTGTTGCCAATGGATAACTTGGTTTATGAAATTCTGTGGAAAATAGAAGAAGTGCAACGACTCAAAAAAGCAAAAGCTTATTACGAAGAGTTATTGGTTTTGGAAGAACTCCAAATCAAAGCCGTTTTACGCTTGATGAAAGCCAAATTATTGATAGAAACAGTAGTAAAAGGTGAAACCATTTCAAAAGAAAAATTGTCTTCAGACGAAATTCGGAATTACAGGGTTAACAAATTGGAAACCATAAAACAAGAATTCAAAAATGTCAATGTCACACTAGTGGAAGATGAAGACGATATTGAAAGATATACTAAGGAGAAAAAAACAAAGGAACCAAAAAAATCAACTATTCAGGAAACTTACGAATTGTGGTTGCAAAAGAATTCAATCAAAGAAATTGCTGCTATCAGAAAATTAACGGCTCAAACCATTGGAAGCCATATAGCCAAATTAATTGAAAACCAAACTATTTCAATTTCAGATGTATTGCCGGAAGATAAAATAAAAGCATTAGCCAAGGCTTTTAAAGGTTTTAAAGAAGAATCGTTAAGCGGATTGAAAGAACAATATGGTGACCAATTTACGTGGGATGAATTAAAAATGTTCCAAGCGGCCAAAAGAAGTGGTTTAACTTAACCACCAAACCGCTAAAACCGAAGGCACAAAATAAATAGCAATTGTTCTCGCACCATCATAATCCTTTGCCAATCTTTGGCCTAATAATAAAAATATCAAGGTTATAGAAGAAAAAACAGCCGCATAAAAACCAAATGTTTTGCCGCCATTGACCATTAATTCAACACAACCGACCAGCGCAAAAATCCCTGTAATTAATTCTAAAACCAAGATAATAAACAAGGCAAATGGCACGTTATTTTTTAGAATAGTTTTTTCAAAATGACCTTTAAGCCATTCTACATTGCCTTTCCATTCAAAGACTTTATCATAAGCGGATTGCACAAAAGTAACCGCTAAAAAAAGCAAAACTAAGATAGAAGCTGTATTGTTCATAGGTTTATTTATTATGAATTAATCGGGTAAGTTTTATTGATAAATCGGTTAAAATGATTTTGGCATTTCCATTGCGTTCAATGTGATATATAGCGTCCGAAAGCTCTTTAAAAATATCATTGATATTATTACCGCTTACGAAAGGCGCAAATTTTTCGAGCGTAAAATTCTCGACTTTAGGCTCTAAATATACTAATTTTTCATTTTGATAGTTCAGCAACAAGGCTTGTCTAAACATATCAATACAGAAATTCAAAAATTGCTTTTGACCTTCGCGGCCAATACTCGCAATTTCTTCACTCCAAGCAATCAAATCCTGAATGGCAGCAGCGTTTCCTTTGGCTCTGAAAGCTGCTCTAACCCAATCGACAAACCATTTTTCGAATTGTAAATCTTCATTGTCTTCGCTCAATAAATATAAAGCTTTGTTATAATTGCCTTGGGCTTGATGAGCGATTTTGGCTGCGGTTTTCGAATCTAAATTTTCACGTGAAATCAAAGCATCCACAATAACATTTTCCGGTAAAGCGCCAAAATGCAACACTTGACAACGCGATCGAATCGTTTGAATAATATCTTCTTCGTTTTCGGAAATCAAGATAAAAAGCGTTTTTTCAGGCGGTTCTTCCAGCAATTTTAATAATTTATTGGAAGCCGCAATATTCATTTTGTCCACCATCCAAACAATCATAATTTTATAACCGCCTTCGTAGGATTTTAAGGCCAAAGCTTTCAATATATCCTGAGCATCTTCAACCCGAATTTCGCCCTGCTTGTTTTTAACTCCGAGATGTTTGTACCAATCAAATAAACCTCCATAAGGATTTTGCAAAACAAATTCACGCCAGTCCATAATAAAATCGGCACTTTTAGGTTTTGATTTTACGTCTTCGTTAGTCACATTCGGGTAAACAAAATGCAAATCTGGATGCGAAAGCGATTGAAACTTTAAGTTGCAACTTTCATTTCCGCCATTATTTTCAATACCAATGTTATTACACAAAACAAATTGCGCATAAGCAATCGCCATAGCCAATGTTCCGCTACCTTCGGGACCAACAAACAACTGTGCATGTGGAATCCTTCCCGATAAAGCACTTTTAACGAGATGGTTTTTAAGGTAATCTTGGCCAAGTATTTCTGAAAACTGCATGAGCAAATATAGAGCAAATTTTTGGCTAAAAGAAAAGCATTTGGCAAGCTTTACATTCAAATATTACTCCTTGTCACTCTTGTAAGTTAATGGGTATTGAAACACTATTTGACTGAAAATAAATGGCTTATGGCTTAAATTTTTCTTAAAAATCATCGACAAACGCACAAAAATCTCCGATGAAATTAAATTTTATTATATTTGCAAGGAATCATAACCACTTAAATTTTAGATGAAAACACTTCAAGATTTTAATTTCCAAGCCAAAAAAGCGATTATTAGAGTTGATTTCAATGTGCCTTTAGACGAAAATTTTAATGTTACGGATGCTAACCGAATTGAAGCAGCGAAGCCAACTATAGATGCCATTTTAGCCGATGGAGGAAGTGTAATTTTGATGTCACATTTGGGAAGACCAAAAGGAAAACAAGACCAATATTCATTAAGACATATTGTGGCAAAAACATCAGAAGTTTTAGGCGTTAAGGTTCTTTTTGCGGAAGATTGTAGAGGGGAAATTGCCCAAAGTGCTGCGAAAGATTTAAAACCGGGCGAAGTTTTATTACTAGAAAACCTTCGTTTTTATGCTGAGGAAGAAGCCGGCGATGAGGATTTCGCCAAAGAATTAGCATCCCTAGGTGATATTTATGTGAATGACGCTTTCGGAACAGCACATAGAGCACACGCTTCAACTACAATAATTGCAAAGTTTTTTCCAACAAGTAAATGTTTCGGCATGCTTTTGGCAAAAGAAATTGAAAGTTTGAATCGCGTGTTGAATAATTCAGTAAAACCGGTAACTGCAGTTCTTGGAGGTTCAAAAGTTTCTTCAAAAATTACGGTGATTGAAAATATTTTAGACAAAGTCGACCACATGATTATCGGCGGAGGAATGACTTTTACTTTCGTGAAAGCCTTGGGCGGAAAAATCGGAGATTCGATTTGTGAAGAGGATAAACAAGAATTGGCTTTGGAAATTTTACGTTTGGCCAAAGAGAAAAACGTTCAGATCCATATTCCGGTGGATGTAGTTGCAGCAGATGCTTTTTCAAATGATGCCAACACAAAAATAGTGGACGTTCGAGAAATTCCGGATGGTTGGCAAGGCTTAGACGCCGGACCAAAATCATTGGAAAATTTCAAGCAAGTAATCATGGAGTCAAAAACTATTCTTTGGAACGGACCATTAGGCGTTTTTGAAATGGAAAACTTTGCTAAAGGAACCATTACATTAGGAAATTATATTGCAGAATCAACAGTTAACGGTGCTTTTTCACTCGTTGGTGGAGGAGATTCGGTTGCAGCTGTTAAACAATTCGGCTTAGAAGATAAGATGAGTTATGTGTCAACCGGCGGCGGCGCAATGTTGGAAATGTTAGAAGGAAGAGATTTACCGGGAATTGCTGCAATTTTAAATTAACATTTGCAACACAATAAAAGACAATTAATTACGTTGTTAATTATACAATTAACAATCTGAAACAAATACCACTTATAATATTACAGTATGAATATTAGAAAAATTACAACTTTAGCACTTATTATGGCTTCTTCGGCAATTTTTGCCCAAGATACCATTAAAGTGATTCCGGTTCAGGCCAAGTTGCCCAAAAGAGAATTAACCCAAAGAGAAGTTTTAGATTCCATCAAAGCTTCGTTTATTCACGACAACATTGCCAAATGTATTGACAGTATGTGGATGAAGGAATTGGCAAGTTTGGATTTATATAACGAGTTAACTTTTGACATCAAAAACATCGATGTGGATCAAAAAGTGGACTACGAATTGCCAACCGAACTTTTGAAAGAAAGACTAAAAGCATTAGATGAAAAATCACCTTTCAATATTGAATACAACCAAGGTTTAGAAAACGTAATCAAATCGTTTTTAAAGAACAGAAAGCGTTCTTTTGAAAGACTAATCGGCATTTCTCAGTATTATTTCCCAATGTTTGAAGAGTCGTTAGCAGCACAAAATATTCCACTAGAAATTAAATATTTATCGGTTGTAGAATCAGCTTTGAATCCAAGAGCAGTTTCAAGAGTTGGAGCGACAGGTTTATGGCAGTTCATGTACCAAACCGGAAAACAATACGGATTAAAAGTCGACACTTACGTAGATGAAAGAAGCGATCCTTTAAAAGCCAGTAATGCCGCAACACAATACATGAAAAATATGTATGCTATTTTTGGCGATTGGGATTTGGTTTTGGCGTCTTACAATACAGGTCCTGGAAATGTGGCGAAAGCGATTCGACGTTCAGGAGGAAAACAAAACTACTGGAATATCAGGCCATTTTTACACAAAGAAACCCAAGGATATGTTCCGGCTTTCTTAGCCACAATGTATATTTTCGAATACCATAAAGAACACGGAATCAAACCGGCCAGAGCTGTTGCACATCATTTTGCAACCGATACTGTAATGATTAAAAGAGCAATGACTTTCAAACAAATTGCTGATTTAATGGATGTTTCTGTTGCTGAGTTGCAGTTTTTAAATCCTTCTTACAAAAGAGAAGTAGTTCCGTTTATTTCGGGACAAAAACACTTTTTAAGATTACCGGTTGATAAAATAGCAGTATTTACTTCTAATGAAGATAAGATTTATGCTTATGCTGATTACGAAGCCAATAGAAGAGAAAAACCGTTTGAAAAAACGATGTTGGCTTCTTCAAATTCTGGTTCTTCTGCCAATGTGAAATACCATAAAGTTAGAAGAGGTGAAAGTTTAAGCAAGATTTCAAATAGGTATGGTATTACAATTGCGGAGCTTAAAAAATGGAATCATTTGAGAAGTAGCAAAGCGCCATTGGGCAGAAACTTAAAAATTTATGTAGCTGATTATACTAACAGTGATATCGCTTCGAATGAAAATAAAGCAACAAATGAAGCCGATACAGCTGTTGTAGCTTCAAATAGCAACAAATTATTCAAAGAAGAAAAAGTGGTTGCCTATAAAGACGTGGTGAAATACTACAAGGTTAGAAAAGGTGATAACTTGGGTGAGATTTCAGGCAAATACGGCGTTTCTGTAGCAGAAGTGAAAAAATGGAACAAACTAAAAAGCAATAATATCGCTCTAGGTGCCAATTTAAAAATCATCAAAAATGAAAGAGTGGTTACTACTGTTAGAAAAGAAGTGAAAGCAGAAAAAGCAATCATTGACAACAAAGTTGAAACCGCAGTAGCTTCGAATGATAACAATGGTGATTCTACCGAAGAAATTGGTGATTATTATGAAGTACAAAGAGGAGATAATCTTTTCAGTATTGCCAAAAAATTTAATGTTAGTCTTGAAGATTTGAAAAAATGGAACAATCTTGATGATTTACATGTTCAAACGGGTTCAAAATTAGCTTTAGCCAATAAAGATGAAAACACAGTAACCGAAGCACCAAAAACCGAAACTAAAATTGTGGAACACAAGGTTAGAAAAGGTGAATATCTTGGTACCATTGCCAAAAAATACAATGTTACTCTTACGGAAATCAAAGAGTGGAACGACATGGAAGATAACAATGTGAAGTTGGGTCAAACCTTAATCGTTTCTAAAAAAGAAGTGGCTATTAACGAAGCGAAATCTTCTAAAAAAGAAAGCATTGCTGCAAGTGATAGAAACGCAGTAAAAACGTATTATGTCAAAAAAGGTGATTCCTTATTTAGCATTGCCAAAAAATATCCTGGTGTAAGCATTTCAGACATCAAAAAATGGAACGGAATCAAAAACGAAAGTTTGAAACCGGGCATGAAGTTAAAAATTAACAACGGTTAATCCGAAAATCTTATATAAATTTGGGTTTTATTTCAATTATGAGTAAAACCCTTTTTTTATGGCTTTTTGTCACGTTTATCGTGAGTTCTTGTTCGTTTAAAAAGGACAAGCTGCCGGGCGATTCTACTGCTGCGATAAACACTATTGCCGTAATTATTGACGACCAACTTTGGAATGGTGAAGTAGGTGACAGCATTCGGAATAAATTTGCTTCACCGGTTTTGGGTTTACCACAAGAAGAACCTTTGTTTACCATCAATCAATATCCCGTTAAACTTTTCGAAGGTTTTTCTACAGATGCCAGAAATATTATCATTATAAAAAAAGGCAACGAGACTAAATTTGAAATCAAAGAAAATGAATTTTCATCGCCACAAAATGCCGTCCATATTTCAGGAAAAACGACAGCAGAAATTTTGGACATATTAGAAGAAAACGCACCGAACATCATTCAAAAAATGAGAGCGATTGAGATTGCCCAAAACCAAAAGATTTTCAAAGACTCCTTATTGGATACCAAAAAAATTAAAACCAAATTCAATATCGATTTGCTGATACCTTCGAAATATGAGTATGTCATGCGAAGAAAGAATTTTATTTGGCTCAAAAGCGAAATCACTAGTGGCAATACCAGTGTGATAATATACCAATTACCATGGAATGACATTAACCCTAATAACGCAGTCAATGATATTGTAAAAACCAGAGATTCTATTGGGAGAAAGTACATTCACGGTTCGGCTTATAGAACAAGAATGGTAACTGAAGAAGCTTATTCACCCTATTTTTCCAAAACCATTTTAGCCGGAAGAAATGCCTATGAAACCAAAGGCACTTGGCAAATGAAAAACGACTTCATGTCAGGACCATTTATCAACTACGTTATTTTTGATAAACCAAACAGAAGAATATTGGTGTTGGAAGGTTTTTGTTATGCACCATCAAAAGAAAAAAGAGATTTGATGTTCGAGCTGGAATCAATCATCAAGTCGATTCAATTCAAAAAATAATTGTCATGAATTTAGAATGGAAAATAAAGCGATTTGAAGCACTTTCGACGAATGAACTTTATACTTTGTTACAATTGCGAGCCGAAGTCTTTATAGTGGAGCAAAATTGCGTTTATCAGGATATTGATGGGAAAGATGAGAAAGCACTTCATTTAATTGGCGAGAATAATGGTGAAATTGTTGCTTATGCGAGACTTTTTAAACCAAATGATTATTTTGAACAGGCTTCCATTGGTCGTGTTGTAGTCAAAGAACATTCTCGTTCTAAAAAACTGGGCCATATATTAATGCGTGAAGCTATTCAAGTCATCAAAACCCATTTTGACCAAAGAAAAATAACGATTTCAGCTCAATTATACTTGAAGAAATTCTATGAAAGTCACGGTTTTATTCAAACCAGCGATATGTATTTGGAAGATGATATTCCTCATATCGAAATGAAGAAAGAGTAATTACACTTTTGAAATTACTAATTCTACTCTTCGGTCATATTCTGCACCTTTTCCAAGCGGAACGGTATTGCCATAACCTTTAAAAGTCATTCTATCTTTTGGAATTTTTTTCCAAATTAAATACTTGTAAACTGTTTGCGCTCTGTTGGTAGACAATTGGCGTTTTTTAGTGTCTTTGTCTATGGCTTCTTTTTGGTAAGGCGGTGTGCAACAAACGTGACCTTGGATTTCAAACTTCAGATTTTTGTATTTCATCAAAAGTTTGGCAATTTTATCCAACTCCGTTTTCGATTTAAAGGTCAATTTACTGCTTCCTCTTTCGAATAAAACATTGTCCAAATAAATGTGATCGCCAACGATGTGCTTTTTTTGAATCGTACTGTAAAAACCCGGAATTTCAATTTTAGGTAATGGTTTTAAATTGAGTACTACGTCAACTCGGCGGTTTTTAGAGCGTTTCTCGGGTAGGTTTTCTATAATGTCATCATCGATAAGAATTCTTCCTTTACCTTCAATGGTTACAATGATTTTGCTCTTGATTCCGTTTTCAATAAATTTATTTTGAATTTCTGTAGCTCGTTGGGTTGAAAGCTTAAAATTATAAGCTTCCTTACCAATATCATCGGTATAACCAAAAATCTGGATGGATTCTATTCGGGTGGAATCGGTTTTTTTGATAAAATCTACCACATCTTTAATTTGGATTTCATTCAAAGTAAATTTATCAAAGTCAAAATAAACAGAATGAACTACTTCTTCCTGAGCATGTAAAAAACCGAATAAAAGTAAAGGCAAATATTTAAGTAGCTTCATGTTAAATTTTTAAAATCTTATTGTATTCTGTGGTATTATTTAAGACTCCAATGGCTTTTTTTATTTCTAAATTACTTTTAGCATAATACTGATACAGTCCTTCTTTGTATTGATAACGCTTGATGATTTCATCTAAAATCAATGTTTTAATTTCCCTTTGGTTTTTGTCAATAAGGATTTCTTCACTTTTTTGTAAAGCGGTCAATAGTTGTTGGTATTCTGTATTAATGGCTGAATCTACTTGTTCCTTTTTCGCTTTTTCCAAAGTGTTTTTAAGCGCGATTTCGGTTTCGGTATTGAACTCAATTTTTTCACGTTTCAAATAGGCTTTAAAATCCGAAAAATCTGCATCAGTAATCGTTGGAATTTTATCGCCTAAGGTTGGGTTTTTATAGTAATAATGAGTTACATAATTGAAGATACCGTCATTTTTTTGCAAAGCGTCAGCAATCGAACTGGTTTTGGTTTCTTCGATTTCTACATCAGGTAAAACGCCACCGCCATCGAAAACAGGTCTGCCTTTTTTGGTTTTGAAAGCGTTAAAACTTTTCTCATCGTTGCGTGTTGCTTTACCGGTTTTGTCTTTTTTGTTGTAATTTAAAGCCTGAATACATCTTCCGGATGGCGTGTAATATCTCGAAATGGTCACTTTAACTTGTGTCCCATAAGTCATGTCAATCGGTCTTTGCACCAATCCTTTTCCGAAACTTCTGCTGCCAACAATTACAGCACGATCTAAATCTTGCAAAGCGCCTGAAACAATTTCAGAAGCCGATGCACTTTTACCGTCAACAATTATCACTAAAGGAATTTCAGTATCAATAGGTTCTCGATTAGTTTTATATGTATTGTTGTATTTTTCGTTTTTCGATTTGGTGGTCACGATGATTTCACCTTTGGGCACAAATAAATTGCAAATATTAACCGCTTCATGCAACAAACCACCGGGATTGCCTCGCAAGTCTAGAATGATTTGGGTTGCACCATCAGCTTTTAATTTTTCCAGTGCTTCTTTAGTTTCAGAGGAGGCTTTTTTGTTGAATTGTGATAAGACAATGTAACCGGTTTTATCATCCACTTTTCCATAAAACGGAACGGCCTTGACTTCGACTTCGTCTAAAATTAATTGCGTAGTTAAGGGTTTCCCTTGTCGGAGATACTTGATGTCAACTTTAGTGTTTTTGGCACCTTTTAACAATTGAGAAGCGTCGTCTTTAAAATCGGCAAGCAAGACATCGCCAATTTGGATAATTTCATCACCGGCTTTCAACCCGGCTTTGTCAGCAGGAAATCCTTTATATGGTTCTTTGATAATCAGTTTGTCTTCTTTTCGGGTAATCAATGCACCAATCCCGGTATATTCTCCGGTATTGTTGATTTTGAATTTGATGACATCTTGTTCGTTGAAATAATTCGTGTACGGATCCAAATCGGCCAACATACTTTTAATGGCTTTGTCCATCAATTCTGCCGGATTGGTTTCATCTACATAGTTTTGGTTGATGGTTTTGAAGAGTGTGGTGAATATTTCAATTTGTTTAGAAATTTCGAAGAAATCATCTTTGAAACTTACGCCGACAAAAAGGAATCCGCTCAATACCAACGGTATAATATATCTTTTTCTGAATTGTAAAAACATGCTTATTTATTTTTTCTTTTAAATCTTTTTCTGATCAATAAAATCAAGACAACTAATGTAACAATTACTGGCCAATTTTCGATTAAACCAATAAAGAAATTTGAAATCCCGTTAAAACCTGAAACAATAGCGTTTCCAATTCTTCCACCATAGGAAACTGTAGCTTTTCCTCCTTGGGCAATGGGTTTGTAAAACTCGATGTCTAAAGTGCTCATAGAAACTTTGTTTTGAAGGTAACGTAATCGGCCTTCTTTGGCTTCTATTTCTTCTCTTATTTCGGAAAGTTGCCTTTCAATTTCAAGCATTTCCGAAACTTTATTGGCTTTTTTCAACAGCTCCAAATACCGTGCCTCTAAAACTTTTTTGGTCTTAATTCGTGAAGCCACATCGATATATTCCTCTGTAACATCTTGAGATGAAATATCTTTTTGGTCAAAATACTTTACGCCTTTTGAAATATCGGCTATAAAAGCATCAAAATGCTGGTTTGGAATCCTAATGTTAATCGTTCGGGAAAACTGATAATCGTTATTCGCTTGAGAATCATTTTTGATTAAGGCATTGTATTTCTTAACCGCCTTTTGAATTTGATCGTAAGTTTCTTCCAAGTTATCGGATTGGAAACGCAAATTCCCGGATTTGATGATTTTGGTTTCAATGGCTTCTTCTTTGGCTTTGTCGGGAAGACTCATACTAACAGCATAGTTTTTGACGCTTTCTTCGGCTTCAACAACGGTAGAATCAGCAGCGGCATAATAAGCGTCAGCAGGAACTGCAATATCCATGGTTTCAGCATCACTTTGTTTACAGGATGAAAAAAATAAAATAATCACAGAAAAAAATAGAGAGACTGTTTTCATAATAAAGAGATTTATACTACTAAAACGCAAATAGTTACTAATTTATTGTGCGCCAGAATGATAAATTGATTATTTCTCTTCTGAAATAGTTTTGGCGAATTTTTCAAAAAGCTGTTTGGTTTTCTCTTCAATTTCCTGATAAGATAATTTATCGCTGGTTTGATAGAAGAACATAAAGCAGTATTTTTTGTCCAAAGCAGTTATCAATTGGGTTTTATTTAATCGGTAACATTCTCTTAAAACGCGTTTGAAATAATTACGGTCTACTGCTTTTTTGAAGTATTTTTTGGATACTGAAACGCCCATTTTCAAAGGAATATCTTCTTCGAAATCATGTGCTATATAAACTAAACGCAAAGGATATTTTCCCACTGATTTGCCTTCGGAGAACAACAAATCTATAATGGTTTTGCTTTTGAGTTTTTCAGCCTTTGGATAGGAGAAATCCATTTGGTTTGCGGGTAAATTAATTGGAATTGTAAACGTTGTAAACGAATTTAACTTCGTTGTAATTGATATAAATCTGCATTCGGTTGCTTTCTTTTTTCTTAGTGATAATCAATATTTTGCAATTAGAATACCGATTATCAATACACTCAAACGGAACAATATTGACTTCGTCATTGTCTTCAATTTCACCATAAGCTTTGATTTTAAACGATTGCACTTCGGCAGAATTGATCAGAATCAAATCTTTTTTAGGGTCTAAAGTGATTAAAACATTGGCTTCAACAAAATCTGACCATTCGTTCCAATTTCCGTCACTTTTTTTGTCGGTAAAACTAACGCTGCTCGATTTGAATCGAATAGGTTGGGCATCACTTTTTTGAAAACCAAAGCCAAAAGCCATTAAAAGTAATAGAATTTTTAAATTGTTCATGGTGAAAAATATTTGTGGTAAATCTACAAATTCTATTCCAAAAAAAAAGCGTCTCTACTGAGACGCCTTTGGATTAATTTCTATTTAAAAAAATTATGGTGTTGTTTTCCTTTTTCACATCGGCCATTAAACCACTCGGATCAATAGTGATTTTTTTAATGCTGTTTTTTGGTTTGTTGATAGACATGGTATAAGTTGGAAATGCCCAAGCCCAATCGGGAAGTGTAGTTCTATTTATACTTGGATTCGGGTTTTCTTTTTCAAAACTCATCATGCGCAGCGGTATGTAAAAACTCTCTTGAGTACCATCGTTGTATTCCACTAAAATATCCATTGGCATAGGTATTCTGCCAATTCTTTCCAAAATTACTGTGGTTGAATTGTTGTTTTCGCTTACATCCTTTATCCCAAAATCAATCTTGTTTACGGTTTGTGTCCATTCAGTTAAATACCAATCTAAATTGGCACCTGAAACTCTTTCCGCTGTGCGTTTAAGATCATTTGGCGTTGGGTGTTTGAATTTAAAATCTTCATAATAACGTTTTAAGGTTTTCATGGTGTTTTCTTCGCCAATTAAATAAATTAATTGTGTCCAAAACAATTCGCCTTTATAATAGGAACAAGTGCTGTACACTTTATTATAACCAAAATGATCACCATGTGTGGAAAGCGGCTCTTCTAAACCTGAATTAGCCAAATCCATATAACTTTTGTAAGCGCCGGAAAAAGGGTTTTTAGATTTGGTTTCTGAAATTTCGTTTACGCCTAGATCTTCTAAGAATGACGCACCACCTTCATCCATCCATGGATGTTTACTTTCGTTAGAGGCCAAAACATGTTGGAACCAAGAATGCGCCATTTCGTGCGAAATCACACTATTTACTAATCCGTCAAGTGTACCTTCGCCTAAAACAAGTGTACACATGGCATACTCCATACCGCCATCGCCGCCTTGAATTACAGAATATTGGTCATAAGGATATTTGCCAATAGTTTTGTTGTAAAAGTCCATTAGCTGCACTGTTTTCGGTTGCGCTTTTTTCCAGGTGTCAATGATTTTTGGATTGTTTTTGTATAAGAAATGCAAAGTGGTACCGAAATCAGTTTTTACGACATCATGAAGGTAATTTTTATCGGCTGCCCATGTAAAATCAAGTACGTTAGGCGCTAAGAAATGCCAAGTTAATGTCTTTTGTTTCTTCGGAATATTGACTACAACGCCATTGTCTTGATAGCCGTAACCAATCTCGTTTTTGTTTTGCAGATATCCTGTTCCGCCTAAAATGTATTCTTTATCGATAGTAATTTTGACATCAAAATTGCCCCAAACACTGTGGAATTCTCTAGCGATATAAGGATCAGCATGCCAACCTTCAAAATCAAATTCGGCCATTTTCGGATACCATTGTGCCATCGAAAGTTCAACACCTTCTATGTTATTTCTACCCGAACGGCGTATTTGTACCGGAACTTGCCCTTCAAAATCTAAAGTTAATAAAGTTGATTTTCCGGGTAAAAGCGGTTGAGCCAAATCGACTTCTAAAATGGTGCTGACTTCTTTGGTCGTGGCCAAAACACCGTCTTGTTTAAAATTCGAAATTTTTAAAAAGCCAATCTCATTCGGTTTTAAAGACTTAAGTCGGCTTTCTTTGATTTCCTTGCCTTCTGCGGTTTTGACTTTATGCACCATTCTTCTGTCAGGATCAGGAATGGATTGTAGTCGTGCATCCATTTCACTTCCCGGTTGAAAAGCGTTATTGAATAAATGGTAATAAACCCGTCTTAGAGTGTCCTTAGAATTATTGGTATAAAGCAATTCTTGTTTGCCTTTGTATTGATAGGTTTTGACATCCATCGAAACCTCCATTTTGTAATCAACTTTTTGTTGCCAATAACTATCAGTTTGGGCTATGATTGTTGAGGTGAATAGTAAAACGGCAATAGAAAAAAGTTTGTTTGTCATGCTTTCTGAAAAATTGGAAAGTTTTGCTTCCCGATAAAATTATAATTTTGGTTCTTTTGGAATTTCTTTTGATAGTTCTTCTGCCATTTTCAAAGCATTGTAAGCATTTACGATTTTGCCTGAAACACTTGCTTTTGAAAAGGGTATTTTTTCTTTATTTTCCCCAACATAAACCTCTGAATCTATTGGCGTTCCCGATTGCATGATGATTTGTTTCACTTGGGCTGCTTTGAGATTAGGATAATAAGAACGGATTAAGGCTGCAACTCCGGCTACATTTGGTGATGCCATCGATGTTCCTTGTTGGTACTTGAAATGATAATCTTCAACGGTGGCATAAATTCTAACACCCGGCGCAAAAACATCAACATTATCAGTTCCGAAGTTTGAAAAATTAGCGACTACATTTTCTCCATAATTGTAATTGATAGCCCCAACCTTCATCACATTGTTGACCAATTCATTTTTTTTATCAGCGGTATCTTCCGGATAATTGGGTTCAACATCTACATTTTTCCCATCATTTCCGGCGGCAAGAATAATTAAAACATCCTTGCTTTCGGCATATTTCATGGCGTCCCAAACCCATTCTTTGTGTGGAGAATAGTCTTTTCCAAAACTTCCGTTGATGACTTTGGCACCATTGTCAACGGCATATCGAATCGCTAAGGCGATGTCTTTATCATATTCGTCACCATTAGGAACAGCACGGATTGGCATAATTTCAACATTGGTTGCCACACCATCGCCACCGATTCCGTTGTTTCTGACTTGGGCAATAATTCCGGCAACGTGCGTTCCGTGAGAAGAGTCTTTTCTTTCTTTTGAGTAGACAATATTGTTACCGTATTTTTTATCGTTAATATCTTCCGGATTATCGCCAACCGGTTTTCTTCCGTCGAATTCTTTGTTCAAATTATAGTTCAATCTGTCGTAAACATAATCTTTATATTCTTCCAATTCGGCATGAAATTTTTCGCCGGCATAATCAGCATACGACAACATAATTCTTTTGCTTTTGTACAATTCGTATTTCACAGAAGAGATATCTTTCAAGTCTTCCACGGTGTAATTGTCTTTTTTTAAATGTTCGCGAATTACTTTGTCAGCATCGACTAATAAATCTACCGTTTCTTTCTCCGGAAAAACTTTTTGGTATTCTGCGTCATATTCTTTTTGAGCTCTTTTGTACCTTTCAGAACCATCATCGCCCTTTCTTAAATAGCGAACCAATTCTAAAGTTTCATTGTTTGAATTGCCTAAAAAATTCCATCCGTTAACATCATCAGCAAAACCATTTTTATCATCGTCTTTACCGTTGTTTGGAATTTCTTTTTTGTTGGTCCAAATCACTGATTTTAAATCGGGATGACTGATGTCAACACCAGAATCGATAACTCCGACAATCACTTTATTGCCTTTTTTATTATTTAAAAGTTCAGCGTAAGCTTTGTCAACACTCATTCCGGGAATAGAATCTTTTTCCAAATCAAGATGACTCCAACGTTTTTCTTGTTCTTCAGTTAAAGGGGTTTTTTTATAAGATTTTGTTGGCACTATCTCTTGAGCAGAGAGTGTTACAGTAGCCAATAATAAAAATATATAAGTTAAAGTTCTCATTTTAAATGATTTGATTTTTTAGTTACGGTAAAAATAATTTCTTTTTACACCAACAAAAAAAGGATTAACAATAATTTAGTAACGGTTCAAATATCAAGCCGAAACGGACAGTTGCAAAATTATGTTACTCAAAAATATAAAAAGTCTTGAGGGAAAATAATTTATCTCTTTCAATTTTAGCGAATTTCTGAACTCTTTATTTATCAATTATCCCTTTTCTGGGCTAGCTTTTTGGGTTGTTAATTTGATGTTTTTGATTATGTTCTAAAACAAATGGAAGCGGTTACCTTAAACACAATTATCCGTTTGAAGAGCCGGCTCTTTGTTTGATGTCATCTGCGCCGCCGGTTCTTCGTCGTTGCGGACCGTTGTTTTTACCAAAGTTATAAGTATAAGAAATCGTCGCCACTCGAGTATCTCTGGCCACTTTGAAGTTTTCTTTATAATCTGTAAAAGCGGTACTTGCGGTGGTTTTATTGGTATAAAAAACATCATTTAATGCAAATCTCAAAACGCTGTTGTTCTTGAATTTTTTTTGACAACCGATATTCATAAACCAAATCGGGTCAACATCCATAAAAGCATAAACTTCTCGAGCGCGATAATTTCCGGTCCATTCGGCAGTAAATCCGTTACCGAGTTTGAAACTATTGGTCGAATTAAAATTGCAGGTAAAATTACCCTCGTTTTTGATAGTAGTATTAGCCACAGTTCCTGAGTAATAGCCATAATAAAAATTCAGACTATTGTTCACATTCCACCATTTGTTAATTTCAAGCGGAACGATAGCAAATAAACCAACGATGTCAACGGTGTTGAGGTTTTTATTGGTTTGAATGGTCAGTTGTTGATCGTCTTCGGACGGCGCAATCACTTCAGTAATGTTATCCGTTGTTCTCGAGAAATTCAAAGTGGTAAAGATTTTTTGTTTTAAAACGTGAGTCAATTCAATCGAATGGGTTGATTGAGGCAATAAATATGGGTTTCCTTCTTTGTAAGTTGTCGGATCCAAAAAGAACTTGAACGGATTCAATTGGTCATAACTCGGACGCGAAATTCTTCGGCTGTAATTGAGTTCCAAACTGTTCTTTTCATTTAGAGTATAACTGAAAACCGCATTGGGAAACAATTGAGTGTAGCTATTTTTGAACGAAGTATTATCCACCAATTGTTTTCCGGTAATATTCGTGTTTTCAACTCTTAAGCCGATATTAAAACTCCATTTTTTAAACTCTTTGGAAGTGATTACATAAGCTGCATTGATGTTTTCTTCATATATAAAATGATTGCTTTTGGTTGGATCAAAAACCGGAACGCCCGAACTTTTATCATAGAAAGCCAAATTGTTATCCGCTTTTACATAGCTCGATTTTACACCGGTTTCCAACTTTATATTGTTTTTCAAAACAGTCACGTAATCAGATTTTAGGGCATAAATTTTCAAGTCGCCTTTGATATCGCCATACAATAAATATGGATCTTGAAACTCGCTATTATTCAAATTAAAATAACGCGTTGTAAAATTTTGTTGGGTTTTATTACCATAATTCGCATAATCGAAATCAGTGGTCAATTCTGTACCTAAAGTATCAATGACAAACTTATGGTTAAAATTCACCGAATGATTGTGCCAATGGTCGCGCGAACGGTTTTTGGTTTGAAAACGAGAAGCCAAATTATCAGTTTCATCAAACACATCCGAGCGGTTGCTTCCCGTTGGATTGAATTTATTACTGATGTTGTTGACGATGATTCCGAAAGTATGTTTTTTATTGGCATAAAAATCAGCACCAACTCTAGCAAGGTGATTCCTGAAATTCATCCTCAAAAAGTTGTCTTGCTCATATGCGCCTGTAAAAATGCCGTCTTCGTAAAATTTTCGATCGAGTTGTAAATCATTTAAACCTTCGCGATAAACAAAACTGTAATTTCCAAAAAGATTCACTTTTTTGTCTCGGTAATTCAGACTCAAATTGTTGTTGTTTTTGGCATATTTTCCTTGACCATAAGACGAAGAAATACTGCCGTTCACACCGATTTTTTTGTCTTTTTTCATTTTGATGTTGATGATTGAAGCTCCGGCGGCATCGTATTTGGCTGATGGATTGGTGATGAATTCAATCTTATCAATACTTCCCGAAGGAATGCCGCGTAAATAATTGGCCAGATTCGAGCCGGTCATAGGGGTCGGTTTCCCGTCAATTTGAACCAAAATCCCATTTTTTCCTCTCAAACTAATGTTGTCATTATTATCAACGTTTATTCCGGGCGCTTTTTCCAAAACTTCAAATACACTCGAACCTGTTGAACCAATATTACTGTCCACATTTAAAATCATTTTTCCCTGTTGCCTTTCGATATAAGGCTTTGATTTTGTAATCACGACTTCATCAAGCAAGTTTTCATCAGCTCGAATTATTATGCTTTGAAGAATCAGATTGCTTTTTGCTTCAAACGGATTGCCCAAATGTTTTGTTTTGCCATGGGCAACAATTTTAATAAAATAAGTGCCTTTGGAAACATTTTCAAATTTGAAATCATTGGTTTCTAAAGGTGTTTCGGTTTTAATCAGTTTTTTCGAATCACTTTCTATAAGATAAATAAAAACTGCATTAGCCGAAATGGTCTTTTCAAATGTCAAATTTCCTGATATAGAAATTTTGTCTTCAGTAGTGTTTTGGGAACGCGCCGCAAAGCCTAGCAATGAGCTGGCTATCGCATAAAATAATAAAGTTTTGCGTGACATATTTAAAAAATTTAACTTATCAATAATTGATATATCAAATATGTGTTTTAATTATGTATTTGTTACTTAAGAAAAAGTTAAAAGAATTATTTTTTACAATTGGAGCTGATTTTTTTTAGAATAGAATTTACGCTTTCAATCTCTTCAGCAGTAATGCCTTCTAATGCTTTGGCTCTGTTCTTCAAGACAATCTTATAAACGTCCTCCAAAATTTTTTCTCCCGAAGATGTGATTTTGAGGTTCATTTTTCTTCGGTCGTTTTGGTTAATTTCTCTTTGCAGAAAGTTGGCTTTGACCAGTAATTCTACGATCCGGGTGATGGAAGCATTGTCTTTAAAAACTTTTTCTGCCAATTCGATTTGAGTCGCATTTGGATTTTCTTTGAGACATTTTAAAACCAACCATTGGTCAATGGTGATTTTCAAATCATTAATTTTCAGCTGATTTTGAGCATACATTCTATATGTTTTTATGGCTTCCTCAATGTTGTAAAAGATGACTGAACTCAAATTTTCCATATAGAATTTTTAAAAATGATTTAATTATAAAACGTCTTCTACTTTGAAAACGTTAGCTAAACGAATTCCTTTTTCGGTGTTTTCAACAGTAATAATTTGGTTGTGTGCATCGTGTTCCAACCACAAAAAATAATTATTTTCAACTGCGGCATGGAGAAATTTTGATTTTTCAGGCATGGTCAACAACGGCCGCGTGTCATAACCCATAACATAAGGCAGAGGTAAATGTCCGGCAGTCGGAATCAAATCGGCACAAAAAACGATGGTTTTATCTTGGTATTGAATATGCGGCAACATCATTTTTTCGGTATGACCATCAACATAAAAAATCCCAAATCCCAATTCGTTTGAATGTCCAAAATCTCCTTCCGGTCTTTTGACGAAATTCAATTGTCCGCTTTCTTGCATCGGTAAAATATTTTCTGAAAGAAATGAGGCTTTTTCTCTTGCGTTGGGCTTGGTTGCCCATTCCCAATGGTTGTCATTCGTCCAAAACTTAGCATTCTTGAAAGCGACTTCATAACCCGTTTTGGCGGCGTTCCAATTCACGCTTCCACCACAATGGTCAAAGTGCAAATGCGTCATAAAAACATCGGTCACATCATCGCGATGAAATCCGTATTTAGCTAAAGAACCATCTAAAGAATGACTTCCCCAAAGTGAATAATAGCCAAAAAATTTCTCCGATTGCTTATTACCCATTCCGGTATCAATTAAAATCAGGCGGTTTCCGTCTTCAATCAGCAGGCATCTTGCCGCAATGTCAATTAAATTGTTGTCGTCTGCCGGATTGGTTTTGTTCCAAATGGTTTTAGGAACCACACCAAACATCGCACCGCCATCAAGTTTAAAATTTCCGGCTTCTATTGGATATAGCTTCATTTGTTGAATTTTCTTCGGTTAATCTTGTAAATGGCTTGCAAATTACTAAAAATCTGTCGCTTTTAAATCCTCAAAATCATTTTTTTCTATTCTTAAATTAGTTATAAAAATGCTTTGAAATGCCGTAAAAAAGGATATTTGTGTTAACTTTGCCCTTTATTTAGACAAAATCAAAATAGACATGATCAAAGTTTCAGATTCAGCCAGCAAAAAAATCATCGATATGATGAAAGATGACGGTTTTGACGCTGCCCAAGATTACGTGCGAGTAGGCGTAAAAAGTGGTGGTTGCTCGGGTTTGTCGTATGAATTAAAATTCGACAAAGAACTTGGCGAAAACGACAAAGTTTTTGAAGACAACCATGTAAAAATTGCCGTTGAAAAAAAGTCATTTTTATACTTAGCCGGAACCATTTTGGAGTTTTCAGGCGGATTGAACGGAAAAGGATTTGTATTTAACAATCCAAATGCATCACGAACATGCGGATGCGGAGAATCATTCTCACTTTAGAATAACACTATGGCAAAATATACGGAAGACGACTTAAAAGTCGAACTCGAAAATAAAGAATACGAATACGGTTTCTACACTGATTTAGAGTCGGAGACGTTTCCTATTGGGCTAAACGAAGATATCGTTCGCGCTATTTCTTTGAAAAAAGAAGAACCGCAATGGATGACCGATTGGCGCATCGAAGCGTTTCGCGCTTGGCAGGAAATGATTGAACCGGATTGGGCAAATGTAAATTATCAAAAGCCCGATTTTCAAGCGATTTCTTATTATTCGGCACCTAAAAAAGCTGACCCGAATAAAACTCTTGACGATGTAGATCCTGAACTTTTAGCGATGTACAAAAAGTTAGGGATTTCTTTGGACGAACAGAAAAAAATGAACAATATTGCTATGGATATCGTGGTTGATTCGGTTTCTGTAGCAACAACATTCAAAAAGACTTTAGCCGAAAAAGGCATCATTTTCATGAGTATTTCCGAAGCGATTCGCGAATATCCCGATTTGGTTCAAAAATATTTAGGGACGGTTGTTCCTCAAAAAGACAATTTTTATGCGGCATTGAACTCAGCGGTTTTCTCTGACGGTTCATTCTGTTATATTCCAAAAGGCGTTCGTTGTCCAATGGAATTATCCACGTATTTCCGTATCAACCAAGCCGGAACCGGTCAATTCGAAAGAACACTTTTAGTAGCTGATGAAGACAGTTATGTTTCTTATTTGGAAGGATGTACTGCGCCAAGTCGGGACGAAAATCAATTACACGCTGCCGTTGTCGAGCTTATTGCTTTAGACGGTGCCGAAATCAAATATTCTACTGTTCAAAACTGGTATCCCGGAAATAAGGAAGGCAAAGGCGGCGTTTTCAACTTTGTAACCAAAAGAGGTTTCTGCGAGAAAAACGCAAAAATTTCATGGACACAAGTAGAAACCGGTTCGGCCATTACTTGGAAATATCCTTCAGTTATTTTGAAAGGCGACAATTCAATCGGTGAATTTTATTCGATTGCCGTAACCAATAATTACCAACAAGCCGATACCGGAACCAAGATGATTCATTTGGGTAAAAATACCAGATCAACAATCATTTCTAAAGGAATTTCTGCCGGAAAATCACAAAACAGCTATAGAGGCTTGGTGCAAATTGGCGCTAGAGCTGATAATGCCCGTAACTTCTCGCAATGTGACTCGTTGTTGATGGGTAATAATTGTGGAGCGCATACGTTTCCTTACATCGAGAGTAAAAATTCTTCAGCTAAAATCGAACACGAAGCGACAACTTCCAAAATCGGAGAAGACCAAGTATTTTATTGTAACCAACGAGGCATTCCAACCGAAAAAGCAATTGCGTTAATCGTAAATGGTTTTAGTAAAGACGTACTGAACAAGTTGCCAATGGAATTTGCAGTTGAAGCTCAGAAGTTATTAGAGATTTCACTTGAAGGTTCAGTAGGATAATCATAAATTAGAACAAAACACATTTAAAAAATGTTACAAATAACAAACTTACACGCTAGTGTTGAAGATAAAGAGATTTTAAAAGGAATTAATCTCGAGATAAAAGCCGGAGAAGTACATGCGATTATGGGACCAAACGGTGCCGGAAAAAGTACACTTTCTTCTATCATTGCCGGAAATGAAAATTACAACGTAACTGAAGGTGTAATCCTATTAGAGGGCGAAGACATTTCAGAATTGGCGCCGGAAGAAAGAGCTCACAAAGGGGTTTTCTTATCATTCCAATATCCGGTAGAAATTCCGGGTGTTTCGGTGACCAACTTTATGAAAACTGCCATCAACGAAAGCCGAAAAGCCAACGGAAAAGAAGAAATGCCGGCCAACGAAATGCTGAAACTAATCCGTGAGAAATCAGAATTATTGGAAATCGATCGTAAGTTTTTATCGCGTTCGTTAAACGAAGGTTTTTCGGGTGGAGAAAAGAAACGCAATGAGATTTTTCAGATGGCGATGTTGGAACCAAAATTGGCTATCCTTGACGAAACCGATTCGGGTTTAGATATTGATGCTTTGAGAATTGTGGCCAACGGTGTAAACAAATTGAAAAACGAAAACAACGCGGTACTAGTCATCACGCACTACCAACGTTTGTTAGATTATATCATTCCAGATTTCGTTCACGTTTTAATGGACGGAAAAATTGTAAAATCTGGTGATGCTTCTTTAGCGCTTGAGTTGGAAGAAAAAGGATACGATTGGATTAAACAAGAGCAAGAAGCTTAAAAAGCTCTCTGTTATCTGTTCTCCGTTAAAACAATAACCGACAACCGACAACTGACAACAAAAACATGGAATTAAAAGAAAAACTTATATCCTCATTCATGGCTTTCGAAGAACACATTGACGTTCATTCGGAATTGCACGACGTTCGTACTTCTGCCATAAAAAACTTTGAAAACAAAGGGTTTCCGACCAAAAAAGAGGAAGCTTGGAAATATACTTCGCTGAATGCTATCTTAAAAAATGATTATTCAGTATTCCCAAAACACGAAAATGCTATCGAATTTGCTGAGGTAAAAAAATACTTTTTGCACGAAATCGACACCCATAAAGTGATTTTTGTGGATGGAAAATTCACTTCTTTTTTATCGGCAACGACACATGACGGTTTGGATGTTTGTTTAATGTCTTCAGCTTTAAACAAACCGAAATACAAAATGATTATCGATGAGTATTTCAACAAAATAGCGAGCAAAGAAGAGAGTTTGACAACTTTAAATACGGCTTTCGCCAATGAAGGTGCATACATCAACATCCCGAAAAGCAAAGTAGTAGAAAAACCGATTGAAATCATTTATTTCTCTACCGGAAATGAAAGCGCTTTGATGGTTCAACCAAGAAATTTGGTCATCGTAGGCGAAAATGCGCACGTGCAAATCATCGAAAGACATCAAAGTTTAAATGAGAATCCGGTATTGACGAATTCGGTTACGGAAATTTTTGCCCAAAAACGCGCTATCGTTGATTACTATAAAATTCAAAACGACTTACAATCAGCGAACCTGATTGACAACACTTATATTTCCCAAAAACAAGAAAGCAGGGTTTCGGTACACACGTTCTCTTTTGGTGGCAACATCACTAGAAACAACCTAAATTTTTACCATTTTGGAGAAAGAATCGATTCGACTTTAAAAGGCATTACCATTATTGGCGACAAACAACACGTTGATCATTACACTTTGGTAAACCATGCGACGCCAAACTGCGAAAGTCATCAGAACTACAAAACCATCTTGGCCGGAAGTTCAACAGGTGTTTTCAACGGAAAAATTTATGTCGAAAAAGAAGCGCAAAAAACCGATGCGTTCCAACAAAACAACAATATTTTGTTAGGCGATAAAGCAACGATAAATGCTAAGCCACAATTGGAAATTTTTGCCGATGACGTAAAATGTTCCCACGGTTGTACGATTGGACAATTAGACGAAACCGCCATGTTCTACATGCAACAACGTGGTATTCCTAAGAAAGAAGCCAAAGCGTTATTAATGTATGCGTTTTCGAATGAAGTCATCGAAAGTATCAAAATCCCGGAATTGAAAAAGAGAATTACTAAAATCATCGCTACTAAATTGGGCGTGAATTTAGGCTTTAATTTATAAGTTATAACCGTAAGGGAACCCAAAGTAAAAATTGCAAAGGGCGTAAGTTTGATAAACAACTTTGCGCCCTTTGTGTATTTCTTAGCAAAATTTGCGGTTAAGTTTACTTCTTTATTGATAAAATAATCTCCCTCAAAAACCCATTAAAATCGAAGTCTTCACTCAATCCCATTCGAACTACAACCAAATCCATTGACGGAATGATAAACACCATTTGCCCTTGAAAACCGCTACAATGGTATAAATCTCTGGGAACATCAGGATATTTACCATTGGCGTTTAGCCAAAAATGACCGCCGTAAAGACCATTAGAGCTATTGGTTGGCGTTGCCACATATTTTGCCCAGCTTGGATCAAATATTTGCTCGCCGTTCCAATTGCCTTTGTTTAAATAAAGCAAACCAAACTTCGCCCAATCACGCGTTGTAGCCCAACCATAGGACGAACCCACAAAATTTCCGGCCATATCGACTTCTACCAAAGCTGAATTCATCCCGATTTTATCAAACAAACTGCTGTACCAAAAATCTAAATATTCCTGATGGGTTTTGAATTGTTTTCGTAAAATTCCGGATAATAAATTGGTTGTTCCCGAAGAGTAATTCCAACTATTATTCGGTTTTCCCACCAAAGGTTTATCAATTTGTGGTTTAGTCATGTCTTGAGCTACGAAAAGCATTTTGGTAGCGTCAGAAATCTTCGTATAGCTTTCTTCCCATTCCAAACCTGAATTCATATGTAATAAATCATTAATGGTGATTTTGGAACGTTCGTCATTTTTCCATTCCGCAATCGGAGCTGGTTTCATAATGTCGATTTTGCCTTGTTTTTGTAGAATTCCGAAATAAGTTGCGGTCAAACTTTTAGTCATCGACCAGCCTAAAATTTTAGAAGTAGCGGTAAAGCCCGGTGCATATTTTTCGGCAATTAATTTGTCTTTATAAAGGACAACCACAGAACGGGTGCGTTTGTTTTTCTCTCCTTCTTTGTCAAAAGCACTTTCGACCGTTTTTTGTAATTTGGCGTAATCAATATTGGAAAAAACAGTATCTATCGGATTATTATTTCCATAAGGATAAGGCAAATTGTTCTTTAAAAAAGTCCGCTTCGGAACATTATAGGGTTTGCTTACCTCAAAATCATCGTTGATTAACGTCGCGCCCAAACCTTCGCGGTAAATGGCTTTTCGTGTTTTTAATCCATACACTTTTGAAGTCGCAAACTTTCCGTTTTCATCAATTTCATTGGTGGCCCAATCCACTTTAGGAATATCATTGTCGCCTTTTTGAATGGTTTCAAGCGAACGATTATCAATGAAATGTCCGGAAGCCACGCTCTTTGCCGAAAAACCTGAAATCAAATCGAGTTGTGGATAAATAGCAATTCGCAAATAAACAAAAGCAACCAACAATAAAACAGCAAAGATTTTGAGAAGTTTTTTCATGGGAATTAATTTTGAAGCAATTTATAAAATTTCAATCATATAAGACATTTAAGTTCATTTGAGCTTCTACTTTCTTATATAACTTATATGGTTCAAAAGCCTAAAATATTAATATTTGTTTAGCAATTAACAATTCCATTTTAGCTACTTTTGTATTTAGAATTTTTCTAAATAATACCATGTTAGACATCCAAAAAATTAGAGCTGATTTTCCGATACTTTCCCAAAAGGTCAATGGCAAACCGCTCGTCTATTTTGATAACGGCGCTACTTCGCAAAAACCACAAGTGGTTATTGATGCGATATCTAAATATTACCAAGAGATTAATGCCAATATTCACCGTGGCGTGCATACTTTGAGCCAATTGGCCACTGATGCGTATGAAGTTTCAAGAGGTAAAATCCAAAATCATATCAACGCTAAACACGCTCACGAAGTGATTTTTACTTCGGGAACGACGCACGGAATTAATGCGATTGCCAATGGATTTGCTGCGTTTTTAAAACAAGGTGATGAGGTTTTGGTTTCCGCTTTAGAACACCATAGCAATATTGTGCCTTGGCAAATGCTTTGCGAGAAAACCGGAGCAACTTTAAAAGTCATTCCGATGAATGAAAAAGGCGAATTAATCATGTCGGAATACGATAAATTACTTTCTGCCAAAACCAAAATCGTAACAGTAAATCATATTTCAAATGCCTTGGGAACGATAAACCCCATCAAATATATGATTGACAAAGCGCACGAAGTTGGTGCCGCGATTTTAATTGATGGTGCTCAAGCGACACCGCATTTAAAACCTGACGTTCAAGCTTTGGATTGTGATTTTTATGTGTTTTCTGGACATAAAATTTGCGGACCAACCGGAATCGGAATTCTATATGGAAAAGAAGATTGGCTGCGTAAATTACCACCTTACCAAGGCGGAGGCGAAATGATTGCGACCGTGACCTTTGAAAAAACTACTTATGCCGATTTACCACACAAATTCGAAGCCGGAACACCCAATATAGCCGACGGAATTGTCCTTGGAACTGCGATTGATTATTTGAATGCAATTGGTTTTGACAACATCGCGCCATACGAAAATGAACTACTTGAATACGCTACCGAGAAATTACTAGAAATCAAAGGATTGAAAATTTTTGGTACGGCAGAACAAAAAACTTCCGTAATTTCGTTTAACATCAATGGGATTCATCCGTACGACATTGGCACAATTATCGATAAGTTGGGAATAGCGGTTCGCACCGGACATCATTGCGCACAGCCGATTATGGACCATTTTAATATTCCCGGAACGATAAGAGCAAGTTTCGCTTTTTACAATACCAAAGAAGAAATCGACGTGATGGTCGAAGCGGTCAAAAAAGCCCAAATGATGTTATCTTAAAACAAAGACGGATGAAAGCAATAATCATGATTTTACTGACTATTTTCCTTGGAAAAAGTTGTACCAATGAAGCGCAAAATGATTTGACTAATACTGTTATTCAATACACTGCAAATACTCGTGGGTTTTACCAAAAAGTTGTAATTATCAATCAAAAAGCCACCATCTCAAGAGACCGAAACGAAACAGCACCTAAGGAAGAAATCTCCATCTCTGATGCCGATTGGGCAGCATTGGTAACAGCTTTCGCTAAAATTAATTTGGAAGAAGTGCCAAAATTAAAAGACCCAACGCAAAAGCGATTTTACGATGGCGCACCAATTGCCAATCTAAAAATTCGTTACCAAGACATAGATTATGAAACCACCGATTTTGATCACGGTTTTCCGCCGGAAGCGATAGAAAAATTAGTCAATAAAATAGTGGCTATTGCCAAAGAAAAAGAAGAATGAATATAAAAGAAATACAAGACGAAATTGTTGATGAGTTTTCGATGTTCGACGATTGGATGCAACGATACGAATACATCATCGACCTCGGAAAAGGATTGCCGTTAATAGAAGAACAATATAAAACCGAAGATAATATAATCACCGGTTGTCAATCGAAAGTATGGGTTCATGCCGAACAACAAGGCGATAAAATTGTCTTCACAGCCGATAGCGATGCGATATTGACCAAAGGCATTATCGCTATTCTAATCCGTGCATTTTCTAATCAAAAAGCTTCGGATATTTTAGATGCTAATACTGATTTCATTGATGAAATTGGCTTAAAAGAACATTTATCACCAACCAGAGCCAACGGTTTGGTTTCGATGGTAAAAAAACTTAAAATGTATGCTTTGGCATTCAATGCTAAAAATTAAAATTATGGAAGAATTTAAAGACGATATCAATTTAGGCGAAAATGTGGTGAAAACCTTAAAAGGCATTTATGACCCTGAAATCCCTGTAGATATCTACGAATTAGGCTTAATCTACGACGTGATGATTAACGAAGACAATGAAGTAAAAGTCTTGATGACACTAACCTCACCAAATTGTCCGGTAGCGGAAACTTTACCGCGCGAAGTAGAAGAAAAAATTAAAAAAATCGACACTGTTAAATCCTGCGAAGTGGAAATCACTTTTGATCCGCCTTGGAGCAAAGATTTGATGAGTGAAGAAGCCAAGTTAGAACTGGGAATGCTTTAACACTAGTATTCAGTAAGCAGTGGCAGTTGGCAGAAATCCCACTGAAACTGAACACTCAATACTGAACACTGAACACTAAAAAAATGGACGAAATCATCAACAGAGTAGCCAATTCAGTGCTCGAAGTGTTTGATTTGGAAGACTATTACCCAAACGGCATTCGGACACAAATAGATATTTCCCAATGGTTATTGGAAGGTTTTTTATTGAAAGAAAAAGACTTTCGCGAAGCCTTAAAAAATCACGATTGGTCGCAATATCAAAATCATTTTGTAGCGATTTATTGCTCCACGGATGCGATTGTTCCGGCTTGGGCCAATATTTTAGTGGCTACTTATGTTGCGCCTTTTGCTCAAAAAGTTGTGAGCGGAAACCTAAACGATTTGGAAACGGCCTTGTACCAAGAAATTCTCCCTACTTTGGATTACACTCTTTATCAAGACAAACCCGTTATCATTAAAGGTTGTTCTAAAAAACCCGTTCCCGAGAGCGCTTATATCATCGCCGTTCAAAAACTCCAACCGATTGCTAAAAGCATTATGTATGGCGAAGCTTGTTCGGCAGTTCCTTTATTTAAAAAATCGAAATAGCTTTATTCCTAAAAATCAAACACTTAGCTTTTAGCAAAGATTTGTTTAAATCGAATGTATTCTTACCTTTGCACCGAATTTAAAAAAATCTAAAAATGAAAAGAGTTTTATTAGCAACACTGTTCCTTTTATCCCTAAACAAAGGGTTTTCACAAGTAAGTGAAAAAGAATTACTAAAGAAAACAGAAGAAACTGTTGCCAAAATTCAAGAAGAAAAGCCTAACGGTTGGGAGAAAAAAGGCGTGGCTACCATCTTGCTTAACCAAGCGAGTTTCAACAACTGGTTGGCCGGTGGACAAAGCAGTATTTCAGGAAATGCAGGCGTGAAATACGACTTCAATTATAAAAGCGATACTTGGACATGGGACAACAAACTAAATGCTAATTATGGTTTAACCAAAATTAACGGTCAAGATTTACAAAAAACAGACGACCGATTTGAATTCAATTCCTTATTAGGTAAAAAAGCATCAGGAGAATGGTATTACTCTTTCTTCTTTAATTTTAAAACCCAATTTGATTCCGGTTTCGATCCTGCGAATAGCTCGGTTAAAATATCTCATTTCTTTTCTCCTGCTTTTACCCAATTTGGTCCCGGTATGCTTTGGAAGAAAAGTGACAACCTTAAAATAAACGTTGCGCCGGCAACTTCAAAAATAATCGTGGTTCATCCTCATTTTACTGATCTTGGGCCGGCTTTTGGTGTAAAAATGGGCGAGTCTATGCGCTATGAATTTGGAGCTGCGATCAACGGTTATTACAAGTTTAATATTATGGAGAATGTGTCAGCCGAAAACATCTTGAATTTGTATACCAACTACTTAGAAGAAGTTTACAACGTAGATATCGATTATACTTTGAACATCGTAATGAAAGTGAATAAATACTTGACTACCAATTTTGCATTCCAAACTATATATGATGACAACGCTTACAGAGGATTTCAAACCCGTCAAGTGATAGGAATTGGTGTGAATTATGGCTTCTAATTAGCAATTGAAGAATATAAAAAAAAAGTCCCGAGAAATCGGGACTTTTTTTTTTTCAATAATTCTAAGTCGACACTAGCAATTTACCCTTAGCAATGTTTAGAATTACGGTTGAGTTTAGATTATTTCTTAAAGAATTTTTTACTCTTAGCCTGCATGGCAAAGCTTTTAGAGGTTTTACCCTTTGAAGTTGTTTTCGACATCTTTTTCGCTTTGCTTACAAAACAAGTTCTTGATTCATGACCATTGGAACTTGCATCAGTAGGTAGTTTTGTGAATGAAAAACTATTTGTGCTACATAGTATGAGCGAGAAAAGGAATAGTTTAAAAGTGTTTTTCAGGTTAATTGTTTTCATGGGGTCAGATATTTAATTGTACATGATAAACCTAAATAAATAATATCAAACAATCGTCAAAAACATAAAAATAATCGACAAAATGCACAAAAACAACAAATAACAATAATTTTTCTTATAAAATTACCTTATTAATTAAAATAAATTAAAAAAAAAAGCTAGAAGTTTTCTGTTCTGGCTTTAGTTTATAAATTGGTGAAAGAAATTATCTGAAGGCTTGTTCTAAATCAGTCAATAAATCATCAATGTCTTCAACACCGGTGCTTAAACGAACTAAGTCATCAGTAATCCCAATTTCTTTTCGTTTGTCTTCCGGAATCGATGCGTGTGTCATCAATGCAGGATGATTTGCCAAAGATTCAACACCACCAAGTGATTCGGCTAAAGTGAATACTTTTAGTTTTTCCAAGAAAGAAATCGCATCTTCTTTTTTTCCAGATTTAAAGGTAAAAGAAACCATACCACCAAAACCACTCATTTGTTTTTTGGCAATGTTATGAAAAGGATGATTGGGCAATCCAGGATAATATACTTTTTCTACTTCAGGATGATTGGCTAAAAATTGCGCTACTTTTTCTCCGTTTTCGCAATGTCTTTGTACACGCAAATGCAAAGTTTTTATACCACGTAAAACCAAGAAACTGTCCATTGGTCCAAGCGTTCCTCCGGTTGCAAATTGCTTAAAGTGCAATTCATCGCCTAAAGCTGAGTCTTTGATAATTAAAGCACCGGCAATCACATCACTGTGTCCGCCTAAATATTTCGTAGCAGAATGCATTACAATATCAGCGCCTAAATCCAAAGGTTTTTGCAAATAAGGTGTCGCAAAAGTATTGTCAACAGCAAAAAGGATGTTATGCTTTTTAGTGATTTTGGCAATCTCGGCAATGTCCGCCAATTTCATCAACGGATTGGTTGGTGTTTCTACCCAAACCAACTTGGTGTTTTCATTGATCAATGATTGAAAAGTTTCAAAGTCGTTCATATCTACGAAGTGAAACTTGATACCGCTGTCTTTGTATAAACGGGTAAATAAACGGTAAGTACCACCATATAAATCGTCCATTGCGATGATTTCATCACCGGCTTTGAACATACGCAATAAACAATCTGTTGCGGCCAATCCAGAAGCAAAAGCCAAGCCTCGAGCGCCATTTTCAATACTGGCTAAAGCATCTTCTAAAGCTTGACGGGTTGGGTTGGCAGCACGAGAATATTCGTAATCACCTACAGGTTTTCCCGGTGAAGTTTGTGCATAAGTTGAGGTTTGAAAAACCGGTGGCATAACCGCTCCGGTAACTTCTTCATGGTGTTGGTTGCCATGTATAACTTTGGTGTTGAATTTCATTATTATAATGTATTAAAGCGCAAATTTACTTTTTATTCTTCGGTTGAAAATACTCTTTTCGTTTTTATTAACGCTAGACAAATTTTCGAATATTCATCATAAAACCAAGATGAATTCCTTCGTGATAATTATTAAACTCCATCGCATCTTTGATGGAAGCCAAATGAAATCCGGTTCCCGTAGTGTATTCGTTGTAAGTCACAAATTTTCCTGACGCATAATCTTCTTTTGTTTTTTCCATCAACGAAAAAAGAAGCACTTTTAGTTCGTCTAATTCGGCTTGTGTTGTTTTTCCGGTTGGTTTTGAACCATTTTTATAAGTTTCCATCATTTCTGTTGAAACATTCATCGGCAATCCTGAAAGACGATAGACTAAACCTTGTTGCGAAACGATAATATGACCTAAATTCCAAACCAAATTGTTACTAAAACCTTCCGGAATTTTGTTCAGTTGTTCCAAAGTATAACTGTCAATCAGTTTGGCATAAATTTTTCTGCTGGTGTCCCAAATTTTGAAAGTTGCTTCCATATTTTATCCTTATAATGTTGTAAAATCAGTTGTTTTCGGCATAGCATTCATAACATCTGCCGCAATTTTTGGTGTTGGATTGGCTATTTTTCTTAGCTTAGTGTCAATCCAAGCTCCGTCAACGGAGATAATGGCGAAAAGTTCATCGGTTTCATTTTTCAATTCATGAACAATTGTCCACCGAGAAGCATCGGCTTTTATTTTTCCGATTTTGGTACTGATAAAAACCTTGCTGTTTAATCTGATTTCTCTTCTGAAAATGCATTCTTCCCGAAACAAAACCGGACCAAAATGTTGTTCTTGCATTACTTTCATGGTCAATCCCAATTGCTCCAGAATTTCAATTCTGTGTTGGGCGCCAAAATCATAATAAGCGCTGTGTCTGACGTGAAAATTCGGGTCTAAATCAGACCAACGAATCGATATTTCTTTCGTAAATGTTTCCAATTTTTTTAAATTTTCGATAAAATTACAGATTATAAGTGGAAATGAATTTCCTTTGCAAAAAGAATTTTTTATGATCGATAAAATATACTATTTAGCTTCTTGCGATACTTGTCGCAAAATTATAAAATCACTTCCCAACGCCGACAGATTGCAATTTCATGACATTCGCCAAAACCCGATAACGGAAAAAGAATTGGAGGAAATGTATCAACTTTCGGGAAGTTACGAAGCGTTGTTTAGCAAAAAAGCACAACTTTATAAGTCAATGGATTTAAAAAACAAAGCTTTGACCGAAGCCGATTATAAGCAATATTTATTACAACATTATACCTTCTTGAGCCGACCTGTTTTTATTATTGACGACAAAATTTACATTGGCAACAGCCAAAAAAATATCATTGAGGTTACAAAAGTATTGAGTTAATGTCAAAAAGGACTTGGGCATTATTGGCAGCAACGATGGTGTCGCTGATTTATGGCGTTTCGTTTACGATTGCCAAAGATGTGATGCCAACCTACATCAAACCATACGGATTTATTTTGATCAGGGTTTTTGGAGCAGCTATTTTGTTTTGGCTGGTTTCTTTTTTTGGCCCAAAAGAAAAAATCCAACGCCAAGATTTACCTCGAATTATAGCTGCCGCTTTTTTTGGCGTGGCTTTAAATATGCTGACTTTTTTCAAAGGATTGAATTATACTTCACCGATTTCTGCTTCGGTAATCATGGTAACGACGCCAATAATTGTTTTGATTTTATCCGCGATAATCATGAAAGAGAGAATGGAAACCCGAAAGATTTTCGGAATTCTACTTGGACTTTTCGGAACCGGATTTTTAATCCTTTATGGCAAATCAATGGGCAATGCCACCAATGCGACGTTGGGGAATTTCTTGGTTTTCATCAACGCAGTTTCCTATGGTTTTTACCTCATTGTGGTTAAGAAATTAATGGACAAATACAATGCGTTCACCTTCGTAAAATGGATTTATACTTTTGGGTTACTAATGGTAATTCCTTTTGGCTGGAGCGAATATCAGGAAATTCAATGGCAAACGATTCCAACGATGATTATGTGGGAAATTGTTTTTGTAGTCGTGTTTACTACATTCTTTACTTATTTATTTAACTTGGTTTCGATGCGTGAATTGAAACCGACAACTGTAGCGGTTTTTATTTATCTGCAGCCGCTTTTTGCTACCATTTTTGCCATGAGTTTAGGGAAAGACCAACTGACTTGGGTTAAGATGCTGTCTGCGGTTTTAATATTTGTTGGGGTTTATTTGGTTTTGCAGAAAAAGAAGTCCCAGCCTCAGTAATCAGTCACAGCAGAAAACGGTAAACTGCGACTGCTCCCGATGTTTCGGGATGCAAACTTTTATTTATCTTTGAGAACATTTTACACAATTTATGATACAATCGATGACCGGTTTTGGGAAAGCGAGTTTGCAACTACCAACCAAAAAAATTACCGTAGAAATCAAATCGCTGAACAGCAAAGGTTTGGATTTAAACACGCGCATGCCTTCCGTATTCAGAGAAATGGAATTGGGTTTGCGCAACCAACTTTCGCAACGATTAGAGCGTGGAAAAATTGATTTTTCGCTGTATGTTGAAGTAACCGGAGAAGAAACTTCCTCTAAAATCAACGTGCCTATTGTAAAAGGTTATATCAGCCAAATGAAAGCCGTGATTCCGAATGCCGATGAAACCGAATTGATGAAAATGGCGGTAAGAATGCCCGATGCGTTAAAAACCGAGCGTGATGAAATTGACGAAAACGAATGGAAGAAAATCCAAACCGTGATTGATGATGCTTTGGAAAATATTGTGCAGTTCAGAAAAGACGAAGGCGTTTCTTTGGAAAAAGAGTTTTTACATCGCATTGCCAATATTATGACGTTGATGAATAATGCGGTGGCTTATGACGCAGAAAGAGTTGAAACGGTTAAGACCAGATTGAGAACCGCTTTGGACGAATTAAAAGAAAACGTAGATGAAAATCGTTTCGAACAAGAATTGATTTTTTACCTCGAAAAATACGATATTACCGAAGAGAAAGTGCGTTTGGAAAACCATTTAAACTATTTCATTGAAACCCTTGCCGGAACGGAAGCCAATGGAAGAAAATTAGGTTTCATTACCCAAGAAATGGGAAGAGAAATCAATACCATGGGTTCCAAATCCAATCATTCCGAAATGCAGAAATTGGTCGTAATGATGAAGGATGAGTTAGAGAAGATTAAGGAACAGGTTTTGAATGTTTTGTAAAATAGATACTTACACGAGCGAAGCGACTGACGAAGTAAAGAAATTCAGCATAAAAATGAACAAAGGAAAATTATTAGTATTCTCAGCGCCATCCGGTTCCGGGAAAACCACCATAGTAAGACATTTATTAGCACAACCCGAATTGAATCTAGAATTCTCAATTTCGGCCGCAACGCGTGAACCACGTGGCGAAGAAGTGCATGGTAAGGATTACTATTTCATTTCAATTGAAGAATTCAAGAAGCACATCAAAGCCGAAGATTTTATTGAATGGGAAGAAGTGTATCGAGATAATTTTTATGGAACCTTAAAAAGTGAAGTAGAACGTATTTGGGCCAAAGGTAAAAACGTGATTTTCGATATAGACGTAGCCGGCGGATTGAGAATCAAACACAAATTCCCTCAAGAAACCTTAGCCGTTTTTGTAAAACCACCGAGTGTCGACGAGTTGAAACGCCGTTTAAAAGAGCGTTCTACCGAAACCGACGAAAAAATCAATATGCGCATAGCAAAAGCCCACGTAGAGCTGGCAACAGCACCACAATTTGACACCATTATTAAGAATTATGATTTGGATGTTGCGAAAGCGGAAGCGTATGAATTAGTGAAAGAATTTGTAAAATAAGTAACAAGGGATTAGGGAAAAGGGATAAGTAAAAAATCTTATGCCTTTTCTCTTATCCCTTATCCCTTTTAAAAAATGAAGATTGGTTTATATTTCGGCACCTTTAACCCTATTCATGTTGGGCATTTGATTATTGCGAATCATTTGGCCGAACATTCCGATTTAGAGCAAATTTGGATGGTCGTAACGCCACACAATCCGTTGAAGCAGAAGAACACTTTGTTAGATGATTACCATCGTTTGCATTTGGTTAGATTGGCTACTGAAGATTACCCGAAAATCAGGCCTTCCGATATTGAATTTAAATTGCCGCAACCGAATTACACCGTAAATACTTTGGCGCATTTAATGGAAAAATATCCGCAACATGAGTTTTCTTTAATCATGGGAGAAGACAATTTGAAATCGTTTCACAAGTGGAAAAACTACGAGTACATTTTACAAAATCATGACATTTATATTTATCCGAGACTCGAGACCAAAGGCCGAATCGACGGAGCAATTTCGGAAGAAGCCGAAAACTTGGAACTGAAAGACCATCCGAAAATCCACAAAATTGATGCGCCTGTAGTAGAAATATCCTCTACTTTTATTCGTGAAAATATCAAAAACAAAAAAAACATTCGCCCATTATTGCCTCATAATGTTTGGGAGTATGTAGATCATAATAATTTCTATCGAAAATAGTTTTTATCATTAAAGGAAATAACTAAAGACAACAAAACACCAACAAGTAAGAATAATAGTAACACTTAATGTTTTAGAGCCAAAAGACGCTAGTTGGTTGGTCTTATTTCTATTTTAATAAAGTTCTTCTTTTATCATTTAAAATTGAGTATTTTTGGACATCATTAAAGTTACTATTCATGAATGAATCTCCAAAATTTGCAGTAATCGGTGGCGGAAGTTGGGCGACAGCTATTGCAAAAATGCTTTGTGTTAACCTTGACGAAATAGCTTGGTACATGAGAAGCCAATCGGCTATAGACCATTTAAAAACAGAAAGACATAACCCAAATTACCTTAGTTCAGTTGAGTTTGATATCAAAAAACTAAAATTGACCAATGATATCAATGAAGCGATAGCTTATGCCGATTATTTAATTTTTGCAATTCCATCAGCTTTTTTAAGTAAAGAACTCGAGAAATTAACGGTTGATTTGAAAGACAAAGTAATTTTCTCTGCTATAAAAGGAATTGTGCCGGAAACTTTCCTAATTGTTGGCGAACATTTTCATAAGCACTTTGACATTCCATACGAGAACATTGGCGTTATTACTGGTCCGTGTCATGCAGAAGAAGTAGCTTTAGAAAGACTATCTTACTTGACAATTGCTTGCGCCGATGCTAAAAAGGCCAAAGTGGTTGCTAATAATTTGAGTTGTCATTTTATCAAAACCAAAATCTCTGATGACATTATCGGAACCGAATATGCCGCAATGTTGAAAAATATTTATGCTATTGCAGCAGGAATTGCACATGGTTTAGGCTATGGCGATAACTTCCAGTCGGTGATTATGAGCAATGCAATTCGCGAGATGAAAAAGTTTATCCGCAAAGTGCACAAGATGAAACGAAACATCAACAATTCGGCTTATTTAGGCGATTTATTGGTTACAGGTTATTCTGTTTTTTCAAGAAACCGAATGTTCGGGAATATGATTGGAAAGGGTTACACGGTTCAAGCCGCACAAATGGAAATGAGTATGGTGGCAGAAGGTTATTATGCTGTAAAAAGTGCCTACAAATTAAATCAACAATACAAAGCAAAGACGCCAATTATTGATGCAGTTTACGAAATTTTATATGAAGGCAAAGATGCTAAGAAAGTATTCAAAAAATTAACGGATAAGCTAGACTAAGATGAGTGAAAGATGGAAATACCAAGTTAAAACAGGTGCGTTTTGGGGACTTTTTATGACTGTCTTTAATGTTTTGTTTGAGATTAAAGAGAAACCTTTAAATATTCAACTTTCTTCACCGGGTTTCTATCTGAGAGCTTTGGTGTTCATTTTGGTTGGGATTTTTGTTTTAGGTTATGTCAATTGGAAACAAAAAGCAAAACAACAAAACAATCCATAATTATCTTGCAATAACGCCGTCTACAAACAATATCGGCACTTCTTCTACATAATCCGGCGTGATGGATTGGGCGCGGAAGATGAATTTCTTGTCGTATAAAGTGCTTCCGATAAAGTAAGTCACCATAAACTCGTTGTTCAATCGCAACACGTTGTTTTCAATCATTTCAATTTTAGCGACAGAAACCGAAGGCACTTGGACAAATGCGTGACGTAAGAGCGCTGTTTTTTTCATTTCCCCATCAATGGTGCCAAAAGCTTTGGAAACGACCATTACGCTGTCTAAATCGTAGTCAGAATCGTTGACAAGATACACATGCCAAACCTTATCCATAAAATCATCGCTCCATTCCTGAACTGCGGCTAGGAATACGTTTTCTACTGTTGGTATGGTGATGTCTTTTTTCATTTTAGGGAATAGGGATATGTAATAAGGGAAAGTTATTATGCCTTTTCCCTTATCCCTTTTGACTTTTATTTATATACTCGACTTGAATTGCTCCAAGAATCGAACGTCATTTTCATAGAACATTCTGATGTCGCCGATTTGGTACAATAACATAGCGATGCGCTCAATGCCCATTCCAAAGGCGAAACCATTGTATTCTTCCGGGTTGATACCACAGTTTTTCAAAACGTTTGGATCTACCATTCCGCAACCCATGATTTCTAACCAACCGGTTCCTTTGGTGATACGATAATCGGTTTCGGTTTTTAATCCCCAATAAATATCAACCTCAGCGCTTGGCTCGGTGAATGGGAAATAACTTGGTCTTAAACGAATTTTCGACTTCCCGAACATTTCTTTGGTGAAATATAAAAGGGTTTGTTTCAAATCGGCAAACGACACGTCTTTGTCAATGTACAAACCTTCAACTTGGTGGAAAATACAGTGCGAACGCGAAGAAACTGCTTCATTACGGAAAACTCTTCCCGGTGAAATCGTACGGATTGGTGGTTTGTGGTTTTCCATGTAACGCACTTGAACCGATGAAGTATGTGTTCTCAACAACACATCGGGATTGGTTTGGATGAAAAAGGTGTCTTGCATATCACGCGCCGGATGATATTCCGGTAAGTTTAACGCGGTAAAATTGTGCCAATCGTCTTCGATTTCAGGTCCATCGGAAACGTTGAATCCGATGGTAGAAAAAATATCGATGATTTGGTTTTTTACTAACGAAATAGGGTGACGTGAACCGATTGTAATAGGTTCAGAAGGACGAGTTAAATCACCGTAGAAACCTTTGACTTCTTCTTTGCTTTCTAATGCTGACTGAATCGCTTTGACTTTTTCTTCAGCAACAGTTTTCAGGGTATTGATTACTTGTCCGAAGTCTTTTTTCTGGTCGTTCGGGATATTTTTGAATTCGGTGAAAAGCTCTTTCAAAAGCCCTTTACTGCCTAAATATTTAATGCGGAAATTTTCTAAAGCTTCTTTGTTTTTGGTATTGAATGCTTTAGCTTCTTCTATGTGTTCTTTAATCTTATCTATCATCGGTCATTTTTGTAAAGGTGCAAATTTAGGGAAAAGTTGGAAGTTAGGAGTTGGAAGTTGGAAGTTTTTAAATAAAAACCATCGACCAAATGCTATTCTATCACTTCTCTCTCCAAAAAATAGTTCACAATTGCTTCTTTCATCAAAACCGATTGTTCTCCTGCTTTTAATGGCGGCAATTCTTCTTTGACATTGTAATGAGGCCAACCTTCTTTGTCAACATAGTCAAATTCATAGTAACCATAAGGCTCTAGCAAACGACAGATAGCAATGTGCATCAAATTGAGTTTTTCGTCTTTTTTGAAGGTTTGGTGCACTTTTCCAAGTTCTTGCACTCCGATTAAGTATATAATGGCGTCTAAGTCGAGCAAATCTCCTTCAGCAAATTGATTGGAAAGAATGGTCACGACTTTGTCCCAGCGGTTTTTTAATTGTTCGTCTCTAGACACTTGTAAATATTAGATTTTAGATTTTAAATATTAGGTATAATATTCAAAACGTAATTAAGTTGGTAAAGATAATCATACTGAACACTAATTACTGACCACTGACCACTATTTTATCTCTTTAATAGCGCTGTCTTCAATCCAACCGGTGGTTTCGTCGGTGAGTTCAACTTTTTTCCAGTTGGCGATACTTTCTAAGATGTAAACTTTCGTTCCTTCATGTAACACAGTTGCGTCTTGGCTGCCGATTTTTGGTTCACTTTTTAAAGGTGTTGTTTCGGCAAAAATGATAGCTGGTTTTTCATTGTCGGTTCTACTTTTTTCATAAAACCCCGAAGCAGCACTAAGGCAAATTCCGGCAAGCCAAAAGAACATTCCGAAGAAGAAAACACGTTTCAAAACGGTTTTTTGTGAAAAATAATAGCCGGAAAAAAAAGCTAAAAATAATAACGCAAAAGCCACAGCAATCCATGCCCAAGTGTCGTAATAGTATTTTGAAGTAAAATCAGAAATCAATTTTTGAAAACCAACTTTCGGGATGACTTTGATGTCGTCGATGGTCATTTTTCGGGCGAAATCTAAATTGGTTTTGATTTCTTCGTCATTCGGACTAAGCAATAATGCTTTTTCATAGTTGTAAATCGCCGGAGCGACTTTGTGCAATTTATAATAAGCATTTCCCAAATTAAAATACACTTCAGCCGATTCTTTACCCGAATTGATGATGCTTTCAAAACTGGTAATCGCGGCTTGGTAATTTTCTTTTTGGTAGTATTGGTTGCCTTGCTCAAAAGCAGTTTGCGCCAATGAAACTTGAAAAATCAACAGAAATAGGTAAAGTATTTTTTTCATTATCAACTATCAATTGTTCATTGTCAATTATTTAATTTGTTTTTCCAACGCCGAAATAATATTCACCGCTTTATTATAATCTTGCTGAATCGATGTTTCTGAAGAAGGCGCATAACGAGCAAATTCACAGTTTTCGGTTAAGGCTATAAATTCTGATATCGTTTCGGGTTTAGCACTTCTTGATTGTAGAATTTCGGAAATTTTTTCTTTACTCATTTCCGAAGTTTCTATGTTCAGTTTGGCTTTCAGAAAATTGTGCATGGCTTTTTCCAAAGCAATATAAAAGGGCTCTTTGTTGGCCAAGTATTTTTTGGCTTCACCCAAGTATTTCTTCGCCAAAGCATTCGATTTTTTGATTTTATTGCCAACCACATCATTGTCTGATGCTTCTTTTCTTCGTTTACCAACAATCAATAACGGAATGGCTAAAAACGGCAAAGCAACCAAAGAATAAAACAATCCCGAACCTAAGAAATCATCTTTTCCCATTGATTTCAAAGTCGTTTTTTGCTTGTTATAGGCAAATGATTTAGCCACTTCCACTTTGGTTTTAGCGACTTCATTCGGATTCGTTTTTTCGGCTGAAGCTATACTCGGACCATCCAAAACATTAATCGTTATAGGTTGTGAAGTAATGGTTTTATATCTGCCGGAAGCCAAATCGAAATAGGTAAAACTAATCGGCTTGATTTGATAATTGCCTTTGTATTGTGGAATGATGGTGTATTTGTCCGAAATTCTTCCCGACATTCCGGTTAACGGCGTATTTACATTTTCATCATGTACCGGATCATACACTTCCAAAGCAGAAGGTAAAATAGGTTTTGGTAGTGTGAATAATTTTAAGTTTCCTGTTCCAACCACGCTCACATTCAATTCCATTGATTCACCGTTTTTCAAGGTGGTTTTGGAAGGTTTTACTTGAAAGTCAAAACGGCCTACTGCGCCACTAAAATCAATTGGTTTTCCGGCTTCAGGTAAAGGTTTTACATTGATGACTTTGCTTCCGGCTGAAACACGTTTGCTGTCATCAACCATCAAAGGTTGTCCCCAAAAATTTCTTCGGTTACTGGGTACTTGACAATCGATATCTAAGGAAAGTGGTTCGATTTCGAGTTTACCCGATTTTTGCGGATATAAAACTGTTTTTCTCAAAACCACATAGCGATAACGTTCGCCTTTGAACATGCCGTCCTCGGCTTTGAGCTGTTTGATGTCAATGTTTTGGCTCCAAAAATCATTGTATTTTGGTTTGTTCAATTCGCGCCAATTGGAAATGCCGATGTTATAACTGAAATACAATTTGTAAACTACAGTAATCGGTTCGTTGAGGTAAGGATTAGCTTTTGAAATGTCGGCGACCAAGTAAATATTATCGTCTGCGGTAATAGCCGGTGCTTCGTTTGGATCTTTAGGCAATTCGACTGCATTGGTCACATTAATTTTTACCGGAGAAGTTTTATAAATCTGGCCGTTGATTTCAATCGATGCTTGTTTGATGGTCAATTGGCCTTTTTGCGTAGGCAATAAAATATAGATATAAGATTTGTTAAACGAACTTTTTCCGTTTACCCAAGATTGACTTACCGATTGGCTTGGCCCGCCAACTATCCTGAAACCCGAACTTTCAAAAGCCGGCGGCACAAAATTATCGCCATCAGCATTCATCGTAAATTCGATGCGCAATCTTTCGTTGATTCCCAAAGAATTTTTGCTCACTTTGGCTTCAAATTGGACTTGAGCCATAAGTGAACTTCCGAATATTAACAGTAATAATACAATTACCTTTTTCATTTTCATTTTATCATTTATTTCGACTCACAAAGTTGGTAAAGTCTGTGTTTTTTAGGTTGTTATTTAACGAAATTTTAAATAATCATTCTAATTACCAATCTTTTTCAGCTTTTTTCGGATTGGCTTGTACTTTTTGTTTGTTGACTTTATCTTGTACTTTTTTCTCTTCGTTATTCACCGCATCTAACAAATTCTCCAGACGTTGCTTTGAAATTCCACCCGGTTGAGGCTGAGGTTTTCCTTGGTTTTTGTCTTTGTCGTCTTTTTTATCTTTGTCGTTTTGGCTTTTTTTGTCTTTGTCCTTGTCTTTTTCTTTATCGTCTTTTTTGTCCTTGTTTTTTTTCTCGTCTTCTTTTTGGTTTTTCTTGTCTTTGCTTTTATCATCATCCTTTTTAGGCGGATTGTCTTCCAGCATTTTTTTAGCTAAAGCATAATTGTAACGGGTTTGTTCATCCGCTGGATTGTTTCTCAAAGCATTTTTATAAGCTTCAACGGCACCGGAATAATCTTTGTTTTTCATTAAGGTATTGCCGATATTGTGAAACGCCAGATGTTTTTCAGTTCGTGTTTTGGCATTTTTTAACGCTTTGGCGTAGTGGTATTTTGCCTCATTATTTTGATTCTGGCGGTAAATGGCGTTGCCTAAGTTATAAGGAGCAATGGACTTCTTAGGGTTTTTAGATTCCGAAATTCGGTATTCCGCTTCGGCATCGGCGTATTTTTTCTCTACAAAAGATTCGTTTCCTTTAGGCAAATTTTTATCTTTTCCCTTTTCTTGGGCTTTCGCCAAAAAGGAAATCAGGATTAGACTATATAGCAATATCTTTTTCATTTATTCTTTTTCATTAAATAAGTTCATCTTTTCTACCCATTTCGTCTTTTTCTCCAAGAGGAAAACATCCAAAAACAATAGAAAAAAAGCAAATCCTAAAAACCACTGGAATTGCGATTTGAAATCGGCCATTTGCGTGCTTTCAAATTCGGTTTTTTGAATATTGTCCAGCGCATTTTTTACATAATCCAAAACCGTTTTGGTCGAATTACCATCTACATAACCGCCGCCGGTGGCTTTGGCGATTTCTTTTAACACATCAGAATTTCTTTTGGTAATGACCACTTCGTCATTTTGGTCTCTTTGAAAAGTTTCTACGACACCATTTCTTTTCAACGGAATTGGTCCGCCTTTTTCACTTCCAACCCCAATAGTAATAATTTTTAAGCCTAATTTTTTAGCTTCTTCAGCTGCCTCAACGGAAGCTTCAGAGTGGTCTTCACCGTCGCTGATAATGATTAACAGTTTGTTGGTTTTATCTTTTTTGTCAATAAATGTGGACGCTAAGTTTATAGCTTGGTCTATCGAAGTTCCTTGCGAAGAAATCATGCCCGGATTCATGCCTTGCAAAAACATTTTGGCCACGCTATAATCCGTCGTAATGGGTAAAACCGGGAAAGCACTACCTGAATAAGCCACTATTCCGATTCGATCACTTCCTAAATTGTTGATGATTTGCGAAACCAATTGCTTGCTTTTTTCTAATCGACTTGGTGCAACGTCCTCGGCCAACATACTTTTGGAAACGTCAATGGCAAAAACAATGTCGATTCCTTCTCGTTTTACTGTTTCTAATTTGGTTCCCATTTTTGGGTTGACCAAACCAATAATCAAACAAGTCAAAGCCAAAAGAATTACAACCAATTTCAAAACGGGTTTAAAAACTGATTTCTCCGGGCTTAATTTTTTCAGCAAATCTAAATCGCCAAATTCACGTTGTTTTTTTCTTTTCCAGTATTGTACATACAAGAAAAGCATCGCCAATACCGGAATGGCAATCAAGAAATACAAATATCCTTTTTCTTCTAACTCGTACATATGCTGTTATATAAAACTTCTATAAACCGTATTTCGCAAACCAAATTCTAACAAAAGCAAGAGGCCGGCAATCCAAACAAATGGTCTGAATTTTTCGTCATAATCATAGAACTTCAGTTCTTGAATTTCGGTGGTTTCCAGTTTATTGATTTCGTTATAAATGGCTTCCAGTTTGCTGTTGTTATTGGCTCTGAAATATTTTCCCCCCGTATTTCTAGCGATGGTTTTTAACAAAGCTACATCGATTTCCACCGGCATCATTCGGAATAAAAAGCCGCCATTTGGTGCATAAGCATAAGGAAACATTGCATCACCATTCGTTCCGATTCCAATGGTATAGACTTTGATTCCGTATTCTTTGGCAATTTGCGAAGCGGTTTCCGGTTCAATAAACCCGGCGTTGTTAACACCATCGGTTAACAGAATAATCACTTTGCTTTTGGCTTTGCTGTCTTTCAAACGATTTACAGCGGTAGTCAATCCCATTCCGATTCCGGTTCCGTCTTGCAACACATTGTCATATTTTATACTTCGAATCGCGTCTTGAACAATGGCTTTGTCACTAGTTACCGGTGTTTTCGTGTAAGCTTCGGAAGCATAAACCACAATTCCGATTCGGTCATTGGGTCTTCCGGCGACAAAATTTTCGGCGACTTTTTTCAACGCTTCCATACGATTGGGTTTTAAATCTTTGGCCAACATACTTCCGGAAACGTCGATGGCCATTACAATATCAACTCCTTTAGTCGATTTGGTTTGGCTACTGATATCGACTTTTCGTGGCCGCGCCATCGCAATAATCAAAGAACTTAATGCTAACAATCGAAGTACAAACAAATACGGTTTTAGTTTGGCAGCCAATGATTTTTCAGCTTTAAAACCTCTGACAGAACTTATTTTTAAGGTCGCCGATTGTTTTTTTTTCCAAAACTGCCATGCGATAGCAGCCGGAAGTAATAAAAACAACCAGAAAAATTCAGGATTTAAAAAACTCACTTCTTTCATTCTTGTGTTGTTTGTAATTCGGTCGAATTTAGTACTCTTTCAGAAATTTGTTGTCCGTATTTGTCTCCTTCACGATGCATGATTAAGATTTGTTGTAATCCACCATTTTGACCAAAAACCAATACTTCATAATACATTTTTTCTGATTTTTTCTGAACAGGATCGAAAGTGGTCATAGTGCCATAAGCTTTTTTTCCGGTTATTCCTTTTTGTGTGCCGAAGTCTTCAGTTTTAACAATGATGTTTTGTGCGCCTCTTGCCTCCATCGCTTTTAGAGAACCTTCAATAGATTTTTCTAAATCGACAGTTCCTTCTTGTTTAAAAGTGGTTGTTGATACTAAGATGTAGAAACTGTCGAACATACTTCCGTAGCCAAACATCTGCGCTTCTTTTACAACAGCCATAACTTCTTTGGGCATCATTTTAGAGACATCCAAACGCTTTAAAACTTTTGGAGTTTCCACTTTTACGCCTGGATTACCATATTCACTGTAAACCCATTCACTTTCGATTAAATCTTTGGTTGGATGACCAATTAAATTGTCTTTCACATAATCAAAACCTTTGAAATAAATCAAGCTGCCGAGCGCAATCACAATCATACCAAGTACAATTCCGATAGTGGTGATGATTCTAACGCGTTTTTGTTTTTTGAGTTTTTGCAAACGCGCCAATTCTTTTTGTTGTTCGTTCCACAATGCCAATTCATCGTCATCTTCCACCACTTCCGGAATCGATTTGTGAATGGTTACTATAGAATTGGAAATGCGTTTTTTGTCTTCTTCGATTTCAAATTCAAGTGGTTTTACTTTAGCAAATTTCACCAAATCGGCTTGTTTTAATACTTTTTCTAAGTTCTCAACGGTTTCGTTGGAAAGCTTTAATTTTTGTTGTTTCGCAGCTTTTCGCAAACCTTCAATCAATTCAGAAGTAGTACTTTCCATCGCCGGAATGTGAATTTCTTCTTCGATATAATTTCGTGCAATATCAGTTAGTTCCGAATAATAGTTTTTAATTTCGCCTTTTTGCCAAAGTTCTTTTGATTCTAATTGTTGGAGTAAAGTTGTGGCTTTTTCGATAGGTGTTTTATAAACAATGACTTCGACTTTTTCTTTGGTCTGAATTTTTTTGATGAATTTGTAAATGAAGAAACCAATAACACCAATGGCAATGACAATCAAAACATAAATCCACCAAGTTCCCATCGGACTTTCGACTTGAGCAATGTCTTTGATATCGTACATTTTTTGTTTTAAGGTATCGACTTTAACATCATTGACTTCGACTTTGATACTATCGGAAAATGAAGCTTTTCCATTAATCATAACAGGAATTCTCGGAATCGTATATTTTCCTGAATCGAATTGCGTTAATCCATATTTTTTGATTAATTCATAACGAGCGCCTTTTCTAACGGTGTCAATTTTATAGGATTGAATCACTTCCAAAGCACCAAAAAACTTACTGTTTGGGAATTTTACTTTGGACAACGTATCGACATCGGCTTTTAAAGTCAGTTTGAATTCGGCTCCGATTTTGTTTTTGGTAGTGTCAATAGAAGTCGTTACTTTTTTCGGTTGCGCGAAAAGAGCTACTGATGTTAGTAAAAATAATATGTATAACTTTAATTTCATTTTTAGTTTTTCTTAACCGCAAAGAGCGCTAAGTTTTCGCAAAGGTTGCAAAGTTAAATTTCTGAAGGAATGCTTTGCGAGCATTGCGTCTTCTTTGCCTTCTTTGCGGTTAAATTTTTCATCTCGATTTAAAATACCCCAATAATTTAGTAACATAACTTTCGTCCACACGCGTGTTTACGGTTCCTGAACCACATTTAGAGAAAATATCTTTGAAATAATTCACTTTGTCTTGGTACTGTTTTTCGTAGCTCAAACGTGCTTTTTTAGAACCTGTGTTGACGACTAAAACTTCTCCGGTTTCGGCATCTTCCATTTCAACCATTCCGATATTTGGCATTTTTTCTTCACGAATGTCGTAGACTCTGACACCAGTGATATCGTGTTTCTTTCCGGCAATTTTTAAGGTTTTTTCGTAATCGTCTTCGACCATAAAATCTGAAATCACAAACACAATTGCTTTCTTTTTTTGCGTTCCGGATAGGAATTTCAATGCTTGAGACAAATCGGTTCTTTTGCTTTTCGGTTGGAATTCAATTAACTCCCGAATGATGCGCAATACGTGTGATTTCCCTTTTTTCGGCGGAATGTATAATTCGATTTGGTCTGAAAATAAAATCAAGCCAATTTTATCGTTGTTTTGTGTCGCTGAAAAAGCCATGGTTGCGGCAATTTCGGTGACGATTTCGCTTTTCAGTTGGTTTTTGGTTCCAAAACTTTCCGAACCCGAAATGTCTACCATCAACATCATGGTCAATTCGCGTTCTTCTTCAAAAACTTTCACATACGGTTCGTTGTAACGAGCCGTCACATTCCAGTCGATGGCGCGAATGTCATCGCCAAATTGGTACTGACGCACTTCCGAAAACGTCATACCACGGCCTTTGAACGATGTGTGGTATTCACCCGAGAAGATATGATCACTCAATCTTCGGGTTTTGATTTCGATTTTACGAACTTTTTTGAGAAGGTCTTTTGTTTCCATTTTAGATAGTGTTCAGTGTTCAGAAATTAGTGTTCAGTAAAATTTTCTAAGAAAAATAAATAACTGACCACTCAAAACTGACCACTGCCAACTTTGAATTAAGGTACTTCAATTTCGTTTACGATTTTGTTGATGATATCAACAGAAGTTATGTTTTCGGCTTCGGCTTCGTAAGTTACTCCGATTCTGTGACGCAATACATCGTGAACTACAGCACGGACATCTTCCGGAATTACGTAGCCGCGACGTTTGATGAAAGCATAACATTTGGCAGCAGTTGCCAAGTTGATACTTCCACGAGGAGAAGCTCCGAAACTGATAAGCGGTTTTAGACTTTCTAATTTATATTTTTCAGGGAAACGCGTCGCAAAGATGATGTCTAGAATGTATTTTTCGATTTTTTCGTCCATGTACACTTCACGAACGGCCTCTTGTGCACGTAGAATTTGGTCAACAGAAACTACCGAATTTACTTTTTCGTATGCGCCTTTTAAGTTTTGACGGATCACCATTCTTTCTTCATCCATTTTTGGATAATCGATTACGGTTTTTAGCATAAAACGATCGACTTGTGCTTCCGGTAAAGGATAAGTTCCTTCTTGTTCAATCGGATTTTGCGTAGCCAATACTAAAAATGGCCTGTCTAATTTGAAGGTTGTATCGCCAATTGTTACTTGTTTTTCCTGCATCGCTTCTAACAAAGCCGATTGTACTTTGGCCGGCGCACGGTTTATCTCATCTGCTAAAACGAAATTGGCAAAAATAGGTCCTTTTTTAATCGAAAACTCATTGGCTTTAATGTTGTAAATCATTGTTCCAATTACGTCCGCCGGTAACAAATCCGGAGTAAACTGAATACGACTGAAACTGCCGTCAATAGCTTGTGACAAAGTATTGATGGCTAAGGTTTTTGCTAATCCCGGAACACCTTCCAAAAGAATATGGCCTTGTCCTAATAGTCCAATTAACAATCTTTCTACCATGTGTTTTTGACCGACAATGACTTTGTTCATTTCCATTGCCAACAAGTCGATAAAAGCACTTTCATGTTCTATTTTTGCATTAATTGCTCTGATATCTAAAGCAGTACCATTTTCTTCCATAGTGTTCTATTTATGCTAATGTATGTACGTTATAATTTTAACATTTCAAAAGTGAAAATTTATTAGGTTACGCGATGTTAATAATGCGTTAAAACTTTATAAAACATCCCAATTTTAAGGATGATTTATGATTTTCTTTTTATAATTTTAAGACCTAATCTGTTTTACGATTTTTCGTTGGCAAAATAAGAAAATTTTCCAAAGGACAAAAAACAAAAACAATTGCAACACACTTCTAAAAAAACATAAAAATGCAAACAAAACTTTCGCCCATAATTGCCGGAACCATGAATTGGGGTATTTGGGATAAAAAACTAAACACTTCCGAAATGGAGCATTTGATACAACTTTGTATCGAAAACCAGATTACTACTTTTGACCACGCTGATATTTACGGCGATTATACTACAGAAGCTGATTTTGGCAAGGCTTTCGCCCAAAGTAGAATAGACCGAAAAAGACTTCAATTAATCTCGAAATGCGGTATTCAACACATCAAAGGAAGAGACAACAAAATCAAGCACTATGATTATTCTAAAGACTATATCATTTGGTCAGTAGAAAATTCGCTAAAAAATCTCAAAACAGATTATTTAGATGTTTTGTTATTGCATAGACCAAGTCCGTTAATGGAAGCTGATGAAATTGCGGAAGCCGTTTCAACACTTAAAAAAGAAGGCAAGATTATTGATTTCGGATTGTCTAATTTTACGTCTTGGCAAACGGAATTGATTCGTCAAAAAACCCAAATCAGTTATAACCAAGTCCAATTTTCGGCAACGCATCACGAAGCGATGTTGGACGGCAGTTTTGATTATATGCAAATGCACAACATTCGTCCGATGAGTTGGAATCCGCTAGGAACAGTATTTAGGGAAGATATTGAGCAAACCAGAAGATTGAAGATATTATTGGCAGAATTAGTGAAGAAATATCATTTTGGTTCGGATACCATTTTGTTGGCGTGGATATTAAAGCATCCTGCGAAAGTCCTTCCGGTTGCCGGAACGGTTAATGTGGCTCGAATTCAAGCCTTAATCAAAGCCGCAGAATTGCAATTGGAGCAAGAAGATTGGTTTGCCATTTGGACGGAAAGTATGGGAAATAAAGTACCTTAAATTTAGTATTCAGTGTTCAGTAATTAGTTGGCAGTAACTGAACACTCAAAACTGAGCACTGAACACTCAAAATATGATTAATAAACGTTTGCTTATCAAGAATTTATTAGCTCACAATGATGAGTGCAGTTTTTATGACAAGAAGCGTCAGTTGAATTTGCATACCAAAGAAGGAAAAGCCAAGTTTTTAAAACACATTTGCGCATTGTCCAATTCTAATCCTTCGAATAATTCTTACATAGTTGTTGGTGTAGAAGATCAGGACAATGAAATCATGGGTGACGACTTTTTTGACGACAGTCGGATACAGAATTTGGTCAATGCTTATTTAGAAAATCCGCCGAAAATTCAATACGAAAATGTACCGTTTCCTAATTTGCCTAAAGACCGAGTAGTGGGTTTGGTAACGATTAAACCGAAGCACAAAATTTCCTTTTTCAAGAAAAACATTCACACCATTTTGGCGAATACGGTTTTTGTGAGAGTTGGAAGCAATTCGATGCCGACCGAAGATAAGATTCCGTATTCAAAGCAGAATATCGAAACTGTCATCAGTATTGAAAACAGTTCGCGGAACAGCATTGCTTATACGCTTGACGGCGTGATGGATTTTATGAATGTGCGACATGGCGATATGCCTTCAAAATATAGAGTTTTTAAAGAATTATTTGTGATTTGTTGGGCCGGAATTCCGAAAAAAATCCGAGATACAACTTATCTTTCTCGGGTAGATATTGAATTAATCAATGAAAGGGTCAAGCTTTTTTATTCGGCACTAGATGTGGTTTCTATTGAATATGACGACCATAGTTTTACGATTGTAGAACACGTTCCGCTTGGGCTGAATGACAAAACGAGTTTTTATCCATTGGAACAATTGACGATCCGTTTTTTTGACAATGGATATTACAAAATGGAAACAAAAATGCTGTTTGAACCGCCGGCTTACAATAAAAAAATGCTGCATCACATTTATAATTCTAATTTAGCTTTAATTAATAAATTGCAAAAAGGAATTACTTTGTCTGAGCGAGAAGAAAAGGATTTAGAGAATTTATCTTCCACTTTGATGATTTGCTATTTGAACGGATTTGAGGATGCAAAGCAAAAACTGATTGATGCAAAACCGTATTTAAAGGCACAAAAGAAAGCCAATGTTTATTTGAGCTTTAAAGAAGCGATGCGCATTTTAAGAAAAATGAAATACAACGAAATTAATGGGTAGAATATTAGTAATAGGCGACATTCACGGTGGATTAAGAGCACTTCACCAAATTATGGAAAGAGCGAATGTGACCAAGGATGACACGCTTATTTTTCTTGGAGATTATGTTGATGGTTGGAGCGAATCACCACAAGTAATCAATTATTTAATTGATTTGGGTAAAAAGCAAAACTGCATTTTTTTACGCGGCAATCACGATGAGTTGCTATTAGATTGGCTCGAAGGCAACACTAAGAATTTTGATGAAAAAATGTGGTACAAACACGGTGGTGAAGCTACGGTTTTGGCTTATTCCGATATTTCAGAAGCGACAAAGAAGTTGCATATTGACTTTCTGATAGGATTGGAGAATTATTTTCTCGATGATGAAAACCGATTGTTTGTTCATGCCGGATTTACCAACATGAATGGCGTTCATTATGAATATTTCCCCAAATTGTTTTATTGGGATAGAACGCTTTGGGAATCAGCATTGGCTTTAGATTCATCCATTTCAAAAAGCAGTTGGTTGTATCCAAGAAGATTGACTTTGTATACTGAAGTTTATATCGGACATACTCCGGTGACGCGAATCGGAGAAACGGTTCCGGTGCAAAAAGCTAGTGTTTGGAATGTTGATACCGGTGCCGCTTTTAAAGGACCATTGACCATTATGGATGTCAATACCAAAGAATTTTGGCAAAGCGAACCGTTGAACGAATTGTATTTTAACGAAAAAGGTAGAAATTGATTTCAAATTAATTCTACAAGTTACTATTTTCTAATGGACTATATTTGCACTTTAAATTCGATACAAATGAAAAAAATTACATTGATTGCTCTTTTATTGACAATAGGTTTTGCCAATGCGCAAGCCTTTAAAGGGAAAAAGGATGTCAAATTCCAAGTAGGTGCCACGATGCAGGAATATGCGACCGGAATTGCTGTTATGACAGATTATGGTTTGGGTGATAACATTTCGGTTGGTGCTTCAGTTTCCTATCTTTTAAATACTACGGAAAGAGGCGGAACCCCAAAGTTTGATGACCGATTTGATGCGAAATTGCGTTTCAATGCAAATATTGGCAATGTAATCAACATCAGCGATAAATTTGACTTCTATCCGGGATTGGATTTAGGATTGCGAAATTTCGGTGCTCATTTTGGCGCAAGATATTTCTTTACCCAAGGTTTCGGAGTTTATTCTGAAGCCGGATTTCCTTTAGCAAAATACAATCCGGATGCTATAGGTTACGAACGATTTAACAACCAGTTTGTCTTTCAGATTGGTGCAACATTTAATTTATAAGAGATAGATAATGAGCATTGTTACTGAGAAAAGATTGAGAGACAGAAGCTATTCTAAATGTGAAATCAGCGGAAGCGAAGAAAATTTAGTAGTGTATTTGGTAGCACCAAAAACCGAAGATGTTCCTGAGAACTGTATTTTAATCACAAAATCTTTAAAAGACCAAATCGAAAATCCAGATACAACTAATGCCAATGATTGGCGTGGTTTAAGCGAAAGCATGTGGAATGAAAATCTTCCGGTGCAGATTGTTTCTTGGAGAATGTTAGCACGTTTGAAAAATCATGATTTGCTTGATATGATGTATTTGGATGAAGATGCGCTTGAATGGGCAAAAGCTACCGGAGAAGGCGAAGAGGAAGAAGGTAAAATTGTGCACAAAGACAGCAATGGCAATCTTTTATTCGATGGTGATTCCGTGGTTTTGATAAAAGATTTGGATGTAAAAGGGGCAAACTTCACTGCCAAACGCGGTGCAGCCGTTCACAATATCAAAGTGGTTTGGGACAATGCCGAACAAATAGAAGGCAGAGTCGAAGGACAACACATTGTGATTTTGACCCAGTATGTTAAGAAGACGAAGTAGGTCTATTTACGAACAAATTAAAAATTTAAACTGTGTTTGGTGGTCATCCAATTAAGTTTGTTGGAGCTATTTTTATTGGACTATTCAATGGTTTTAAAGTCAGCATAAAAACATCAATAGAAGAGAGGCCTCTGCTCGCATTTATAGTAGGGTTAATAACTATTTTAGTTGTCTTTTTAGTTTGTATTAATATTGTTTGAAAACATAAAAAAACCCTGCGTAATTTGCAGGGTTTTCTTTTTTTATTTCTTTTCCGATTAATTACAAATCAAATTTAATCCCTTGTGCCAATGGCAAACTCGTAGTATAATTGATTGTATTGGTTTGTCTTCTCATATACACTTTCCAAGCATCAGAACCAGATTCGCGGCCACCGCCGGTTTCTTTTTCACCACCAAAAGCGCCACCGATTTCAGCTCCTGAAGTTCCTATGTTGACGTTGGCAATACCACATTCTGAACCAGCAACCGAAAGGAAAGCTTCCGCTTCACGCAAGTTGTTGGTCATAATGGCAGAAGACAA